>CAMDCZ010000031.1 GCA_945890735.1 Bordetella parapertussis | reverse complement strand
GAAGTTCAGGGCACCGCCGAAGGCGCAGCATTCACACGCGCCGAGATGGACCAATTGCTGTCCCTGGCTGACAAAGGGATTCGTGAGCTGATTGGCATGCAAGCTGCTGCACTGACCGCCTGAGGTTTGGCATTGAAAGAAATCGTCCTTGCCTCCAACAACGCCGGCAAACTGGCGGAGCTGCAAACCTTGTTCGCGCCTTTGGGTCTGACCTTGTTACCCCAAGCCCAACTGCACATCTGCGAAGCAGAAGAACCGTTTTTCACTTTCGTGGAAAACGCCTTGGCCAAAGCACGGCATGCCAGCTTGCACAGCGGTTTGCCTGCCTTGGCCGATGACGCTGGCTTGTGTGTCGACGCGTTCAACGGCCTGCCTGGTGTGCAGACCGCTTTTTACTGTACCCAATTTGGATACCTCAAAAGTGACGACAACAACCGAAAGGCTTTGCTCGAGCAAATGGCAAACGAGACCAACCGACGCGCTGCCTTGGTCAGTACCTTGGTTGCCGTGAGGCATCCGCTGGACCCTGAACCTTTGATCGCTGTGGGACGGGTGATCGGTGACATCACCTACGAACCAAGGGGTAGCCATGGTTTTGGTTTTGATCCGGTGATGCACATCCCCAGTGTTGGACAAACCATGGCTGAAATGCCTGAGGACACCAAAAACACCCTGAGTCACCGTGGGCAGGCATCCCGTTTGATGTGTGCATTGATGCATGAGCGTTGGCTGGCATGAACCTGGACATTGGGCACTTGATGCGCCCGGGCACCTTGCACCTGCCGTCATTGCCTGCTTTGTCTGTCTATGTGCATCTGCCCTGGTGCCTGAAAAAATGCCCGTATTGCGACTTCAACTCGCACGAGTGGCGGGGTTTGGCGAATGGATCAGACAGCCCGGCTGGTTTGCCAGAAGCCGCTTATTTGGATGCGGTCTGCGCTGATTTAGAGAGCAGTTTGCCGTTGATTTGGGGTCGCCCAGTGCACAGTGTTTTCATCGGCGGCGGCACACCCAGTTTGTTTTCTGCCCAGGGCATTGCACGCTTGGTCAGTGACCTGAGGGCGCGGCTGCCCTTGGTCCCTGATTGCGAAATCACCCTAGAGGCCAACCCAGGCACTTTCGAAAAAGAACGCTTTCATGCCTTTCGAGCCGCCGGCGTGACGCGTTTATCGGTTGGTGTGCAAAGCTTCCATGACGCGCACCTGGGGGCCTTGGGGCGTGTGCACAATGCGGCTCAAGCGCAGGCAGCTGTGTTGGAGGCTTCGCAAGCTTTTGAGACTTTCAATATCGATTTGATGTATGCCTTGCCTGGGCAAACCATGGCTGACTTGTCACAAGATCTGTCACACGCCTTGTCCTTCAAGCCGCCACACTTGTCGATCTACCACCTGACCATTGAGCCCAACACTTTGTTTGCCAAACACACGCCGACAGGCTTGCCTGAAGACGATGACGCATACGACATGTTGGACACGATCACCGCTCAGACCGCCTTGCAAGGCTTGGCCCGGTATGAGGTGTCTGCTTTTGCGCAAGCCGGTCACCGCTGCTGGCACAACACCAATTACTGGCAGTTTGGCGACTATTTGGGGCTGGGTGCGGGCGCGCACAGCAAGCTGAGTTTTGCCCACCGGGTGTTGCGCATGGTGCGGCACCGTGAGCCTCAGATCTACATGGCCAAGGCCTTGGGGGAAGGGGCTGTGGCGCAAAGCCATGAGGTACCCCGCGCCGAGCTGCCCTTTGAATTCATGCTCAATGCACTGCGTTTGAAGGACGGATTTGATTTGTCTTGGTTCACAGACCGTACCGGCTTGCCTCTGTCAGCCATCGAGGCAGGCTTGCATCAAGCCCTGGAGAAGGGGTGGCTGGAGAGAGACCTGCAAAGGGTCCGCCCGAGTGCGCGTGGCTTTGACTTTTTGAGCGATTTACAAACCCTCTTTTTAGCTGGTTAGAATCTACCCCGCTTAGACACACACGTAATGGAAGCGTGGCAGAGTGGTCGATTGCACCGGTCTTGAAAACCGGCAACGGGCAACCGTTCGTGAGTTCGAATCTCACCGCTTCCGCCAAACCATGCATTCAGGGTATTCAAGCATGCATATCTTGCTGATTGAAGATGAACCCAAAATCGCATCCTTTGTGACTCAAGGGCTGCTCGCAGCAGGCATGCAGGTGGATCACTTGGACAACGGTGTGAACGGGCTGCAAGCGGCACTGCAAGCCAACCATGATCTGATCGTATTGGACATCATGCTACCTGGCATGGACGGCTATGAATTGTTGCGGCAAGTCCGCAGCACTGGCATCCTCACCCCCACCATTGTCTTGAGCGCCAAGGCGGATCTACCAGACCGCTTGCGCGGCTTTGACATGGGTGCCAATGACTACTTGGCCAAGCCGTTTTTCATGGAAGAGCTCATTGCACGCATCCGTGCCTTGCTGGACAGACACCCGGGTCGCAATGAGGATGTGGTGGCTGTGGCGGGTGTCACCCTCAACCGGGTCACCCGCAAAGTGCAGTGGTTGGCGAAAAGCGCGGTGTTGAGCCAGCGTGAATTCATGTTGTTGGACTACTTGATGCGCAGTCCGGGCTATATTTTTTCGCGCAAACAAATCCTGATGCATGTCTGGCATTTCAACTTTGACCCCCAGACCAATGTCGTTGATGTCTGTGTGCAGCGTATTCGCAAGAAATTGATGCCCGATAAAGCCAATGGCTTGGTTTTCCCCATCCAATCCATTCGAGGTGTTGGTTACCGCATCAGCCTGGAAGGCGTGGCATGAAAAAGTCTTTCCGGCTGAGACTGATCTTCTTGTTTCTCCTGTGTATTTTGTTCGTCACCATGCTCAACCGGTTCTTCAGCCAACACATTGCCAACAGCTATGTTCATGAGCGCATTGAGATGGGCATGGTCAAGGTGCTTTGGCACTGTGGCGGTGAGTTTGAAAATGGCATCGGTGCCCACGCTTGTTCGCAGGATGTTCGGGCCTCCTCTTGGATGGAGAGCCTGCCTCAGAGTTATGTGTTTTGTCCCGCCCAGGAGCAGGCGTCGGGTATCCATGGTGCGGATGTGTGTGCGCAGTCGCGTGCTGCATCCTCGCATTGGGGGCCCATTGCCGATCCTGTGTTCAAGGGCTTTGAGGCATCGGCGTTTGTTTGGCAGCAGCAAGACTGGCATGCTGTTCGTCAAATCCAGACAGGCCGTGTGTTGATGGTCAGTCAGGCAGTCATGGATGCGTTCGTCGAAGAGTTATGGGGCATACGCAATCGGGTGATGTTGTATGTCTTTCCGATCATTTTGCTCATGATGTTGTTGGTCAGTTGGTTCATGAGCAAAATCATGCTCAAGCCCTTGACGGATATCGAAAGCACCTTGGGCAAGCTCTCCTCGAAAAACCTCAGCGAGCCCTTGGCGGTTGTCAGCGATTACAGGGAGTTCGAAAAGTTCACCGCGGTGTTTGACGAATTGCGCGGCCGTTTACACAACAGTTTTTTGCAGTCGCAGCGTTTCGCGGCTGATGCCTCCCACGAGTTGCGTACACCGCTGACGATTTTGCGCGGCCACATCGAACTGGGCATTGCGCAGCTGCCGGCTGGCTCAGAGGCGCAAATTCGGATGCGCTTGATGGGTGAGGAAATAGAGAGGCTGATTGACATCACTGAGAAATTGCTGCTGCTGTCCAAGGCGGATGCCAACAGCATCAAGCTGGAATGGGCCGACCTCAACCTCAGTGACCTGCTCAACGAATTCGTTGCAGATGCCAAAGTCCTTCAACCGCATTTGACGGTCACCACGGATATGGAGCCCAACATCATTTGGCGATGTGACAAAGGCTTGGTCAATCAATTGATTCAAAATATTTTCAGCAATGCCATGCATTACAACTTGCCCAATGGCTGGCTCGATTTCAAATTGCACCGTGTTGCAGATGCATTTGAGCTGGTCATTTCCAACCCCACTCAGGGGGTGGTGCAAGACCTGTCTGGCAGAGCGTTTGAGCGTTTTTACCGTGGCGATTCAGCGCACACCCGCCATGTCGATGGGCATGGCCTGGGTTTGAGTTTGTGCATCGAGATTGTGCATTTGCACCATGGCCGCATGACCTTGCGTGCAGATGACAAACAAGTGGTGCATGTCACCATCAAAGCGCCCTTGGTGCCGCCCGAGACCTGGGTTGACTGAGGCACTCAGGCATTGCCCGAATCCAACAAGCCATGGCGCATGGCCAGCAAGGTGATTTCAGACTGGTTGGCCAGTTGCAATTTCTGTTTGATTTTGTAGAGATGGGTGCCCACCGTGGACGAGGATAAATTGAGGGTCTCAGAAATTTGCATCACGGATTGACCACGCGCCAATTGCACGAACACCTCAAACTCTCTGGGGGAGAGTTTTTCTATCGGGCTTTCATCTCCATCCAGGTCTTGCATGGCCATGCGCTGCGCGATGACCGGGTCAATGAAGCGCTTTTTTTGGCCCACCATGCGTATCGCATCGATCAGCACCTCAGGGGCAGTGCGTTTGGACAAATAACCCAAGGCCCCGGCTTGTAACGCCCTTTTGGAGTAACTGGTGTCTTCATGGGCGGACAAGGACAGGATGCGAACCTGTGGGTCCTTGGCCAACAAACGTTTGATCGCTTCAATGCCTCCCATGCCAGCCATGGCAATGTCCATCACCACCACATCGGGGTGGTGTTGCTCATAGCGTTGCAACGCTTCTTCGCCACTGGCGGCCTCAGCCACCACCTCGACATCCTCCCAGGTTTGCAGCAAGACCTTGAAGCCGCCACGCACAACCGCATGGTCATCGACCAACATGAGTTTCAATTTAGTCATGCGGTGTATTTTGGCTCAGTGGCAAAACGGCATGCACCCGCACACCCGATGGCACCAAGGCTTCAAAGTGCAACTCGCCACCCAAGCCTTGTGCCCGCTCGCGCATACCAATCACGCCAAAGTGGCCTGATTCAGCCCAATTGGGTGCTGGCCCCAAACCGTTGTCGGTGACTTCCAAGGTCAGTTGGTCTGCTTGCACGGCAACCCGCATGTCGATTTGGGTGGCATGCGCGTGGCGCAGTGCATTGGTCAGTGACTCTTGCATGATGCGGTAGATGGCGGTGGCCAGCGCCTGGGTGACTGTGTCCAAGGCCGCCTCCACTTTGAGTTGAATGGCTACCTCAGGATGCCGTGACCGGGCCTCTTCGAGCAAGTCTTGCAGCGCATCGGCCAGCCCAAAGCGGTCCAAGGCCAAGGGCCGCAGCTTGCTGACGAGTTGATGCACTTCTTCGTAAATCGCGTCCGCACACGACACCACCATCTGGGCCGACGACTCGATCTGCGCGTCCACGCCTTTGGCGCGGTGGGCAATCGCCAGCCCCACACTTTTGATGGCCGTGACTTGCTGACCCAGTTCGTCATGCAATTCACGCGCAATTTGCCCCCGGACCTCTTCAATCCGCATTTGAATCACTTGGGTGAGTTCACGGTTTTGCGCCAGGGCCTGGGTAGCCTCGCGGGCTTTGACCCGCGCTTCAATGCCATCTTGCACCGATTGCGCCATGGCATTGAATGCCGTGCCCATTTGCTGGGCTTCTTGGCCAGGCATGCGGGGCAGTCGGGTGGCATAGCTGCCAGCACTGATGTGCTGCAAACCCTGAACCACCTGTTGGATCGGGCGCAAGACCCGTCCAACCAACACAAACACCAAGACATTGCCGAACACAAAACCAATCAGCACCGTGGTCAAGATGGGTACAAAGTCGTCCCACCCATCGAGGACGGCACGGGATGGATCAGCCCACACCAGCAAGCGGCCTTGCCGCAATTGGATTTCCCGCATGGTCACAGGTGGCGTGACGATGTCGCTGTACCAAGCAGGCGCGTCCCGACCTGCTTTGTAGACAGGCGGCGGCGAGTGGTAGAGCACCAGGCCTTGTTCATCCTGCAGTTCAATTTCGTGGGCGCGAATGCGACCGACCGACACCAAAAACCGCGCCATGTCTGCCAAAGATGCGCTGCTGGTGTTGGCCTGCACCCGCGAGAGCAGTTGGGTCGCCACCATGCTCGCGCCGTCCATTTCCTCGCGCACACTGCGGCGCGTGTCTTCGATTTGCAGGCCAATCAAGAGTGAGGCAAAGGCTGCCAACAACAGGCCAATGATCAGGTTGATTTGAAGTCGCAAAGACATGCTCATGCGCTCCTGATCGTGTTCACCATGGCATCGATGGCATGCACCACAGCGGCTGTCATGCCCGGTTCGAACAGGCTGTGGCCTGCGTGGTCTATCCATTGCAAGCGACTGTGCGGCAAGGCTTGGTGAACTGCCCAGGCGGATGTCGGGCGGCAAATCCAATCCAGGCGACCATGCAAAAGCTGGATGGGGATGTCGCGCAAACTTTGCAAGTGCGGCAAGAGGCCATCAGGTGGAAAAAAACAACCGTTGCGCAGGTAATGGCTTTGCAAACGGTATTTGGCGAGCAATGTGGTGTTGGCGGCTGCGCTCAGGCTGGCAGGGGCTGAAGCGGTGTAGCTGCGTTGGGTCAAGGCGTTCTCCCATGCCTGCCAAGCTTGGGCCAGGGGCACAGCGCTTGCCTCGGAAGACTGCTGCAACTGTGCGTAAAGGTAGTTGCCGATGTCCTCGCGGTGGTCAAGGGGCACGGTTGCCGCCAAGTCAGCCCAGGCGTCTGGCAAGCATTGGCGGGCATCTTGGAAAAACCAGTGCAAATCGCTGGGACGAGACAAGAAGACGCCGCGCAATACCAAACCCAAGCATGCGCGGGGATGCGCACTGGCATAGGCCAACGCCAAGCCGCCGCCCCATGAACCGCCAACGACCAGCCAGGCAGGGATGCCCAGCTGCAAACGCAGCCGCTCGATGTCGATGATCAAGTCTGTCGTTGTGTTGGCGTGCAATGCTTGGTCAGCCAGTGAACGCCCACAGGCACGCTGATCGAACAACACGGCATGGGTGGTCTGGGGATGGAACAGTTGGCGGTGCTGGGGGTTGCATCCGCCGCCTGGGCCGCCATGCAAAAAGAGAATCGGCACACCCTGGGCGTGCCCGCATTGCTCGAAATACACCTGGTGACCTGCCATCTCGGGCAAAAACCCGTGCGCAAAGGGCTCACAGGCGGGGTAGAGGGCAGGGTCGGCGTCTTTGGACATGGCTTGAATGCTAGTCGCATTGTCAGTGCGTTGCTTGCGCAGTAAGCTCTTCGCGTAGAAACCCTAGGTCAGTATGCAGAAAATCATGAGGTCAGATTCCATGCTTTGCGGATGGTGCGCGTCGGGCTTGGCAGGCACAGTACGTCCTGTGTTCGGAATGGCTTCGAACACAATCAACCGCAACCCGCGGCAATTTTTTATTTGGAGATACACCATGAAATGGCAAACACCTGCAGCAAGCGACATGCGTTTCGGCTTTGAAATCACCATGTACATCGCTAACCGCTGAAACCAGCTTTGTCTGTCGGGACTTCCCGACAGACAACTTTTCCCTGTTTGATGTCCGCGCTTGGCGCGGTTTTTTTTCTGAAGTGGGTTGATGGTGAACATTCATGTGTTGGGCTCAGCAGCAGGCGGTGGTTTCCCGCAGTGGAATTGCAACTGCCCCCAGTGCAGCGCCGTCCGTTCTGGCAGCCCCCATCACCGCCCCCGTACCCAATCTTCGATCGCCGTGAGCGCCAACAACCAAGACTGGTTGCTGGTTAACGCTTCACCCGATGTGCTCCAACAAATCAAAGCCTTTCCTGCCTTGCAGCCTGCCCGAGCCCTGCGAGACACCGGCATTGCAGCCTTGATGTTGATGGACGCGCAAATCGACCACACCACTGGTTTGCTGATGCTGCGTGAGCACCGTCAAAAACTGCCCTTGTGGTGCCACCCGCTGGTGCGAGAAGACCTGACCACTGGCAATCCCTTGTTCAAGGTGTTGGACCATTACTGTGGAGTGGACTTTCATGCGCTGGCCTTGAACACGCCTTTCACGATCGATGGTTTGCCTGGCTTGGACTTTTCTGCGCTGCCGCTGTTGAGCAATGCGCCCCCTTACTCGCCGCACCGTGACAAACCCCAGCCCGGCGACAACGTGGGCTTGAGTGTGCTGGACACATCCTCTGGCAAGCGTTTGTTTTACGCGCCCGGTTTAGGCCAGATGGAGCCCCATGTGTGGCAAGCCATGCAGGCCAGCGATTGCGTGCTGGTGGATGGCACCTTGTGGACCGATGACGAAATGATCGCGTTGGGTGCATCGAAAAAAACATCCCGGTCCATGGGGCACATGCCGCAAAGTGGCCCGGACGGCATGATTGAATGGTTGGACAAGCTGCCTTCGTCCGTGCGCAAGGTCTTGATCCATATCAACAACACCAACCCCATCTTGGACGAACAAAGCCCCCAGCGCCAGACCTTGACTGCCCACGGCATCGAGGTGGCGCATGACGGCATGGAGATCAGCCTGTGAACAACCTGATGAATGAAGCCATGGCCGATACCCGCGAGCCTTGGAGCGCTGAAGCCTTCGAGGCCAAGTTGCGTGGCAAAAGCAGCAACTACCACATCAATCATCCATTCCACGTGATGATGGCCGAGGGCAAACTCAACGCGGCGCAATTGCGCGGCTGGGTGGCCAACCGTTTTTATTACCAAATCTCGATCCCCCTCAAAGACGCTGCGATCTTGTCCAACTGTGATGACCGCGAGATTCGCCGTGAATGGATACAACGCATCCTGGACCATGACGGTGTCAACATGGGTGGCGTGCAGGACGAGGGTGGCATCGAAGCTTGGATACACCTGGGGCAAGCCGTGGGCTTGAGCCGTGACGATGTCACTTCGCTGCGTTTTGTGGCGCCTGCCAGTCGCTTTGCAGTCGACGCTTATGTCAACTTTGCCCGCCAACAACCTTGGCAAGAAGCGGTGGCTTCCAGCCTGACCGAGCTGTTTGCCCCGCACATCCACCAGCAGCGCATCGACACCTGGCCTGCCCAATATCCCTGGGTGGACCCCACTGGCTTGCAGTACTTCAAAAACCGCTTGACCCAAGCCCGTCGCGACGTGGCGCATGGCCTGACCTTCACGCTGCAGTACTTCAGCCAAACCCGCGCCCTGCAAGAGCGTGCACTGGAGATATTGCAGTTCAAACTCAATGTGCTGTGGGCCTTGGCAGACGCCATCATGCTCGACCAATGCCAAGTGCAAATCACCGGGCCCAAAACATGAGCGACATCGACGATGTGCTCAGCAGCACGCCTCGGGTAGCCAGCATGTTTCGCTTGCAATGGGAAGAGGTTCAGCAAAGCTGGGTGTTGCTCTACCCCGAGGGCATGGTCAAGCTCAACGGCAGTGCGGGTGAAATCATGCGCCGCTTGAATGGTGAAAAAACCGTGTCCACGCTGATCTCCGATTTGGAAACCGATTTCGGCACCACCGGCTTGCAAGCCGATGTGCTGGCCTTTTTAGACATTGCAGGCCAACAAGGTTGGGTGAAAGCATGAGCGAAGTCGACGCTGCGGCTGGCTTGCAAACCACGCCGACCCCACCCACAGTAGGTCCGCCTTTGTGGTTGTTGGCTGAAATCACTTACAGCTGCCCGCTGCATTGCGTGTTTTGTTACAACCCGGTGGACTACACCCAAAGCGGTCCCGAGCTCACCACCGAAGAATGGTTCAAGGTCCTGCAAGACGCCCGGGCCGCAGGCAGCGTGCAATGTGGGTTCTCTGGCGGTGAGCCACTGGTGCGCGACGACCTCGAGTTGTTGGTTGCTGAGGCACACCGATTGGGCTTTTATACCAACTTACTGACCTCGGGCATTGGTTTGACCCCCGAGCGAGCGAGCGCTTTGAAGGCGGCTGGTTTGGACCATGTGCAACTGTCGTTTCAAGACTCGACCCGTGAACTCAACGACTTTTTGTCGCACACCAAAACCTTTGCCTTGAAGCAGCGTGCTGCCGAGTTGATCCAAGCCAACGGTTGGCCGATGGTGCTCAATTGCGTGATTCACCGCTTGAACATCGATTACATCGACAAGATCATCGAGCTCGCTGTGGACCTGGGTGCCGAGTACCTGGAACTGGCCAACAACCAATACTATTCATGGGCGCAAATCAACCGCGATGGTTTGATGCCCAGCCGCGAGCAGCTCGAGCGTGCTGAGCGGGTCACCAACGAGTACCGTGCCAAGCTGGGCAACAAGCTCAAAATCTTCTTTGTGGTGCCCGACTATTACGAAAACCGCCCGAAAAAATGCATGAACGGCTGGGGCAATGTGTTCCTCACAATCACGCCTGATGGTTCAGCGCTGCCGTGCCACACCGCCAAGATGATCAAGCACTTGGATTTCCCCAACGTGAAGACCATGCCGGTCAAAGAGATTTGGTACGACGCCCATGCGTTCAACCATTACCGGGGTGACGCTTGGATGAAGGACCCCTGCCGGACATGCGATGAAAAAGAAAAAGACCTGGGTGGTTGCCGCTGCCAGGCCTTGATGCTCACGGGTGATGCGGCCAATGCCGATCCGGTGTGTGACAAGTCTGCGCACCACCACGTGGTGCTGGAGGCGGTGGCTTATGCGCAAGTGCCAGATGCACAACGAGTGAAGGTGCAACCCTTGGTGTTTCGCGACCCGATCAATTCACGCAAACTCAGCGCCAAAGTTTGATCGGCATCCGCCAGGCCGCAGCCTGCGTGAAAAACCAGCCGTTTTAAGGCAGACCCAAAGACCACAGCTGGGTTGAACGCGCACCACTGCGGCAAAACGCCAATACCGGTCCATTTGCAGCTTCCACCAAAGAAGCCATTTGTGTGACCTGCTCGGGTGTGATCGCGCCACTCACCACAGGCAGGTAGTGGTAGCTCATTCCCGCCGCTTCTGCAGCGGTTTGCATTTGGGCAGAGGTGGGTTGGTCTGGGCCACCTTCCATGTCAGGACGGTTGTTGATCACGGTGGTGAAGCCGTGGGCGGCAATCGCGGCCATGTGCTCGGGTGCAAGCTGTGGTGCGGTGGCAAAGCTGTCTGTGTGTTTGGTCACTTGCATGGCTGTCCTCTGGATTTCATTGGCTGGCGGCGGCGGGCGCAGAACTGGTTTTGCTGTGGCTTTTCCTGCGACCACTTTGGCCACACAGCATGTCAATGACTTTTTCGCCCACGGTGTCGCCTGCCACCGGTTTCCAATTCGTGGCTTGGGTGCTGGTGAACAAGGTTTTGCCTTCGCCCATGGCGTCGGATTTGGAGGCAAAGGCCAATGAGCGACGGCGCGCATCGTGGCAGTCGTATTCCATCAGAACCAAGCGCGACTTGACGCCCGCCTTGGTTTTGTCAAACAAGTCAAACAAATGCCAAGCTTGGGGGTAGACACTGCTGGCGCGGATTTTGTCGGGATCGATGTAAATCACGGCCAGGTGGTTTTCATCGACCTGTTCCCAGTCGGCCCAAACAGAACCCACCTGGCTGAGCAAGCACAAGGGCAAGATCCAATGGAGACTGCGAAAAAGGGTCATGCCAATATTTTGCCACCGATGATCGGGGGCTTCAAAGGGACGCCAAACCCCCACTGCGGCGCACGGTGCGTTCACAGGCCGTGACCAACAAGCTGGGCTCGGGCGCCCAAATGCACAGTTGTTGGCGCGCTCGGGTCATGCCGGTATAGACCAATTCACGGGTCAGCAAAGGGGCAGCTTGGTCAGGCAGCACCAGCAGCACCTGCGCAAACTCGGAGCCTTGTGATTGGTGCACCGTCATGGCAAACGCGGTGTCCAGCTCAGCCAAACGGCTGGGTACCCGCCAGCGAACGCCGCCTTGCCCATCGGCAAACGCCACACGCAAGCGAGATTCGCCATGAACCATGCGCGGCAAGCACAGGCCGGTGTCACCATTCATCAGTCCCAGCGCGTAGTCGTTTCGCCGCGCCATGACCGGGCGGCCAACAAACCATGGCGCATCCGCCAAACCCAAGGCGCGTTGCAATTGGGTGTTGAACGCGTTCACACCCCAAGGGCCTTCCCGCATGGCGCACAACACGCCCACTTGCGCAAAGCCCGACAGCAGGTCCAGGGCTTGCTGGTCATCACAGGGCTGGCCCGACAGGTGCGGCTCGAGGCGATGCAGCCAAGGCGCCCAGGCTTGCCGCAGGCGTTGCAAGGTTTGTGCATCTTGGCTGTGGGGACGGCTGATGCGGCTCACCGCTGCACGGTCACTGAAGCAAGCCTCTGGGGCTTGCGCCCAGAGGGCGGTCAAGGCGGGGCTGTCACCGGCATTGGCTGCGCGTGCCCAGGGGCCGATGCCTTGCTCGGCATCGAAACGGTGGCTTTTCACCAGTGCCGTGGTGTGCTGGGCCATCCAAGGGGCTTGGCACAGTTGTGCCATCACCGCGCCGGCTTCGACCGAGGCCAGTTGGTCCTTGTCACCCAGCAGCACCAAGCGGGCTTGCGCAGGCACGGCTTTGAGCAAGCGGGCCATCATCTCCAGATCGATCATCGAAGCTTCGTCAACCACCACCACATCCGCGTCCAACACCGGGCTGGTGTCTCGTTGGGTTTGCAGGCATTGGTGCAGGGTATGGGCGGCGGTGGGCAAGGCAGCGGCTTGCTCGGTGGGCAAGCTGCTGCGGGCTTGGTTCATGGCTTGGCCCAAGCGGGCGGCGGCTTTGCCTGTGGGGGCCGCCATCAAGATCCGCAAGGGGGCATGCGAGGTGGCTTGCAGCAAGCGCAAAAGTTTGACCACGGTGGTGGTTTTGCCGGTGCCGGGGCCGCCGGTGATCAAGGTGACCGGGTTTGACACCGCATGGGCGCAGGCCGCGCGCTGCATGTCGTTGGGGTCGGGCTCGAACAAAGCGTCCAGGTGTTGCCGCCAATCGGGGGGCACAGGCAGCGATTGTTGTTGCAATGCCATGAGGCGCTGGTGGATGGTTTGTTCAGCATCCCATGCGCGGCGCAAATACAGGCGATGCCCATGCAGCACCAAAGGCGAATGCGCTCCCTTGGCCCAGGGCAGGCTGGGCAAGGCCTGCTGCAGTTCGTTGGGGAGGGTTTGCAGCGCTGTGGTCGGCCAGGCCAAGAGCTCGGCAGCGTCTGCAGGCCAGGCTTGCAGGTCCAGGCAGGCATGGCCTCGCCCCCATTGGTGACTGACCAAGGCGGCGAGCCACAGGTGGCGTTCGTCGCTGCTGGGTTGCAAGCCTTGGAGCATGCGTGCAAAAGCCAGGTCCAGGCCATTGAGCGGGGTGGCGGTTTTGCCAGGCCAGAGCGAGGTGAGCAATGGGCGCAGACTCATGCGGGCACCTTGGCAAAGAGTTGGTCGAGTTGGTCGATCAACGCGAAGGGGGGACGCATGGCATGCACGCCGGCGTTGTCACCATCCACACCACGCAAAAACAAATAGACCGCACCGCCCATGTGCCGCGCGTAGTCATAGCCGCGCAAGCGTTGCTTGAGCAAGCGGTGCAGGGCCAAGGTGTAGAGCACGTATTGCACCTCGTAGCGTTTGTCGAGCACCGCAGCACGCAGACTGGGTGCCGCGTAATTGGGCAATTTGTTGGACTTGTGATCGAGCACCCAATAGCGGCCATCGTGCTGCACCACCAAGTCCATGGCGCCGGTGAGCATGCCTTGCATCATGGTGGCCTGCAAGGCAGGCCGGGCATGGCCTGGGAACACATGTTGCTGGATCAAGGCGTCGAGCTGGCTGCTGGCTACCTGGCCTGCGGGCAAGTGGAAGGCCATTTCAGCCCAACGGTGAGACGACTGCACTTGGGACAGCACCAAGGGTGAAGCGATGGTGTGGCTTGCAAGCGCTTTTTGGGGGGTCTCGTCAGCGTCTGTGGCGAGTGGCAAGGGTGTGCGCAAGATGGCTTGCAACCAAGGCGTGAGACTGGCTTGCTCAGCGGGTGTGAGTTGCAGCCAATCGGCCTTGCCTTGCAAGAGCTGCTGCCAGGCCAGGTTTTGCCAAGCAGGCGCGGCGTCTTGCACCAACGGCCAGCCTTGCTCGGCTTGCCACTCCAGCAGGTCGTGCAGCAGGGTGCCGTAGCGGGCACCCGCAGGAAAAGCTTGCCAGGGATGGGTATCCGCCTGGGGCGTGCTGGGGTCGCGCTCGACGGCATCGGTTTGGGCATCGCTGAAGGCTTCTTCGCGATCGGTGCCTGCCTCCAAGCCACGCGTGAGGCTGCTGAAACTGGCGGTCCACCAGCGGGCATGGCCGGAACGAAGGGGCAGCAGCGCGGCTTGGCGACTGACTGGGCTGGCAGGGGCTTGGTAAACCTGCCGATCCGGAGGCGGCAATTCCAGGACAGCGATGTCGGGACAACTCCCCCACAAGGCATGCAGTTGGGTGGGCAAGTCGTTGTGGCTTTGCCGCTGCAACAACTGGGACACCGCGCTGCGTTTGATCGGTTTGGTGCTGACTGCCAAGCTCTTGGCGGTGGGTGCCATGCCCAACCACAAACCGCGCTTGGCGCGGGTCAGGGCCACATACAACAAACGCATGTCTTCTTCTACCGATGACTCGGTGATGTCGGGTGCCTCATCGTCCTCGGAGGGCGGTTTGTTGGCCGCGGTTTTGCCGGTGGTGAAGCTGCCCAGAAAGGGCACAAACACCAGCGGGTACTCCAAGCCCTTGCTCTTGTGATAGGTCACGATTTGCACACAAGCAGCGTCGGTTTCGAGCCGCATTTTTTGCGCCTCGGGGATGTCACTGCTGTGGTGGATCTGGTCGGCCAGGTGCTGCAACAAGGCCTGCGGGCCTTGCAGGCTTTGCGAGGCGTCTTGCAACAGTTCGCCCAGGTGCAGGAGGTTGGTGAGTTGCCGCTCACCCGATGGCAAGGCCAACAAGCGGGCAGAAATCTGTTGCTCGTGCAGCCAGCTGTAAAGCATGGGCAAGACGCCTTGGGCTTGCCATTGCTTCAGCCAACGCTGGCAAGACTCGGCCAAGGCATCGGCTTGGGCGTCGTCTTGCAAGCAGGCTTGTAACTCGTCGATGCGCAAGCCCCAGACCCGGCAGGCCAAGGCACTGCGCAACCAAGCGGTTTGCCTAGGCGTGGCAATCGCCCGCAAGACCCGCCACAGGTCCAGCGCCTCTGGGCTTTGGTAGACGTTGGCGTGGTCAGACAGATACACACTGGCCAGGCCGCGTTGCTGCAAGGCGTTTTGCATGGCTTTGGCTTGGGCTTTGCCTCGCACCAACACGGCCATCTGGCCTGGGTGCAGCGTCGTGTGCGCTTGCAGCAAGTGCACCATTTGCGAGGCAAACCCATGGGCCATGCCATGCAGGTGTTCGTCAGCGGTGTAGGTGGCCTTGTCTGGGGGTGGTGCCTGGTACCAAACCGTGAGGGCTTGGGTGGCTTGCCCAGCAGGGGTGGTCAAAGGCTTGGTCAGGCTGGCGCTTTCCACCTGCACAAACAGCACTTGCTGGTCAGCAGGGCGGTTGGCTTGGTGAAACGGGTTGTCGGTTTGGGCGTGGGTGAACACATGGTTGACCGCCCGCACCAAACCTGCGGTGGATCGGTGGTTGTGCGACAGGCTGTGGACGGCGTTGGGGTCGAGCTTCAATGCCGCCTGCCGGGCTTGCAAATACGTGTTGAGGTCAGCTCCCCGAAAGCTGTAGATGGCTTGCTTGGGGTCGCCGATCATCACCAAGGCATGGCGATGGTCGGTGTCTTGCTCGCGGTAAATACGGTCCAGGCTTTGGTACTGCCAAGGGTCGGTGTCTTGAAACTCATCGACCAAGGCCACGGGGTATTGGGCGCGCACGGCGGCGGCCATCTCGCCTTGGTCGGCATGCAACGCATGGTGCAGGCGTTGCAGCAAGTCCTGGAAATCAAACACCGCTTGCTGCTGCTTGGCATGGTCGTAGCGCTGGCGCAAGGCCAACGCTGCATGGTCAAGCAGGGGTTCTTTGCAGGGGGGTTGGGCGGATTGATGGGCAGCCAACTGCTCCAGGCTGGTGAACAGCGGGTACTGTTGCGCCTGTTCCCAGCCTTTGGACTGCAGGTTGCTCACGGTGAAGCGAAACAAGGTTTTGTCATCGATCGACGCGCCTTGCTCGGCCCAGGCTTGGAGGGAATGGACCCATTTTTGGAAGTGCGGCCCGGTGATGCCTTGTCCGCGAATCAAACGCGCTGCTTGCGCGCTCAAGAGTGTCTGGGCCAGTTCAGGCAACCAGTTTGCCCGGGCCTGTGCTTCGAGCGCATCGTGTTCGGTTTGCCAAACCACAAAGGGCGCCAAGGTCTGTGCAGGCAGTGGGGGCAGATCATGGCTTGCTGGCTGAGACGGCTGTGCGTCGGATGTCTGCGCAGCGTCAACCGCCATGGGTCGGCGGGGGGAACGGTCCATGTCCTTCCAGCGTGCCTGGATCAGCACCAGCATGGCCTCAGGTGATGCGCAAACTTGGCTCACCAAGGCCTGTTGTGCGGCCAGAGGCAGCGGGTAGTACCAATGTCGCCAATGGTCGCTGGCCAGCTGCCGCAGCAATGCCGTGGGGTTATCCAAATGGGTTTGCTCAAACAGGTCGCGGCTGTGCAACGCAAAGCTGCTGAGCATGCGTCGGCTCCAGCCGTGGATCGTGAAAATCGCCGCGTCATCCATGCTTTGCGCGGCATGGTGAAGTTGCGCCGCGCAGCGCGGCCAATCGGCCATGTCCGCATCCAGTGCCAATGGGTCGAGCAACGGATCGGCCGGTGCGACCCCAGCGACCTTGGCATCAAACCAGACCGCGGCTTGGTGCAAGCGGTCGCGCACCCGCTCTCGCAATTCGGCGGTGGCAGCCTCGGTGAAGGTCATCACCAAAATCTGCGACGGCAACAAGGGGGGCATGCCCTTGCGACCATGGGCTAAAACCAAGCGCAAGTAAAGGGCGGCCAAGGTCCAGGTTTTGCCGGTGCCTGCGCTGGCTTCGATGACTTGTCGGCCACGCAGCGGAAGGGTGTGCAGGTTCAAGCTGTTCATGCGTCCTCCTCAGAGGGGCCAGCGCTCACCGCCACGTTGCAAGCCGCTGCCATGGGACCATAGACACGCTCGGCCCAGTCGGGCAAGTGGGCTTGCAGGTCCTCGAAACGCTCGAATGCACGCTGCAAATGCGCTGAGGTGCTGACCTCGCCCGCGAAATGTCCGCCCTCAAAAGCCAAGCGAGCTTTGTGCAGGGCTTTGTTTTTCTCGGCTTGGTGCGGTGGCCAATGCAGCGCAGCGAGCCAAGCGCAGGCAGTTTTGCAAGCCAGGGGCAACGGGGCATGCCAGGCTTGCAGGTAGGCCTCGGCCAAGTCGATCAGCAAGCGCTGTGCATCCTCGGGCGCCAGGGCATTCAACACCAGCAAACCGTCTTCACCGCTTTGCAGGCTGGTGGTCGACAAGCCGGCGGCATTCGCGCTCAGGTGACCCACCCACAGGCGCGTCAAGGTGTGAAGACGTGGTGCTTTGCCGTTCATCAGCTTGGCTGGGCGCAGCTCGATGTGCAGCGCACTGCCATTGGCTTTCAAGCGCCAGGTGCTCAAGTCGCCGCCAAAGCGCAGCCGCATGTCCAGGGGCACAGGAACAACATGCACCTGCTCCGGCAGGGCCTGGTCGGTGTCGTGCAGGTAGCCTGAGAGCCGTTGGTGAATCTGTTCACGCAAAGCCAGCCAGTCGCTTTGCTGGGTCTGGCCAAAACCACCCAAAGCCAGCTGGCCCTGCCAGCGCAAGCGATGCAGTGCTGCCAGGGGGTCGGGGTGGTTGAGCACCTCGTCTTTCAACACAAAGGCTTCCAAGCCTTGTGGCTCGAACGGCTCGTCTTCGCTGCCCAGTGCCAGGGGTTCATCCAACTTCACCTGCAGGTGGTCGGCGAAATACACATCCACCGGTTGGCGAAGCAGGCGATGCAAGTCTTGCTCGGTCAGGGCCGTGGGTGGGCAGGCAGCCGCGACGGCCGGCAGGGATGTTGACAGGGGTTGATGTGCCGCGTCCCAATCTTGGGCGAAGGTGACAAAGCCGCTGCCTTGGCTGAAGTATCTCGAGGAGAACGGCTGCAAGGGTTGCAAGGGCGTGGGAAATGCCTGGCTGCCATCGCCGGATGCCGGTGTGTGGCATTGCCGCAAATGGTCGAGCAACTGGGCCACCAAGACCGAAGGCGGGAGTTCTGCATGGTCGCTGGCGCGCCTGCCTTGCCAAGAGATGTAAAGCCCTTGTCTGGCGGACAACAAGGCCTCTAAAAACAAATAGCGGTCGTCTTCGCGGCGGGCACGGTCGCCCGCGCGGCCAAGCTTTGGGTGGCTCATCAGGTCGAAGTCACGTGGGGCGGGTGCACGCGGGTAGTCGCCATCGTTCATGCCAAGCAAACACACTCGCTTGAAAGGAATGGCACGCATGGGCATCAAGGTGGCGAACTGCACCCCGCCGCCCATGAAACGTTGTTGCAAACCACCGGTGTCGATGTGGGCCATCCAGTGGTTGCGCAACACCGACAACGGCAGGGGTTGGTCAAACTGCGCCAAAGCGGTGTCAGCCAGCCAGTCTTCCAAGGGCGCCATCACCCGCTCGAGCAGGCGTTGGCTGGTTTCCTCTTCGGTCTTGAAAAACCGCCGCACCAAATCGTTCATCAAGCGCACCCAGGCGCTGGGTGTGTGGTCTTGTTGCAGCCACTGCAGGCTGAGCTGGATGTCACCCAGCCATTGGAGCAAGCCAGACAACACGTTGGCGTCCAGGCCTTGCACCCCGGGTTGCGCCAGGTGGTCTTGCCAAGGCTGTTGGGCTGCATCTGCGCTGCCGCTTGCGTAGCCCAGCAGCAGTCGCTGTAAGCCAAAGTGCCAGCTGTTTTGGTCGCTGTCGGGCAAGGTGTGGTCCATGCCCCAGGCTTGTCGGTGGAGCGCGTCCAAGCCCCAACGAACACCGGCTTGTTCGAGCAGGGTGTGGAGGTTTTGCACATCGGTCAAGTCCAAGCCATAGCGCGCACGCACTTCTTGCACCTGGAACAGGGCCAGCCATTCGTTCAACCCCCAGCGCTGTTGAGGCAGTTGCAACAAGGTTTGCAAAGCCTGCACCAGGGGTTCGAGGTGGGCGGTGGTGTCTGCGACCGAGTAGGGCAGGTGGCGGCTGTGGGGCGAATACCCGGCCTGCGAGGCAAAGCGCCCAAACACCGCGTGGATGTGCGGTGCGAACTTTGCCATGTCGGGCACCATCACCATGATGTCGCGCGGTTGCAGGCTGGGGTCTTCGTCCAGCCAAGCCAAGAGCAGGTCGTGCAACACCTCGACCTCGCGCTGCGCCGAATGCGCCTGGGCAAAACGCAGACTGTGGTCTGCTGGCGTGCGCAGCGCTTGGCCAGCAGGGGTCAGGGGTGCAGGCGCGTGCAAGTGCAGCACGGCCGATTGCAGTTGTTCGAGCGCGCTGGGCTGGCGCTCCTGGTCTTGGGCCTCTTTGGCAGGGTCGATGAAGGCGTCGACCCGCGTGAATGGCGGTGCAGACGGGTCAGCCGCCTCGAACCCGTCGATGGCATGCAGGTAATCGCGCCCATGTTTGCCCCAGGCAGCCAACAACGGGTGACCTTCGGCAACAGGGTTCTCGGTCAGGTGTCCCCAGTGTTCTTGGCTGGGGTTGTGCACAAACATCAACACAGGGATGAAGCGGCCGAGTGCGACCAGCGCCTCCAAGGTTTGCATTGGCAACGCCGTGATGCCAAACACCAACAGACGCGCGGGCAAACCGAACAAAGGGGAACCGGCAGGGTGTTGAGACAAAGCGTGCATGAACGCTTTGTGCACATCCGAGCGGGCTTGGAAGCCAG
This sequence comes from Bordetella parapertussis, assembly GCA_945890735.1. Taxonomy (GTDB): domain Bacteria; phylum Pseudomonadota; class Gammaproteobacteria; order Burkholderiales; family Burkholderiaceae_C; genus Limnohabitans. The sequence goes on along the minus strand of CAMDCZ010000031.1, from coordinate 7,140 downwards.
ACAAACCATGGGCTGAGGTTTGCAAATCGCCCAAGAGGTCGCGCCACATCGCGGCTTGCCAGGCGTGTTCGGGGGGCAGGGCATGGCCGCCATGCAGTTGGTCTTGGCCTTTGGCCCAGTGTTCGAGCCAATCGGCACGGTAGTTTTGGTAGCCGTCGAGCACGTCGGCGAGTTGTTGCGCCAGGCCATAGGCCCGGGTGCCTTGGGTGTCGTCACCCAGGTAATGCGCCAACGGGGCGAAGCGCGGGTCTGTCAGCCAGTCGGGCAAGCGCCGAAGGATGCGCCACACCAAGGGCGACTTGTCCAAAGGCATGCGGGCAGGCAGTTTGTCTGCACCCAAAACCGATCGGTAGATTTGCCAGAGCTGGGCAGAGGGCAAGACCAGTTCGGTGGCAGCGCAAATGCCCAGCGCTTGGTCGTCGGCCAGCGCCAAGGTGAGCCAGTGCTTCATGCCATTGCTTTGCACCAAGATGGTTTCGGCCGCCAAAGGAGGAAGGGGATCGTCTTTGACGTACTGCACCAGCAGGTCGCGCAGACCTTCCATGCGGTTGCTGTGCAACACCATGAAACCGGGGGGGCGTGGAGCGTTCATGTGCAAGGGTCAGTCAAACAAGGTATCAGCTTAAGGCAGTCCCAGGCTCAGGGGGCGAGCTTGGGCAAAAATGCCTGACCTTGCACGGTCAAACCTTGCTCGGACAGTTTTTGGGCGGTGGCTTTGCCCATGCCCTTGACCCGGCGCATCAGGTCGGGCCAGTCGGCAAAGGCTTGCTCTGCCCGGGCGGCAATGACCCGGCGGGTGAAAGCCGGGCCCAAACCGCGCAGGTTGTCGAGCTCGGCCTCGGTGGCTTGGTTGATTTCCAGCGCTGCGATAGGGCCGCTGAAACACAGGGTGAACAAACAAAGTGCCATGCGCATGAAAGCTCCTGGGAAAACCCAGATTTCAATGGCAGGCCATCCAGCTGTGTGTGAGTTGCACTTTCATAAACAGTGAGTCAAGCCTTGGCCAGCCACTGCATGTAGCTGCCAACGCCCGAGTGCACATCGGCAAACACATGGTCGCAGCCGCTGGCGCGCAAGGCCTTCAGATCGGCCTGGGTGTAGCACTGGTACTTGCCACGCAAAGCGTCTGGGAAAGGGATGTAGCGGATGAGTTGTTGCGCCACCGCTTCTGCCAATGTCAAGGCTTGGCCGCCCTGCGCTGCTTTGGCTGCATTCACCACCGCCAAAGCCACGTCGTTGAACGGCTGAGCGCGACCAGTGCCGAGGTTGAACAAACCGCTTTGCTGGGGGTGATCGAAAAACCACAGGTTGACCGCCACCACGTCGTCGATGAAGACAAAGTCGCGCGCTTGCTCGCCCGCCGCATAGCCACCGTATTCACCAAACAACTTGACATGGCCGTCCTGCGTGAACTGGTGGTATTGGTGAAACGCCACGCTGGCCATGCGACCTTTGTGCTGCTCGCGAGGGCCATAGACATTGAAGTAGCGAAACCCCACCACCTGCGCTTGGTTGCGCTGGAAATCCTCGCCCATTTCACGGCGCAGGCGCTGGTCAAACAGCAGCTTGGAGTAGCCGTAGACGTTGAGGGGTTGTTCAAATTCGGGCGTTTCCACAAAGCTGCTCGAGCCGCCATAGGTGGCGGCTGAAGACGCATAAAGCAAGCGCGTGCCCTGCGCCTGGCAAGCCGTCCACAGCTGGCATGAAACGCCATAGTTGTTGTCCATCATGTAGCGGCCATCGGTCTCCATGGTGTCGCTACAAGCGCCTTCGTGGAACACCGCTTCGACTGGCCCGTAGGCACCGTTGGCAAACCGCTCATAGAACACCGTGTGGTCCACATAGTCGGCGATCTGCAGGTCGGCCAGGTTGCGGAACTTGTCGCCCTCGCGCAAATCGTCCACCGCAATGATCTCGCTGATGCCGCGTGCATTCAAACCACGCACGATGTTGCTGCCAATGAAACCGGCCGCGCCGGTGACCACGATCTTCATGCGGACAACTCCTGGTAAGACACACCTGCGGTGCCAAATTTACCCACCACCACACCACCGGCCTTGTTGGCCCAAGGCAGGGCTTGGCGCAAAGGCATGCCACTGCCGATCAAACTCGCCAAGGTGGCGATCACGGTGTCGCCCGCGCCAGTCACGTCAAACACCTCACGCGCTTGCGCAGGCACATGCAGTGCGCCATCGGCATCAAACAAGCTCATGCCTTCTTCGCTGCGGGTGAGCAGCAAAGCGTCCAGGCGCATTTGTTCGCGCAACTGTTGGGCCATCTCGAGCAAGTGGTTTTCGTCGCGCCAGTGGCCAATGACTTGTTGCAATTCAGCGCGGTTGGGCGTGATGACCGTGGCACCCGCGTAGCGCGAGTAGTCGCTGCCTTTGGGGTCGATCAACACTGGCAGACCCGACAAGCGGGCGCTGGCGACCATGTCTGCGACATGGGTCAGGCCGCCCTTGCCGTAATCCGAGAACAGCACGGCTTGGTGACTGCCCAGCAACTGCTGGAACAACTGGGTTTGCGAGGCCAACACCTCGGACTGGGGTTGGTTCTCAAAGTCGACTCGCAAGAGTTGCTGCTGGCGACCGATGATGCGCAGCTTGACCGTGGTTTGGAGTTGCGCGTCGCGCCCCCAATGCGCCTGGATGCCAGACTTTTCCACCAAGCGACTCAGGCGCACGCCGTTGTCGTCGTCGCCCAAAACGCTCACCAAGCTGGCTTTCGCGCCCAAGGTAACCACATTGAACGCCACGTTGGCGCTGCCGCCCAAACGCTCTTCTTCGCGGGTGACGCGCACCACCGGCACCGGGGCTTCGGGGCTGATGCGGTCGACCGCGCCATACCAATAGCGGTCGAGCATCACGTCACCGACGATCAGCAATTGGGTCTGTTGGAGTTGGGCAAGCGTGGGCAGGGTCATGGGGGTCTGCTTAAAGTTCTTCGATGCGGCGGGCTGGGTAGCTGTCCCAGGCCTGGCAGCCAGGGCATTGCCAGAAATGTTGCAAAGCCTCGAAACCGCAGGCCGCGCAACGGTAGCGGCGCAGAGGTTTGGCGGCTTGCTCCAAGGCGCGTTGCACCTGCGGTTGCTGCGAGGGGTTGAGGTGTTCACCTGCCAGCCATTGGGTGGCAGCGATCAGGGAAGGGTGTTTCAAGAGGTGTTGGGCGTACAACTCACGGCCCAGGTCTTGGCCCATGGTTTTTTGCAAGGCGATGATGGCATCGAGCACGTCCAGGTTTTGCAACTGGTGGTAGCTGTCTTGCAGCAGGGTGAGCACGCCGACTTGCCGTTGCACCTGGGGTGCCAAAGCAGCGAGTTTGCCAGCCACCAAGGGCATGGCGGACGGGATGTCATGGGCCAGGGCTTGCAAACGGTCGCAGGCGGCTTGGGTCTGGCCTTGCAGGCTCAGCACATCGGCCAGCGCGATGCGCGGACGGGCGCTGTGCGGCGCGGTTTGCACGGCTTCTTCCAGCAGTTGTTGGGCTTGCAAGGGATCGCGGCTCTCAGCGGCGAGTTCGCACAGGTAATGGGCGCGGCGCACCCCAAACTGGCCTTGTCCGGACTGGTCAAGCCGCAAGGAAATGTCCGCGGCTTGCCGCCAGTCGCGGGTGCGTTCGTAAATCGTGAGCAGGGCCAGCAAGGCCTGTGGGGCGAGGCTCGACTGCAACACCGGTTGCAAGGCGGCTTCGGCGCGGTCGAGGATGCCAGCTTTAACGAAGTCCATGGCCAGGTCGTACTGGGCGCGTTCGCGGTCGCTGCTGCTGAGGTCGGCGCGTGCCAACAGGTGTTGGTGCACCCGCACGGCCCGCTCGAACTCGCCGCGGCGGCGAAACAAATTACCCAAGGCGAAATGCAGCTCGGTGGTGTCGGGGTCGCGTTGTACCGCTTCGATGAAGGCGTCAATCGCTTGGTCTTGTTGCTCGTTGAGCAGGTGGTTCAAGCCTTGGAAATAGGCTTTGGGGTTGCTGCGGTTTTCCAGGCGCAGCTGGCGCAAATCGAAGCGAGAGGCCAGCCAGCCCAGCACAAACACCAGGGGCAAGCCGACAAAAATCCAACCCACTTGAAATTCCATCAGTCCGCCTTGCTCATGGGGTGTAAGGCAGGTCGGGTGCCACGGCCGCAGGCGCGGGTCCGGGCGGCGTGACCAGCGCTTGCTTGGCCAAGCGGCGTTGTCGCCACCAGCGCGGCACCATGCCGACCACACCCACGGTCACGCCCAGCGCAAAGACACAGAGCAAGACCAGCACCATCGGGGCGCGCCACTCCAAGCCCCAAAAGAAATGCACCGCCACCTCCTCTTTGTTGTTCAAAGCGAAGGCCAGCAGGATCAAAAAAATGGCTGCTTTCAGTATCCACTGAAGCAGCCTGAAGAGTTGTGTCAACTTGAGTTCCCAGTGTGGGTGAAATTCTAGGGCTTGGGCGCGTCGCTTTGCAGCAGCTCTTTGGTGCGTACTTCCACTGCTTCGCGCAGCGCCTTGCCTTGTTTGAAATGGGGCACACGCTTTTCGGGAATCGCCACGCTTTCGCCGGAACGCGGGTTGCGTCCCATGCGAGGCGGGCGACGGTTCACCGAGAAGCTGCCAAAGCCGCGCAATTCGATGCGGTGACCCTTGACCAGGGCGTCGCTCATGGCGTCAAGCAATGCTTTGACGGCAAATTCGGCGTCCCGGTGGGTCAGCTGCGGAAAGCGGGCTGCCAGCTCTTCAACCAAATCACTTCGGGTCATGGGTGAAGCTTACTTCTCTGTGTTGTCCAACTTGGCACGCAACAGGGCACCCAGGCTGGTGGTGCCGGCATTGCCTGAGTTTTGGCTCAGGGTTTGCATGGCTTCTTGCTGGTCCGCTTGGTCTTTCGCTTTGATCGACAACTGGATGTTGCGTGTTTTGCGGTCCACATTGACCACCACAGCCGTGACTTCGTCGCCGACTTTGAGCACCTGGCTGGCATCTTCCACGCGGTCGCGGGAGATTTCAGAAGCGCGCAAGTAACCGATGATCTCTTCGCCCAGGTCGATCTCAGCGCCTTTGGCATCCACGGTTTTCACGGTACCGGTGACGATTTGACCTTTGTCATTGACCGACACGAAGTTGGTGAACGGGTCGGAGTCGAGTTGTTTGATGCCCAAGGAGATGCGCTCGCGCTCGACGTCGACTGCCAAGACCAAGGCTTCAACTTCTTGGCCTTTCTTGAAGTTGCGCACGGCGGCTTCGCCGGTTTCGTTCCAAGACAGGTCAGACAAGTGCACCAAGCCGTCGATGCCAGCGGCCAAGCCAACGAACACGCCGAAGTCGGTGATGGATTTGATCGGGCCTTTGACGCGGTCGCCGCGTTTGGTGGCGGAGGCGAACTCTTGCCAAGGGTTGGCTTTGCACTGCTTCATGCCCAAAGAAATGCGGCGCTTGTCTTCGTCGATCTCGAGGACCATGACTTCAACTTCGTCACCCAGCGCCACGATTTTGGAAGGGGCCACGTTTTTGTTGGTCCAGTCCATTTCAGACACGTGCACCAAGCCTTCGATGCCGGGTTCGAGCTCGACAAACGCGCCGTAATCGGCGATGTTGGTGACCTTGCCGTGCATGCGGGTGCCTTGGGGGTAGCGACGGTTCACGCCCATCCAAGGGTCGTCGCCCATTTGTTTCAAGCCCAAAGACACGCGGTTTTTCTCGGTGTCGAACTTGAGGATCTTGGCGGTGATTTCTTGACCAGCGACCACCACCTCGGAGGGGTGACGCACACGGCGCCAGGCCATGTCGGTGATGTGCAACAGGCCGTCGATGCCGCCCAAGTCGACAAACGCGCCGTACTCGGTGATGTTTTTGACGACGCCGTGAACGATGGAGCCTTCTTTCAGGTTTTCCATCAGCTTGGCGCGTTCTTCGCCCATGGAGGCTTCAATCACGGCGCGGCGAGACAACACGACGTTGTTGCGCTTGCGGTCGAGCTTGATGACCTTGAATTCCATGGTCTTGTTCTCAAAGGGAGACAAGTCTTTGATGGGGCGGGTGTCGATGAGCGAACCGGGTAAGAAAGCGCGGATGCCGTTGACCAACACGGTCAGGCCGCCTTTGACTTTGCCGCTGGTGGTGCCCGTGACAAATTCGCCGGACTCCAGGGCTTTTTCCAGGCTCATCCATGAGGCCAAACGCTTGGCGGTGTCGCGGCTGAGGATGGTGTCGCCGTAGCCGTTTTCGACCGAGCTGATCGCCACTGACACGAAGTCACCGGCTTGGACTTCGATTTCGCCCAGGTCGTTTTTGAATTCTTCGATAGGCACGTAGGCCTCTGATTTCAGCCCCGCGTTGACCACGACGTGGTTGTGCTCGACACGGATGACTTCAGCGGTGATGACTTCACCGGTGCGCATCTCGGAGCGTTTCAGGGACTCTTCAAACAGGGCTGCAAATGATTCAGACATTCAATTTCCTAATGTCGTCGGCCAAGCGGCATGCTGCGCAGTGCAACAGGAAAACAGCTTGATCGACTTTGGTGGCGGGGTGACCGCGGTGAGTTGATACAACCTCACCACCGGTGCGCATGCAGCGCGAGAGGGATGGTGAGGAGCCGGTTCAGGTGCGGCCGGGGCCAAACACCTGTTTGCCTTGCCACCAGCTCAACACTTGCGCCACCGAGTCTTCGATGGAGAGCAGGGAGTTGTCCAGTTGCAGGGCATCTTGTGCGGGCTTGAGAGGTGCGACGCTTCGCTGTGTGTCGCGGGCGTCACGCGCTTCCAAGTCTGCGCGAAGAGCCGAGATTGTAGTGGAAAAACCCTTTGAAATCAGTTGCTTGTGCCTTCTCTCGGCTCTTTTTTCTGCGGTGGCGGTCAAAAACACCTTCAAAGGCGCATCCGGAAAGATCACCGTGCCCATGTCTCGCCCGTCAGCCACCAGGCCTGGCAGCCGGGCAAAGCGGTGTTGCAGATCCACCAAGGCCTGGCGCACCTGGGGCAGCACCGAGACTTTGGAGGCGTTCATGCCCGCCTCTTCGGTGCGGATGGCCTCTCCCACATTGACGCCAGACAGAAGCACTTGCTCACCTACAAACGACACCGGCAGCTGCCTGGCCAGCTCGGCGATGGCGGTTTCGTGGGTGGGTTCCAACGCCAGCCCGGCTTGCAAGGCGGCATGAGCGGTCACGCGGTA
>CAMDCZ010000030.1 GCA_945890735.1 Bordetella parapertussis | reverse complement strand
TCGAGCTCGGCCATCTCGGGCAGCCACAGGCCGCCGCCCTTGGTGAACACGATGCGCGGAATCACCGCGCCGTCATGGCTGCGCTGGAGTTGGGCCAGCACCCGGCGGGTGTAAGCCAGGCTGAATGCTTGGAAGGCGCCATCGGCCAGCACACCGCCCCAGCTGTCAAACACCATCACCGCTTGGGCACCGGCTTCAATTTGGGTATTTAAATACAGGGCCACCGCGTCAGCGTTGATCGCCAAGATGCGGTGCATCAGGTCGGGGCGGGAATACATCAGGCTTTTGACCAAACGGTAGTCGTCCGAGCCGCCACCTTCGACCATGTAACAGGCCAGGGTCCAGGGGCTGCCAGAGAAACCAATCAGCGGCACGCGGCCGTTCAGGGCTTGGCGGATTGAGCTGACCGCATCGAACACGTATTGCAGCTTGTGCATGTCGGGCACGGCCAGCGCATTCACGGCGGCTTCGTCGCGCACGACCTTCTCGAACTTGGGGCCTTCGCCTTGGGCGAACGACAGGCCCAGGCCCATGGCGTCGGGCACGGTCAGGATGTCGGAGAACAAAATCGCCGCATCCAGCGGATAGCGCTCGAGCGGCTGCAAGGTGACCTCGGTGGCGTAGTTCACATTGGTGGCCAGACCCATGAAACTCCCTGCCTTGGCGCGGGTGGCGCAGTACTCGGGCAGGTAACGGCCGGCTTGGCGCATCAGCCAAACGGGGGTGTGGTCGGTGGCCTGACGCAGGCAGGCTTTGAGGAAGCTGTCGTTGAGTAAAGGTGTCGTCATGCCGCTATTGTGGCAGGGCAAACAGGGGGTTTGGCTTGGGTGTTTACCTGAGCCAGAATCACAAATGGTCCAAGGCCGCGAGCACGACCGTGGGGCTGAGCAACTCCGACAGCAACTGGGGGTCTTTGCCCGGGGCGTAAAGCACATACACCGGCACACCGCTTCTGCCCAGGGCCGCCAGGGCTTGGCTGATCGCGGGGTCTTGGCGGGTCCAATCGGCGCGCAGCAACAGCACTTTTTTCGCGGCAAAGGCTTGCAACACCTGTGGGTCACGCAGGGTGGTTTGTTTGTTGACCTGGCAGGTCACGCACCAGGCGGCGGTGAAGTCGATGAACACCGGTTGACCGTTTTGCAGGGCTTGCGCGACCCGCGCGGAAGACCAGGCTTGCCAACCTGAACTGTCTGCCTGCGCCGCGTTGCTGCTGGGCATGTCGACCCGCGTCAATACCGGCCCCCAGGCCCACAACAACCAGGCCAGGGCCAGTGCAAACAGGCTGGTGGTCCACACACGGGCACGGCTCTCCAGCCCCCAAGCCCAGACCAAACCGGCGAACAACACCAAGGCGGCGAGCATCAGCGCGCTGGCATCGATGCTGGTTTGTTGACCCAAGACCCAGAGCAACCAGACCACGGTGGCCAGCATCGGAAAGCCCAGCGCTTGGCGCAGCACCACCATCCAGGCGCCCGGGCGAGGCAAGGCCTCGGCCAGGGCTGGCCACCAGCAGGCCAGCAAAAACGGCAGCGCCAAACCCGCGCCAAGGCTGATGAAAATCAGCAAGCCTTGCCAGGCCGGCAGGGTGAAGGCCAAGCCGACCGAGGCGCCCATGAAAGGCGCGGTGCAGGGCGCGGCCACCACCACCGCCAACACGCCTGAGAGCAGCGCATCAGCCAAGGGGTGGCGCGCGAGTTGGGCAGCCAAACCACTGGCCCAGGCACCGCGCACATGCGCCACGCCAAACAAATTCAAGGCGATCAAGGTGAACAACACCGCCAAGACAATCACCACCGCAGGCGACTGCAGCTGAAAGCCCCAGCCGAGTTGTTGGCCTGCAGCCCGCATGCCCATGACCAAGAGCGCCAAGCCCAGCATGCTGAGCAATACACCAGCGGTGTAGGCCAGGCCAATGCCGCGGCGCATGGTGGGTGTGACCGAGGGTTGGCTCAAGGACAAAAGCTTGATCGCCAACACGGGCAACACGCAGGGCATGAGATTGAGCAACAAGCCGCCCAGCAAAGCGCCCAGCACCGCACCGAGCAAAGCGACAGGGCTGGCGGCGGAAACGTTGTCAGCCAAGCTGGGGCTGGCAGACGCCACCGGTTGACTGGCTTGCACTGTGCCCCAGTCACCTTCGATCGTCAGGGCCACTTGCCAAGCCTGCCCGCTGGTTTCTTCGACCAACAGCAAGCCGAGTTCGCGCGGTTCGCTGTGGCGAAACGCATGCCAAGGCGCGTTCATCTGCCAGGTGTCGCCCTGCCACTCGCCCAAGACGATCTCCGGCCGCAGACCCAAGCCGCTGGCCAACACCTCGGGCGTTTGGGCATAGGCTTTCAGGGTGCGGCCTTGCACCGCAGCGGGCAGGCCTGCGACGCGCACCTGCAATGCCGTGGGCATGAGCGTGGCGGTTTGGGCAGGCAAGCTTTGGGGCTGTTGCGCCAGTAAAGCGTCAAACAGCCCCGCGTGTGCAGCGGTGCTGCTGCGCGTGGGTAGCTGCAAGACGAATTGGCCACTTTGCGGGATGCATTCTTCTTTGCAAACCAGCCACTCTGCTTGCAACCGCAATTCGAGCGCAGACGCGCTGGCCACCGACGGCATGACCTGGATTGAAGAGCCCAACAACACCTGACCCTCAAAGCCGTGGTTGACCATGTTGGCCACGGGGATCATGCCCGGGCGCGGCCAAACCGTGGGACCTGCCTCCAAGCCTTGGGGCAGTTGCCATTGAAGATGGGTGGCCAAGCCGCTGTCGCCTGGGTTGAGCCAATAGGTGTGCCAGCCGGGCTGGTGTTGCAGCAGCAAACCCAGCATCAGGGGCTGACCGGCTTGCACGCCTTGTGGCGCGTGGGCCACCAGCTCGGCGCGCACCTGCGGCGTGGTGACCACGGCCGAGGGCAGGCCTTGCGCCCAGGCGGTGGTCAGGCTCAAGCCGAGCGTGCTCAGGCTGAGTTGGAGAAAGCGGGCGAAACGTTGGCGAAGGGCAGACATGCGGGCCATGTTACCCAAGCGCTTAAGATGCTGTGCATGAAGGTTTTTCCACGCCACTGGGCCGATTGCAACACCACCGATTTCGCCGAACTCGACGCGTCCAGCGCGGTTGCGGTCTTGCCCTTGGGCGCGACCGAGCAACACGGCCCGCACCTGCCCTTGTCGGTCGACACCGATTTGGTCAACGCCATGGTCGAGGCTGCTTTGTTGCATTTGCAACCTGCCGACCAGGTGCTGGTCTTGCCGACCCAAAGCGTGGGCCTGAGCAGTGAGCACATGGCCTATGACGGCACCTTGAGCCACTCACCTGCGGCGGTGATCGAGCAATGGTGCAGCCTGGGTGAGTCGGTGGCACGCGTGGGTGTGAAAAAACTGCTGCTGTTCAATGCGCACGGTGGCCATGTCGGTTTGATGGACGTGGCAGCGCGTGAGTTGCGCGGTCACGCGGGATTGACCGTGTTCAGCAGCAACTGGTACCAACTGCCTTTGGGCGAAGCGATGCAAGCGTTTGACGCGCACGAGCAGCGCTTTGGGGTGCATGGCGGCGACATGGAAACCTCGCTGATGCTGGCCATCGCGCCACACAAGGTGCGCATGACTGAGGCGCAAGCTTTTGGCTCAGCCGCCGAGCAACGCGCCCAGGCGTTCGAGCTGTTGGGGGACGGCAAAACCGCCAAACTTGGCTGGCACATGCAAGACTACAACCCCCAGGGTGCGGCGGGCAACGCCGCCGCGGCCACTGCTGACAAAGGTCAAGCCGTGTTGCATGCGGTGGGCGTGCAACTGGCCAAACTGATCCAAGAAATCGCCCGCTTCGAGCCGCTCATTTAGGTGAAGGTCACCCAGTCGCGGTAAGCCGCGGCGTCCAGGTGGTTGATGGTGTTGAAGCTCACCAGCGAATGGCGCTTGGGGTTGAACACCAATTCACTGACCGCGGTGTTGCGAATCCGCATGTTCATCTCGACCATGCTCTCGGGCGGCGCCCCCAGCAGGGTGCCAACCGCGGTTGAAATCGGTCCGCCGCTGGAGACCATCAACACGTCACCGCTGTGCTGCGTCCGCACATGCGCCATCGCGTCTTGGATGCCTTGCACAAAGTCGCTGAACGACGGCATGCCCTGGGGTTGCGCTTGCCCACGCATCCAGGCGTGCAGGCCTTTGCGCAGCAAACCGAAATGGTGCTTGTAGCGCTCTGGCGTGTCGGGTTTGTCCAAGGGTTCGGGGTGGATGGTGTGGATCACCGCATGGCTGTCGTACTCGTTCAAGCCCGGCCAGACCGAAGGTGACACCTCGGGCGCACCCAAGCCTTGGTGAATGCCTTCCCAGGTTTGCCGATGCCGCTTCAAGCTGCCCATCAACACCGCCTCGAACTGCAAGCCGCGCTCGCGGAAATACGCGCCCAAGCGCTGGCTTTGCTGCTGGCCCAGGGGCGAGAGTTGGTCGTAGTCGTCGGCACCAAACGAGGCCTGGCCATGGCGCACTAAATAAAGGGTTCCCATGCCGCCATTGTCGCCAGCGCAGGCGCGCACAACGGTCACCCAGGTGATTCTGGGCCTGTGGTTAATAAACAACCTCAAAAAGCCTGCATAACCTCGCTTGCGGCAAAGAATTGCCGCTCGATTTACCTATGAATATGTGATCAACCCATTTTTATCGGGTTTGATATTTAACAAATCTAAATAGGCTACTGAAAACAACAAATTCTACGAAATTCATAACCCAAATTGTGAGAAATGCTATGAACCTGTTTCCACCCTGCCCACCCCTGATTGCTTCGCTGACCAGCCGATGCACCCCGCTGGTCTTGGGATTGTCACTGTTGGCCTGGCAGCCTCTGCTGCACGCGCAACACAAAGCAACACCTGCAAGCAATGCCGCTGTCGCGGGCGACAGCGCTGACCGGGCGGTCAAAGCCGAATTGACGCAGATGTTGGTGCTGGTGGAAAACGGCAAAGAGGTGCTCAAGCCCACCAAGTCGGTCAAGCCAGGCGACTTGATCGAGTACCGCGTGGTCTACACCAACCAAAGCCGCCGCATGGTCAACGACATGCAGGCCCAACTGCCTTTGCCCGAAGGCCTGGAATACCAAGCCAAATCGGCCCGCCCCGCGCCATCGGCACAGATGGCCACCCAAGGCGGCATGTTCGCCCGCGAGCCGTTGATGCGTGACGCCGCCGGCGGCAAAAAAGAAGCCGTGTCGCTTGCCGACTACCGGCAAGTCCGCTGGAACTTGGGGCAAATCGCCGCTGGCGCCAAGGTGGAAGTCTCCGTCCGCGCCCGCGTGTCCACAGGCGTAGCCGCCAACACCGCCGTCAGCCAAGCCGCCAGCGACAAAGCTGTCGTGCGCTGAGCCATCACCCCTTTCTTTCGCGGAGTCACCCCATGTTGAATCACATTCCCCGTCAAGGCGGAGTGAGCCGGTCAGGCTTGCTCTGCACCATGCTGTCAGTGTTTGCGATGCTCTTGTGCAGCAGCCTGCCAGCCCATGCCGTGGCACCCCCTGCTGGCTCGAGCATCACCAACCAAGCCTCAGCGTCTTACAAAGACGGATCGGGCCAAGTACAGCGCACCACCTCGAACCCGGTGGTCACCACGGTCAGCCAAGTGGGGGCCTACACCTTGGCGCAAGCCACGGCCAGCAAGAACGGGGCAGCCGGCAGCACGGTCAACATGCCCTATGTGTTGACCAACACGGGCAATGGCGCTGACAACTTCACCATCAGCGTCAACGAAAGCGCAACCACCCCCGACTTCAGCAAGATCGAGGTCTACCTGGACGATGGCGAGGGCAAGCCAGCTTCCTCGGTGCCGCTGTGTACCTCTGCCACCGCAGGCACGGCATGTGCGGTGAGTGCCTTCAAATTGGAGTCGGGTGTGTCGATGAAATTCGTGGTCGCCTACACCATCCCGGTGAGTGCCACCACGGGCAACTGGGGCAGCAACACCGCCACCGTCACCGCCGCTCCGGTGAACGCGGGGGCATTGTTCAGCACTTACACCAATGCCTCTGAACAACGAACCGACACGATCACACTCACCACCGGCATCTTGTTCGATGTGAGCTTGTCCATCAAAGCGCCGCAAGTCTCGCCCGTGAGCGGTACCTGGCCGGTGGCCACCAGTGGCCCGCGTGCCACCAACACCACGTTCACGGTCAGCTATGCCAATAAGGGTGCGCAAACCGGCAACCTGTACCTGACCAATACCTTGCCCAGCGGCTTGACTTACCAAGCCGGTAAGTCCGTGATCAGTTGTGCGTCTGGCACCGCCTTGAGCGAAGCCGCAGGGGGAGACACCTCGGTGTGCAGCAGCCAGCCGAACATCGAATTCGAGTACGACAGCGTCAGCAAAACCCTCAAACTGGTGATTCCCTCGGTGCAAGCCAACAGCATGGGCACCTTGAGTTTCCAGGTGCAGGTCAGCAACACCGCCGCCGTGGGCATCGCTGACACCACCGACAAAGTGCAATACGCTGCCACCGGGTGTTCCGCTTCCACCATCGCGCTGTGCAGTGCCGCGACCCTGAGTGACTCCAACACCGCCGAGTTCACGGTGACCGCCACCCGTGGCGTGAACCTGAACACCGCTGACACCACTGCCGGCACGCCAGCGAGCTCTGCCGATGGCTTCACCAACACCGCCATCGTGGCGGGCAGCTATGTGTTGCAAGACCACACCGTGACCAACATTGGTAACGACAGCGACACCTTCAACTTGAGCGTGGCGATTGGCAATTTCCCCGCAGGCACCTTGTTCAATTGGTTCCATTCAGATGGGGCGACGCCATTGCTCGACACCAACAGCGACGGCACGGTCGATACCGGCATCATGGCCGCAGGTGCCAACAAGGCCTTGAAATTGCAAATCTTGGTCCCGTCCACCACCGCCGTGAACGCCACCGCTAACTTGCAGGCCACCGCCACCGCTACCTCAGTGAATGCATCGGCCGCCAAAGATGCCACCTACGCTGGCGTGACCCGTGTGATGGGCGGCTATTTCGACATGACCAGCACGGCCAGTGGCGGTGCGGTCGTGGGTGACATTGGCGCGGGCCCAGGGACCTTGCCTGTGGTGACCACCACGGCCATCGAGGCTGGCAGCGCGGTGGTGGAAATCGCGCTCTACCTGAAAAACAATGACAGCGCGAACAACACCTTCAACCTGGCCGCCAGCAACCAAAACGCTTTCCCAGGCAGCTTGCCCAGTGGCTGGACCGTGGTGTTCAGCGATACCCGCTGCACCTCACCCACAGCCATCACCTCCAAAGCCGTGACCGGTGGACAACAGGTGGTGATTTACGCTTGCGTGAGCACGCCGCCGACCTCGCCCACCGTGGTGCAGCCCTTGTATTTCAAAGGCACCAGTACCAACAACACCACGGCTGGCAGCCTCACCAGCGACGTGATTTACTACAACGTGTCGATCGCAGCGGCGAGCCAATTCAGCATGAGCTTGCAAGCGCCTGGCATGAACAACACCACCAAGGGCAGCAGCGCAGACTATGCCCACGTGCTGACCAACACCGGCGTGGCCAGCTGCGGGGCGGGCAACAGTGGCACCAACTACCTCAAAGTCACCGCCACATTGGAGAGCGCCAAAGCGCAAAGCGGCTGGACCGTGGCCATCTACAAAGACGTGGACAACAGCAGCTCGATCACCGCGGGCGACACCCAAATCACCGATGGCAAATTGCAAACCGGCGGTTTGGCAGCCGGTGCCAACGTCAAGTTCGTGGTGCGGGTGATTTCACCCAGCTCCGCCCAAATCGGAGAAACCGCGACCGCCACGGTGACGGTGTCGGATGTGGACAGCACCGGCAACACGGTGCAAGACACACCGGTGGGATGTGGCTCGCTCAGCTTGCTTGACACCACCACCGTGGTGGTGGGCGCTCTGACCGTGGTCAAACAGCAAGTGAAATCCACGGGCACCTGTGCCTCGTCCTTCCCCAGCACCGGCTGGACCACCGCCAACTTGACCGCTGCCCCAGGCGACTGCATTTACTACGACGTGACCGCCACCAACAACGGCGTGTCTGCACTGAGCAATGTGTCCTTGGCCGATGCCGCGGCCAACTACACCAACCTGGTGTCGACGCCCGCGGTCAGTTGCTCGTCCACCGGCATGACCGGATCGACCACCGCTGCAACCAGTGGCGTCACGGTGAGTTGCGCCCAAGGCGGCACCAACACCATGAGTCCAGGCGGCAGCCTGACCATGCGTTACGCGGTGCAAGTGCTTAACTGAAGGCAGAGCTGAATGCGCCGCTGGTGGGCCCTGCTGGGGTTCTTGTTGACCGTCTTCGACGCGGGGGCAGCCATGGCCCCTGCGGGGGTCAGCCTGCAAACCCAAGCGGTGGCGACCTACACCTTGCCAGGTGCCGGGGTGGTCGAAACCATCCGCAGCAATGTCTTGGTGTTGCAGGTGTCGGCGGTTGACGATTTCGCTTTGCAAGGCGACGCCTGGGTGTCGCGCACACCGGCCAGCCAGGCCACCCTGCCCTACCGCTTGAGCAATTTGGGCAACCGTGTGTTGGAGATCACGACCACGGTGGTCAACGCCAACAACTGCAGCTTGTTCCCCGACACCCATGACCTGGGCAACCTGCGGGTGGTGGTGGACGCCAACACCAATGGCATCGCCGACCCAGCCGAACTCACCGCCAGTACCCAAGTGAGTTTGCAACCGGGCACCAGCGCCTCGGTCTTGGTGCTGGGCGATGTGCCGCAGGCCAGCACCGACGGTGCCTGCATCCAATTGACCGCCACGTCCAACTCACCCAGCCTGAGCCGCAGCATCAGCACCTTTGTCAGCATGGCCAACAACCCAGCCATCGCTTTGCAAAAACAGGCCAGCGCCGCAGGCCCATTGAAGCCAGGCGGTAACGACACTGTCCGCTACACCTTGACAGCGACCAACCAGGGCACACGTGACGCCACGCCCAGCAACGTGTCCACCAGTGGGCAAAGCATCACAGTCAATGGCAACCCCACCAGCGTGATTTTGTTGCGTGATGAGATACCCACGGGCGCCATGTTCCAGATGGGCAGCTTGCAGGTGTCTCACGCCAGCGCACTGCTGCTGTTTCGCAAACAAGGCGACCCTGCATTTGCCTACCGCACCCAAGACCAGGGCAGTGCCAACATCGAAGTCGCTGCGGCCTTTCCTTTTTCCTTGGGCAGCGGCCAAGCCGTCAGCATGTCGTTTGACGCCTCGGCGCTGGCCAGTGCCGAGACCGCGATCACCAACGTGGCCGAGGTCCAACATGCCGGCGTGGTCGGCGCCAATGCGATGGCTTCGGTGCGATCCAATGCAAGCAGCACACCGGTGGCCAGTCAACGCCTGGGGCTGGCGCATGGGGTGGTCAGCAGCAAGGTCAACACCGTGGTGACCACCGACCCGAGCACCAACAAAACCACGTCCACGCCCGACAAAACCGTCACCTTCAAACTCGGCTTGCGGGTGCGCAACGACGGCAATGCGCCACTGTTCAATCTGCAATTGCCACACCAACTCGGTGGTGCCGCCTTGGCAGGCAACTACACCACGGCCGCAGTGCCTCCTTCGGGCATGTACACCGTCGTGCCTGGCAGTTTGAAAGTCGCTGAATCAATCCATTCATCTACCAAGGCCATCATCAACCAAAACTTCACCGGCGAAGGCAACCAAACCCACTTGCTCATCCCGGGCGCCAATGGCAGTGTGCTGCCGATCGGTGGGGAATTCACCCTGACCTATGAAGTGCGGATCAACACCAGTGGGCGCAACGGCGCGACCGTGCTCAGTCAAATCACGGGCCAAGCTTCGCTCTATGCCCAATCGGTGTTGCCGGACGCGACCGATGTCTCCACGAATGGACTCAACCCCGACCCTGATGGCGATTTCAACCCGAACAACAACAGCGTGCCAACGCCCTTGTTGTTGACCAATGTGGACGCACTGCAGCGCTTGTCGGCGGGATTGAACATCAGCAAAGCGGTGGACAAGCCGGTGCGTCTGGCCTCGGGTGAATACGACATCACCTACACCGTGACCGTGGCCAATACCAGCGATGTGCAAATCCCGAACGTGCGGGTGGTGGACAACCTGGCCTGCAACCTCAACCCGAACGATCCCAACACCAACGTCAGCAGCTGGCGCTTGGTCAAGCCGCCCGTGGCCAAACGCGGTTTGTTGCCCGTCTCGAGCGCCTACACCGGCGACGCGCCTTGCGACAACAGCCAAACCACCGACCCCGGCAAAGCACCGATCGACCCACGCGTCATCATCAACGACAGCAGCAAAACCTTGCCCCCGGGAGCCAGCGAGGAATACACCTTCACCGTGCGTGTGAACCAAACCACCCCGGGCTGGCAAACCCAGGTGCCCAACAAGGCCTGGCTGGTGGCTTTGCAAGACAACCAGTTGGTGGACCCGAATGTGTTGGTCACCAGTGCCAGTGTGTCGAGTTTGTTGGTCGACCCGCAGGGCCATGTGTACGACTCGATCACCCGTCAACCGATTCCTGGCGCCTTGCTCACCTTGCGTCGCTTGAGTTGTGACGGCGGCATCGTGACCAAGATCGACCCGACCGAAGTGTTGGGCAGCAGCGGCTACACCTTCAACGCCGATGGCTCGGTCAGCATGCTCACCGGCGCAGATGGGCAGTACCAGTTTTTCTGGCAAATCCCGCCGGTGGCCGATGTGTGCAACTACAGCCTCAGCGTGACACCGCCAGCCACCCATACCGCCAGCAAAACCATTCCCTCTCAAACCGGGGTGTATGGCGGTTGCGGCTTCGTGGTGCCCCACATGGAGATTCCCTCGGGCAGCCAAGCCACCACCTGGTACAAGGACATCCGCACCGGCTACAAAGCCAGCGCCTCCCCTGCGGTGTGCCCGGTCTTGCACAACCACATCCCGCTGGACCCGGTCAGCCAAGGCACGTCTTTGCTGCTGAGCAAGCAAACCAGCAAGTCCCAAGCGGAAATGGGTGACCAGGTCGACTTTGAATTGGTCTTGTCCAACCGCACGGGTGCCGCCATTGGCAACATCCACTTTGACGATGTGCTCCCGGCCGGTTTCACCTATGTCAAAGGCACCGCCTTGGTCGACGGCACAGCGATCGCTGAGCCCGTGCAGCAATTCAATAAAACCACCCGGCGCACCAGCCTGAGCTTCAGCGCGGGCAGCGCGAACTTGGCTGACAAGGGCGAGATGCGATTGCGCTATCGCTTGCGCATTGGTGTGGGTGTGATGAACGATTCGGACGCGGTCAACAGCGCGGTCGCTTCTGGTTTGTCGAGTTCTGCCGCCTTGCGCTTGAGCTCCAACGTCGCGCAAGCCAAGCTGCGGGTGAGTGGTGGCGTGTTCAGCAACCAAGGCTTTGCCATTGGCAAGGTCTGGGCCGATTGCAACCGCAATGGCACCCAAGAAGACCCAGAGCCGGGTGTGCCCGGCGTGCGCCTTTACCTGGAAAACGGCAACAGCGTGATCACCGACGCGTTTGGCCGCTGGAGTTTGTATGGCTTGAAACCCGTCACGCATGTCTTGCGCGTAGACCCCAGCACCTTGCCCAAAGGCAGTGTGTTGTCTGTGTTGAGCAACCGCCAATCGGGAGAAGCCCACAGCCGATTCTTGGATGTGAAAAACGGCGAGCTTGTGCGCGCCGACTTCGCGATCAAAGACTGTGAAGGGCCAGGCCTCAAGGCAGACATTGAGCGGCGCAAAACGGCACAAACGAAAAACGTGGACGAACAATTGCAGGCCTTGGTGACCGCCCGATTGGCGATCGAGTCGCGCCTGGTTGGCACACCTGACACCCGGGGCTTGCCGGCCAGCGGCATGGTGGGTGGCAACACCGGCGTCTTGAATGATTCGGTCAGCCAGCCGCTGCTGCGCATGCCCCAGGGCATGGGCCAAGGCTTGGGCCCCTCAGGCAACC
Organism: Bordetella parapertussis; assembly: GCA_945890735.1. Taxonomy (GTDB): domain Bacteria; phylum Pseudomonadota; class Gammaproteobacteria; order Burkholderiales; family Burkholderiaceae_C; genus Limnohabitans. Next base: position 15,269 of record CAMDCZ010000030.1, on the reverse strand, counting down.
CGCCGCCGGCGACCGATAGCAAAGCCAAAGTCTTGACACCCGAAGACCTGGCGTTGCTCAAGACCAGCCGCTTGAACGACCCCTTGCTCAACCGCTTGGTCACCTTCAGCACCGAGCCCTTGGAGCAGGTCATGGACAACCTGCCTGCGGTCACGGGCTTCATTGAGCTGCAAGACGGTGATGCGGTCGCGACCGAGCAAATCAATGTGCGGGTGAGTGGGCCGCCGCAGTCGTCATTGCGCTTGCAACTCAATGGCAGCTTGGTGCCCGACAACCGCATCGGTAAAAAAGCCATGGTGCCCAGCACCGGCTTGATCGCCCAGGAATACATCGGCGTGCGCTTGAAGGCTGGCGTGAACGAACTCGAATTGCAGGCCATGGACGAGTTTGGCAATGTGCGCCAACGCGTGAAGATCAAGGTCAAAGCCCCAGGCGCCTTGGCCCGCATGCGGCTCACGCCGGTGGGTCGTTTGGCCGCCGATCCCTTGCGCCCCGCACAGATCAAGTTGCAACTCACTGACAGCGCAGGCATCCCGATCGTGGCGCGAACCGCGGTGAGTTTGAATGCCCAAGGCGCACGTTGGCTCAACACCGACACCCATGCCGATGAAACCGGTGTGCAAATTTACGTGGAAGGCGGCGAAACCACCTTGCTGATTGAACCCCCAGGCCAACCAGCCCTGGTGCCGGTGCGCTTGCAAGCGGGGGCGGTGAGCCACAGCGAAAACTTGAATTTCCTGCCCTCGCTCATGCCCTTGCAAGGCGTGGGTGTGGTCGAAGGCGTGCTGGACCTGAGTCGCCGTGGCAGCATCGGCCTGAACCAGCCCAGTGCGGCGAATGCCTTTGAGAAAGAGCTCAACAGCCTGTCGAGCACCAGCAGCAAAAAGGGCAGTGGCCGCACAGCGTTCTTCTTCAAGGGCACGATCTTGGGTGACTACCTGTTGACCGCGGCTTTCGACTCGGACAAAACCACCAAAGAACAATTGATGCGCGACGTGCGCCCAGACGACTTCTACCCGGTGTATGGCGACAGCTCGCAGCGCGGCTACGACGCGCAAAGTGCGGGCCGCCTGTATGTGCGCATCGACAAAGACCGCAGCTTTTTGTTGCTGGGCGACTTCAACACCGCCAGCAGTGGCGAAGTGCGGCAACTCAGCCAATACAGCCGAGCCCTGTCTGGATTGCAGCACCGCTACGAAGACCAGAGCCTGCGCATCACTTCCTTTGTGGCCAGCACCACCGCCACCCAACAGGTGGAAGAGTTGCCTGCCAACGGTTTGTCTTTTTACAACCTGAGCACAGTGCTGGGCGACATCCGCGCTGGCAGCGACAAAGTCGAGTTGATCGTGCGTGACCGCAGCCAACCAGAGATCGTGCTGTTGCGCCGCACCCTGACGCGCATGACCGACTACAGCTTCGAGCCAATCACCCGCAGCCTGCAGCTGGTCCAAGCCTTGCCCAGCTTGGACAGCAACCTGAACCCGCAGTCGCTGCGAGTCACTTACGAACTCGATGCCGGTGGCAACAGTTACCAGGTCGCAGGCACCGATGTGCAGGTCAAGGTGGCCGACAGCATCCAGCTGGGTACCGCGGCGGTGAAGGACCAAAACCCCTTGAATGAGCGTGAGCTCCAGGCCGTCACTTCATTGGTGCGTTTGGGCGACCACACCGCATTGAGTGCCGAGGTGGTGCAGTCTCGCAGCGATGAAAAAGGCTCGGGAGGTGCGGCGCGGGTGACCTTGCGCCATGAAGGCACGGACTTCAAGGCGCAAACCCAGTGGGTGCAAACCGACAAAGCCTTTGACAACCTGAGTGCCACGACCGGTGCAGGCCGCGCCGAAGTCACCGCCAACGCGGAGTACGCCTTGAACGCCAACAACCGCTTAAGGGCTGAGGGCTATGTGTCGCGAGACAACCTGGCCGTCGATCCCGCCAGCAGCGAACGCAGCAACACCGGCATCGCCTACCACCACCAGTTCAATGCGTCGGTGAGCGCGGAGGCGGGCTTGCGCCATGGCAACAGCGCCGGTAACCCCAGCAATGGCTTTGCCTACAGCCAAGTTGGCAACACGGCCTCGGTGGGCAACGCCAGCATCTCCAACATCAACAGCTCGGTGACCGCCTCCACACCAACACCCACCGCCAGCACCAGTGCCCGCGCCCGGTTGAGCTTGAAGCCACGCCACTGGCCGCGCTTGCAAGCCTTTGTGGAGGCTGAGCAAGACCTCGACAGCCCAGAGCGCAATGCCTTGACCATGGGAGGCAGTTTTGGCTTGACCGACAAGACACGTTTGTATGCACAACGCGCCTTGGTCAACCACATGGACAGTTTTGCCAGCATCCATGGCCAGCAACTGAGTCGGTTCAGCATGCTGGGCATCGAGAGTGCCTACATGGAGGGTGGGCGACTCTACAACGAGTACCGATCGCCGACAACCGGTTGGGCGCAAAACGCCACCGGCGTGCGCAACACCTTCAAGCTCAGTGAGCAATGGCGCATGAATGCCAGCCTGGAACACATTGAAAGCCTGAGCAACAACGGCGCCAGCACCGCCTCACCCAGCACCGCCACGGCCAGCAGCTTGGGGCTTGACTGGGGCCAAGGCCCCTGGCGCATGAGCAGCGCTTTGGAAAACCGCAACGCCACCACCAACCATGCCAGCTTGGCGAGTCTGGCCGTGGCCAAGCGCATCGACAACGACATGACCTTGCTCGCCCGCAGCATGCGCACCAGCAACCAAGACCTGACCAACAGCGCCCACACCAAACAACTGCGTCAGCAAGTGGGCATGGCGTACCGGCCCGCACGGGCCGACCGCTGGAACATCTTGTCGCGCTATGAATACCGCTTACAAGACATCCACCAAGGCAGCGGTGACAGCCAGGACCCATTTCGCGCCAACATGGCCCACCAGAGCCTGGGCTTGTCAACCACCCACATCGTGAGCACCCATGCCAATTGGCAGATCAACCGCGGGCAGCAACTCAGCTTGCACCACGCCGCCAAAACCACGCGCTTGCAAGACGCAGCCTCACCCAGCACCTACTGGGCGCAAATGCTGCACACCCGGTACACGGTTGACCTCAACAACGATTGGGATTTGGGCCTGCAGTTTGGACAACTTTGGGGCAAAGACGGGGTGCGTCAATCAACCGTGGGTTTGGAGACCGGCTACCAGGTGGTGCCCAGCTTGTGGGTATCGGCAGGGCACAACCTCTTGGGTTTGCAAGATGCCGACCTGGCCGGGCAAAACTACACCAGCCGCGGCAGCTACATGCGTTTGCGTTGGAAATTCGACGAAGCAGCATTGCAGTTTGGCAAGGTTGCCGAGGACCCGCCCTCGCCGTTGTTGAAGTCGGTGCCGGGCGCTGCATCCAGCCCACTGCTGGTGACCCAGGCGCCAACACCGGTGCCCATGCCCTTGCCCCAGGTCATGGTGTCGGCCAAGCCCGAGGCCGACCCCTATGCCAGTGCCAAGGCCGATGTGTCCGAGCGGGTCATGATGTGGGCGCTGGCGCAGTCAGCGAAAAACCTGGCGCAGTACGCATCGTTTTACGCGCCATTGGCAGGCAACAGCAAGGCTCAGCAGCGTGCCATGCAAGCCCAGCGCAACCGAATGCGCAAAAGCGTGGCGGTCGATGTGCAGATCGATGACCTTCAGCTCATCCCCCAGACCGATGGCAGCGTGGTTAGCCGTTTCAAGCAACGCGCCCAAAGCAAAGCTCGCCGCACCGCGGTGGTCAAACAACTGCGCTGGCGCAAATTTGACGCGGGTTGGTTGATCACCCATGAAAGCAATGGATAGCTACATGAAAACCCATTTCACTGCTTTGTGCTGGAACCTGTTGCGCGGCCTCATTGCTTGTGTGGGCTTGTGGAGCAATGGGGTATGGGCGGAATGTACAGACTTTCCAAGTGGTAAAGACTACGTCACCAGCAATGTATTTCCGGTTCAAGACATCAGCAATTTTGTCACCAACGTGGCCATTCCCACAGGCGCGGTGACGAACCAGGTTATTCGAACAGTGGATGTTCAATACACATTCACCAATTGCCAAATCCCTCACTATGCTGGGACCAACGGCGTCATCATGGGCGTGCAGTTTTTCAATGATGAGTCACGCTTGCCTGGCACCTCTGCCGGCACAGCCATCACAGACAGCAATAATTTGCAGACGGGTCTGAGCATTCGAAGCAGCATGGTGAGCCATGCGATAAGTTGTTCAGGCAACGCTACTTTAGGCTACCAGGGCGGCAAGGGCACTTGGATCACCAGCAATGGTGGCGCATCTTGTAGCGTGACCTTGGTCAACCGGCACACCTTGTACCGCAATGCCGCTGCCATTCAAACCACTGATTTCCCTGGCAGCACATTTTCCTGGTTGAGCTTGGCCTACCTCGATGCCAACGGTAACTTTTCGCGCTTTTCGGGCTGGGGCGGTGCACCTTATATTCAAGACAGCACAGCCAGCGTGGTTCAAATGGGCACACACTGGGACCCGACGGCTGGAAACAGCTCGGCCGATGGTGGAACTGGCGTCTGGAACAGCGTTGACACCCACTGGTTCGACCCTTCAAGCGCCGTCAATGGTGTTTGGCAAGACGGGGCGGTGGCTATTTTGGGTGGCACGCCTGGTACGGTGAGTTTGCAAGACGGCTACGCTGCAAGCATCAGTGGCCTGACATTCAATGCCTCTGGCTACAACCTTGTTGCAAATGGAACGGGCAGCTTGCGATTGGGCGCCAATTCAAGCTTTACCGTGGGCTCGCAAAGCACCGACCTGGCCATTGTCGAAGCCCCGATGACTGGCACAGGCGCTTTGACAAAAGCTGGGGCCGGCCTATTGAAGTTGACAGGCACCAATACCTACACTGGATCAACGACCGTAGCAGCTGGGGTGCTGCAAATCGGTCAAGGACTTAACCAGGGAAGCCTGACCAACACCGCCTCTGTGGCTATTTCTTCGGGTGCCAGTCTGGCCTTCAACCGCAACGACCTGTACACATTCGACCGAGCCATCAGCGGGGCCGGTTCAGTGATCCATGATGGGTTGGGAGCGACTGAATTGACAGCCGTCAACAGCTACACCGGTTTGACCAATGTCAACGCTGGACGATTGGTGTTCAAGAACACCAGCGCAACAGGTAAAAGGACTGCCACCACAGGAGTTGTCTTGACTGCCGGCGCCACTTTGGAGATCTACGTCGGCGCAGGTTTGGAAGACTATGGTTCAACCAGCAACATCACCTATTCAGGCACTGGCAACATTGAAAAAACTGGTGCCGGACTGGCTTACATCAGTGGCAATGGGTCTGAAGTCAAATTGAGTGCTGGGTCTTTGATCAAGGTGTCAGCGGGTACTTTATCGAATTTTTGGGGAAGCTATGCCGACAATTATTCAAGCTTGGAAATTGCTCCGGGGGCCGTGTTTTGGCTTATTGGGGATACCAATCTGAAAATTGATGCTCTAAAGGGTGGCGGCAATTTCCGGCGAAATGGCGGCAGCTCCAGTCAGGCCGGGTTGACCTTGGGTGTGGCCAACACCAATGGCCTGTTTTCAGGGGTGGTGTTTGATGACTTGCACCCTTTGACCATGACCAAGATGGGTACGGGAACGCAAACCTTTACTGGTCTTTTGTCGTTCGCGAATGGCATCACCATCAACCAGGGTGCCTTGGAAATGGGTGACGGCTCCACATCCACGCCTGGCGCATTGACCTATCAAACGATTAATGGGCCACTGACCAAACCAGGCGGTGGCTCATTCGATAACCGCGGTATGCCGGTGGCGATCAGTGCAGGCGCCTCTTTGATCTTCAACCGTGGCGACAATGGACTCACAGACAATGTGAGCATCAGCGGCGGGGGAACTGTCAGAAGCAAGGGGCAAGGCAAAGTCACTTTGACCGCCAACCACACGTTTACCGGTCCAACCCTGGTGGACAACGGAACCCTGCAAATTGGCTCAGGCTCCAGCAGTGGCAGCATCGAGAGCACCTCGCTTGTCACAGTTGCCCAAGCAGCCACGCTGGCATTTAACCGCAGTGATACGTTCACATTCAGCAAAAAAATCACCGGGCAAGGCGGCTTCACAAAATTGGGCTCAGGCACCACAAGCTTGACGGGCAACAGTGATTACACGGGTACAACAGAAATCAATGCTGGCACCTTGACCTTGGGTGCGACCACCGCCAATACATTGGGTGAGCTCACGGCCGTGACTGTTGCCACTGGCGCAACATTGAATATCAATGGCAAAACACAAACATTCAAAGCGCCACTCAATTCAAATGGCACTTTGAACTTGGGCGTATCTGGGAATTTGACGCTGGCTGCGCCTACTGGCGCTCTTGTCAACCATTCGCTGGGTGCGATCAGCGGGAGCGGAACCATCACTTTGAGCGCAGGCGCCACATTGACCTTAGGCGTTGGGTTGAACAATGCCAACATCAAGTTCGTCTTGGATGGCGGAACATTGAATCTTGGCGCCTTGACCCATGCCTTGGGAACCATGACGGTGAATGCACCCAGTACCCTGGACTTCAGCAGCGCAGGCAATGCTACTTTGACTGTTTCTGCACTCACACTCAACAACGCAGCCACGCTCACAGCCAGCAATTGGTCTCTTGACAATGACCACTTCTATGCAACCAGTGTGACTGGAACGCCATCCCGCAATACCCTCAACCAACCCCCTTTAAACCAAATCACAATGGCTACTTACCCTGCGACACAAACTTTGTGGACAGGGGGCTCAAATGAAATATTGGTTTTCACTTCAACACTGAATCCGTCGATTGATTTGGGCAGCTACGGCAAGCTGATTCATCCCAAAGTGATCGCCTCGGGCGTCAATGCGGGTGTGTATTATTTTTGGGATCTCAATGGCAATAACACCGCGGGTGCTGGTGACAGCCAGAGCCACAATGCCTTGGATGCCTTGTTCACCCAAAACGCCTCGGGGGTGGTCACAGCCACGGGCAAAGGCACCACCAATACGGTGCGATTTGCCACCCTCAATGGTGTTCAGTTGGCACTGATGTCTTGGGCGGAATTCAGTCCGGTTGCTTCTGCAGGCGCGCCAACCGGCTGGGCCGGCGGGAACTACTGGTTGTCCGGGGATGACAGCAATCCATCATGGCACCAATTCGGGATCACTGGCAGTGGTTCTGTCAATGCCGCCGATGATGTCACAGGCATGTGGGTTGCCCTGAAAGCCATGTCGGGTTTTGAGGCCACCTTTTGGGACACCACTGGCGGCAACGGCGTTGTCGATGGTGGCAGCGGCACCTGGAACGCTGCCCTGAACCACTGGACCGGCAGCGATGGCGCGAGCAACACCACCTGGGTCGGTGGCAGTGCGACGGCAGTTTTCCAAGGCACGGCAGGCACGGTCAGCATCGCCGACGGCTACGCCGCCAGTATCGGCGGCTTGAATTTCAACACCACCGGCTACACCCTGGCAGCCCCGGGCAGTGGCAGTTTGGCTTTGGCGAAGAACAGCGTCATCAGCACACCCAGCGGCGGCAGCGCGATCATCTCCGCGCCGCTCACCGGTGGCTTTGGCCTGACCTTGTCAGGCGGCTCGACCATCTTGGCTGCCGCCAATACCTACACTGGGGCCACCAACATCAGCAGCGGCACCTTGCAAATCGGCAACAGCGGCACCGCGGGTGACATCGCCAACACCTCGGGTGTGGCGATTGCAGCGGCCAACGCAACCTTGATGTTCAACCGCAGCAACGACCTCAGCTTTGCACCGGTGGTCAGTGGTTTGGGTTTGCTTCACAAAGCAGGGTCGGGCAAGCTCACCTTGACCGGCAACAACACCTACACCGGCGGCACGCTCTTGAGTGCGGGCAGCTTGAGCCTGGGCTCGGGCAGCGCATTGGGCCCCAGTGGCACCATCCGGTTTGAGGGCGCGACTTTGCAGTTCACGGCCAGCAACACCACCGATTACTCGGCCCGTTTCAGCACCCTGTCCAACCAACAATTCAAGCTCGACACCAACGGCCAAAATGTGACGCTGGCCACCGGTTTGAGCAGCAGCGCGGGCACCTTGACCAAGCTCGGGTCCGGCAGCTTGACCCTGTCAGGCGCGAGCACCTATGGCGGCAACACCAGCGTGAGCGCCGGCACCTTGTGGATCAACGGCAGCATCGACAGCAATGGCGCGGTCACCGTCGACGCTGGCGCGACCTTGGGCGGCACAGGCACCGCGCCGGGCGCGCTCACGGTCAACGGCAACGTGTCCCCTGGCACAACCGGTGAGGGCACGTTCAACACCGGTTCGGTCACCTTCAACAGCGGGGCCACGCTGACCATGGACCTCAATGCCCCGGGCACCACGGGCGGTGCGGTCAACGACTTGCTCGTGGTCACCGGTGACCTCACCCTGGACGGCGCTCTGGCCATCAACACACTCGCCAACTTCAGCACCACGGGCAAATACACGTTGATCACTTACACCGGCACCCGCACTGGCACCTTCAGCAGCAGCAACCTGGCGGCCCAAGGGTATCTGGGCGTCATCGAATATGACGACACCAACAAGCAGGTGAATTTGGTGTCGCTGCCTCGTGTGCGCATTGCCCAAACAACGACCGGTGGCGTGGGCACGTTCCAATTCAGCTTGAGTGGCTTGGCGTCCAAGCAACTGAGCTTGACCACGGTCACCCCCGGCGTGACCGTGACCAGCAGCCACCTCAATGGCGGGATCAACACCGCCTTGGAGGTGGTGCAAACATCCCCCAGCGGCTGGTCCAGCACACCCACCAGCGTGAGCTGTATCGACGCCAACGGCGCCAACAACGGCAACGGCAGCAACAACATCGGCACCCTGGCCGGTTCGAAGGTGGTGGTGCTCGCCAGCGCCATGAAGGCCGGGTCTGACATCACCTGTGCGTTTGCCAACACCCGCAACAACCTCAGTGGTGTGGTGTTCAACGACGGCGGCGCACCCAGCGCGGGCGTCAACAGTGGCACGCCCAACGACGGTTTGCCCAATGGCGGTGAGAGCGGTCAAGCTGGCGTGGTGGTCAGCTTGACCAACTGTGCCAGCACGGTCTTTGGCAGCACGGTCACCGACAACGCGGGTGCGTATGCCTTGAATCTGGCTGCTGCCCAATCTGGCCAAACCGTGTGCGTCGCCATCACCTTGCCCAGCAAGCACGTGGCCACCGGTGCCAGCGCAGCCACCACGGCCTTGCCCAGTGGCAGTGCCACCACCGTGGCTGGCACGGCCTACACCTACACCCGCAGCAGCCACCAGGTCAGCTTCACGGCCAGCAGCAGCGGGGCGGTTGTGCTGAACTTTGGCATGGTGCCGGAGAGCCAATTGATCGTCGCCAACGACTTGACCGCCGCCCCGGGGGGAATCGCGACCCACAGCCACCGCTTCACCGCAGGCACCAGCGGCACACTCATCCTGACCACCCAAAACGGCGTGTCTGTTCCTGCCGCACTCACTGGCTGGAGCGAAGCGATCTACCAGGACGCGAATTGCAGCGGCAGTTATGTGTCCAACGCGGCCAACTGGAGTCCGCCCAACAACACCATGAGCGTGACCCAGGGGCAGTCGGTGTGTTTCGTGGTGCGCGAATTCGTGCCTGCCAACGCGCAAAACGGCAACAGTTACAGCATGCAGGTCAAAGCGCAGCTGAACTTCAGCAACGCCTCGCCCAGCTTGAGTGCCAGCTACACCGTGACCGACATCACCACGGTGTCGGGCAACGTGGTGACATTGAAAAAGCAGGTTCGCAACATCACCACGGGTGGCGCGAACGCGGTGTGGCAAACCGAAAACGCAGCCCAGTCAGGCGACGTGCTGGAGTACCAAATCACCTTCACCAACACCAGCAGCGCAGCAGTCACCGACCTGGCGATCCAAGACGGTTCGCCGGCTTGGACCACCTGGACCCAAGCGTCCTCGGGCACCGTGCCCGCCAACATGACCTGCACCATGAACACACCAGCCAACCCAGCGCCACAAGCGGCACGCGCCTGCAGCCCCGCGGTCACTGGCTCGGGCACGGGCAACCTGACCTGGAAATTCAGCGGCCCATTGCAGCCACAGGCCAGCGGAAGTGTGCTGTTTCGCGTGACAGTGAATTGATTTGGGTTATTCAGGTTTTCAATCAATCGCATAAATATAGGGTGACGCCATGAACATTAAGGAGACAATCCATCAGTCTGATCAACATGTCACGAGTGACAAAGCCAAAACCAACATGAGCTTCCATCAGGTTCCGGCCTTACCCCCGATGTATCCCCGGCGCATCCTGATCGTGGAGGACAACCCCAGCTACAGCCGACAAATCCAAAACGCACTGCAAAAATGGGGTGTGGTTGGCGCACTCCACCTGTGCGCCACAGGCGACGATGTGTTCAAGTTGCTGGAAACCCCCAAATTCGGCCTCGATTTGGCTCTCATCGATTTGGGTTTGCCCGATATCTCTGGCATTGAAGTGATCAAACGCCTGCGCCGTGCCTTCCCCGAGCTGCCGATCATGGTGATCTCCGCCATCAGCTCCGAGCGCAGTGTCTTGTCCGCCATCCGCGCCGGTGCGCGTGGCTATATCCTCAAGGACGACTCCGAATACGTGATCGCGCAAGCCATTTCGCAGGTCCTCATGGGGCACTACCCGATCACACCCTCTTTGGCCCATGCCTTGTTCAAGCTGGCCGGTTCACCCACGGCCGCCGACTTGGGCGACCTGAACTTCAAGCTGTCCCCCAGAGAACTTGAAACCTTGCAGTTCATTGCCCAAGGCCTGTCGTATGAAGAGGTGGGCCGCAAAATGGGCGTGGCGCTGACCACGGTGCAGTCCAATATCCGCAGCCTCTACCGCAAGCTAGACGCCCACTCCCAAGGGCAGGCGGTCTCCAAGGCTCGCGCCGCTGGCTTGCTTTAACCCTCCGACACTTTCCAGACCAGCATCACCAGGGTGCCGGGTTCCAAAGCCAGAAATGTCAGTTCTGCGCCCAATTCACGCGCCCGCTGTCGCATGTTGTGTAGCCCCCGACCCGCTGTGACCCCCCCAGCCATGCCCACGCCATCATCCTGAATGCGCAAGCGCAAGCACATTTGCACCCGGTCAAAACTGGCCTCCACCCATACCTGCCTGGCCTGTGCATGCTTGAGCACATTGTTGATGGCTTCTTGCCCCACCCGTAACAACTGCAACATGCTTCGTTCAGACAGGGCAGGCATGCCCTCGAGTTCAAGCTGCCAATGCCACGTCAACGCCAGCTCGGCGGTGCGCCGCTGTGTCCGATGGCGCAGATCCGCCAATGCCAACGCCAGGGTTTTGTGGCTGCTGCCCAAAGTGTCGGCGACCAAATGCAGGTCGGACATGCACTCGCTGAGCAATCGGTTGATGCCAGCCTTGTCCAACTCGCCTTGCGCCACCATCAGCCGGGCGCTGCTCAGTTGCGAGCCAAAACCATCGTGTATGTCTTGCAGCAAACGTTCGCGCTCTGCCTGCGCTGACTGCGCAACTTGAATGGCGGTCAATTGCCGGTGCACAGCCTCCAGAGCCTGGGTGCGCTCGGCGACTTTCTCGTTGAGGACCTGCTCTTGGCTTTGCGAAGCCTTGATTGATTCGCCCACCATGCTCAACAACACCGCATAAAAAACCAAACTCAATGCGCTGTGGGCATAAGGCATCAACAACAGCACATCGAATCCAGCGACACCATTGAAACGAAGCCAATCCGCGATACCAATCACCACCAAGGCGAGCACCACCCCGGTGATCACCACATGCCTGACCTTGGGGGCTTGCCAAGTCCAGCGTGACATCGCCAACAGCAAGCCAACCGAGAGCAAAATCAAAGGCAGGTAGACCAGGCTCACCACGGTGGCGTGCACATGCGTGAACCACAAGGCGGCAGCAGCCAATGCCGTGTAGCCCAACAAAGGCCATTGCAGTCTGCGCATCCACGCTTGCTGGTCAAAGAAACCCAAAATCGCCAAGAGCATGAACGGAATGCCCACCAAGCGCGAGGCATACGCCGTCCACACGAAGAAGTCCACGCTGATCCAAGGGTGGACTTGCAGCAAAGTGGCTTTGGCCAATGCGCCCACGATGCCATTCAAGCCAACCCACAGAAACAAACGCTGACCCTGGATCAGCCAAGCGATGGCGAAAGAAAACAGCCCCAAGATCAACGACACCCAAACCAGCATGTTGAGCATATCGACACGCCAAAAAAGGGCTGGCTGAAAAACCGCTGTGTCCAGGGTGAGGGCATCGCCCACCAACACGGCTGACAAGCCATTGGGCTGCAGGCGGTTGGCATGGATTTGGAATTCAATGTGATTGGTGCCCGCTCGCCAGTAAGCCAGGGGCGGGACAAACAGATGCGGTTGGTTCAGGCAGCGGATGTCTTGCAGCGCCCCCAAAGCGCAAGCGTTGACTTCCATGCCATTGAGCAAGAGCCTGCCTGACTTGCTCAGTTTGCTGACATAGATGCCCAATTTCGCCTGAGGAACCGCGGGCAAATCCAACCGCAAGGTGTAGTGCACCAGGCCGCCTTGGGGGTCAAAGTCGCTGGCATCGAGTTTGTGCGGCAAGTTGACATGTCGGGAACCGCCCAAGCCAAGCAGCGTTGCGTGGCGCAAGGTTTGGGTCGGCGCGGGCTCGGCAGGTGCGAACGCGGTGTCAGCGGTCTGTGACGTGGGCTGAGCCGCTGCGGTCCATACGCACAGCAAGCCAAACCACACCATCGCCCAGACGAACCAGCGTGGGACAAGCCATTGGCATCCCAAGCCATCCATGGCTGGGCTTGACTGGGTGAAAGCTTGAATGCTCATACGCGCTGGCCCAACACCTCCCAGCGTTGCATGGCAGCCAGCAGTTCATCATCGATCGCCAACACCCGCTGGGCCTTGTCTGCGGCAGCTTTGGCGTCAGTGACATAGAGGCTGCCGTCGGCCAAGGCCACGTTCAAAGCGGCTTGTTCCTTTTCCAGCGTTTCGATCAGCCCAGGCAAGCTGTCGAACTCGCGCTGCTCCTTGAAGCTGAGTTTTTTGACCGGTGTTTTCAGGTTGGTGGCGGCCGCCAAAGGTGCGGATGAGGGTCCAGGGGTACCAGCGGGTTTGAGCGTGTTGGCCACTTGCTGCGACCAGACCTTGGCACGGTTCGATTGCAGCAACCAGTCTTGCACGCCGCCTTCGTACTCGCGCCACATGGCGTCACCCTCGTAGGCGATGGTGCTGGTCACCACATTGTCCAAAAACGCGCGGTCATGGCTGACCAAAAACACGGTGCCAGGGTAGTTTTGCAACAAGTCTTCCAGCAACTCCAGGGTGTCGATATCGAGATCGTTGGTGGGCTCGTCGAGCACCAGCACATTGGCCGGGCGGGCAAACAAGCGGGCCAACAGCAAACGGTTGCGTTCCCCGCCCGAGAGGGTGCGGACCGGTGAATTGGCCCTGGCGGGGGAGAACAAAAAATCACCCAAGTAACTTTTCACATGTTGCCGTTGGCTGCCAATCTCGATCCATTCGCTGCCCGGGCTGATGAAATCTTCCAGCGTGGCGTCCAAATCGAGGGCATTGCGCATCTGGTCAAAGTAAGCCACTTGCAAATTCGCACCTTGCCGCACTTTCCCGCTGCTGGCTTGCAATTCACCCAAGATCAGCTTAAGCAAGGTGGTTTTGCCGGCACCATTGGGCCCGACCAAACCCACTTTGTCGCCGCGCAACAAAGTGGCGCTGAAGTTTTTCACCACCTGCTTGTCCCCAAAGGCGATCGACACATCGGTCAATTCGGCCACGATCTTCCCGCTGGGCAGCCCCGCGTCCACACTCGCCCGGACCTGGCCCATGGTGTTGCGCCGCGCTTGCCGCGAGGCACGCAGTTTCTCCAGGCGTGCAATCCGCGCCACCGATCGGGTGCGACGCGCTTCCACGCCTCGGCGCACCCAGACCTCCTCTTGGGCAAGCAGTTTGTCGGCCTTGGCCTGGGTCACTGCCTCTGCAGCCAAATCCGCCTCCTTCGTCACCAGGTAATTTTGAAAATTGCCTTGATAGGAATAAAGCTGCCCCCGGTCAAGCTCCACGATCCGGGTCGAGACCCGGTCCAAAAACGCCCGGTCATGGGTGATCACCACTGCGCTGCCCTTGAAATCAATCAGCAAATCTTCCAACCACTGAATGCTGTCCAAATCCAGGTGGTTGGTCGGCTCGTCCAGCAGCAAAATGTCCGGCATGGTGACCAGTGCTTGCCCCAGCGCCACGCGTTTACGCGTCCCGCCCGACAAGCTGCCCACCAAGACATCACCATCCAGGTGCAGGCGTTGCAGGGTTTCGGTGACACGCTGCTCCCAGTTCCAGCCGTCTTGCAATTCAATCTTGTTTTGCAACGCATCCAAGTCGCCGTCACCCGCGTAATATTGCGCCAGCACCGCTTTCAAAGGCGCCAAGCCATCGCTGACCGCATCAAACACGTTCAAAGCGGGATTCAAGACCGGCTCTTGCGCCACATAAGCCAGGTTCAAGCCCTGCTGGTACTGAATCACGCCATCATCGAGGTGCTCCATGCCGGCCAGAATCTTGAGCAAAGACGATTTGCCGGTGCCGTTTCGTCCAATCAAGCCAATGCGCTCCGAGGTTTCAATCGCCAGCGACGTGCGGTCTAGCAAAGGGAGGTCGCCAAAAGCGAGTTGTGCTGCTTGTAATGTGATCAGGGCCATCAAAGCATTATCAGGCGCGACTGTTGTGCATCGACAAACACCCACAGCATGTCAGGCTGTCCTGCCATGCTGGCTTGCTGTGGAGACAGCCTCGCAAAATGCTCGCAAAGTGTCCTCAATCCCATGCGGGAGCCTCGCAAACGGACCTGTTTGGAACATATTTCAAAATTATTTCAGGGCCAAAAACCCAGCAATGACAGGCTTTCCAATGGAAAAGGGGCACTGTTTGGTGAAAAATTCATCCGAAAAGAGCGACGACCCCCAAAAAGTGCGCTATAGTAGCGGGCTCGGCTTTTGAAAAGCGACGTTCGCGAAGCAAAGCAAATACCGGGGAAACCCTAAAGTTTGACAGGTTATAAAAAACAGTGTTAGACTAGCGGGCTCAGCTGATCGCAGCAGAGCAGATCGAAAGATCAAAGTTCATTAACAAATTACAGCCGATAAGCGTGGGCGTTTTAAGGCGATTGCCAAGGTTCTAGTAACCGAGTCGCAAGACTTAAAACGCTCATGAAGATAGAAGTGAAGTTCACTTCAATTCCGTTTTTAATGAGTGGTCTCGAAAGAGAC
>CAMDCZ010000029.1 GCA_945890735.1 Bordetella parapertussis | reverse complement strand
CTGCATGTGCGCAACAAGATGAAGGCCAAGGAAGCCGCGGGCGGCAAACGCACCCTGTTGCTCGGCCCCAACTGCCCTGGTTTGATCACCCCAGACGAAATCAAGATCGGCATCATGCCTGGCCATATTCACCGCAAAGGCCGCATCGGTGTGGTGTCGCGCTCTGGCACCTTGACCTATGAAGCCGTGGCGCAGTTGACCGAAATCGGTTTGGGCCAATCCAGCGCCGTCGGCATCGGTGGCGACCCGATCAATGGTTTGAAGCACATTGATGTGATGCGCGCTTTCAACGACGACCCCGACACCGACGCGGTCATCATGATTGGCGAAATCGGTGGCCCTGACGAGGCTGAAGCCGCACGCTGGTGCAAAGCCAACATGAAAAAACCGATCGTTGGTTTCATCGCGGGCGTGACTGCTCCTGCAGGCAAACGCATGGGTCACGCAGGCGCCTTGATCAGCGGTGGCGCTGACACGGCAGAAGCCAAACTGGCCGTGATGGAAGAGTGCGGTTTCAAAATCACCCGCAACCCGTCTGAAATGGGCAAGCTGCTCAAGGCCATGCTTTAAATGGAATTGCTTCAAGACCCCGCGTTTTGGTTGGCCGTCGGTCAGATCATCCTGATCGACATCTTGCTCGGCGGTGACAACGCCATCGTCATCGCTTTGGCCTGCCGTGGGCTGCCCGAGCACCAGCGCCGCCGTGGCATTTTGCTGGGCACCATGGGTGCCATCGTGATACGTGTGGTGTTGATTGGTTTTGCCCTGACCTTGTTGGGCATCCCCTACCTGAAGCTGATTGGCGCCTTGTTGCTGGCTTGGATCGGCATCAAGTTGCTGACCCAAGAAGACGAAGACCATGAAGTTGACGCCAGCGAGAAACTCTGGGGCGCGGTCAAAACCATCATCATTGCCGACCTGGTCATGAGCGTGGACAACGTGGTCGGCGTGGCCGCTGCGGCCGAGGCCGGTGGCGGCGACTACAAGCTGGCACTGGTGGTCTTTGGCCTGTTGGTCAGCATCCCGATCGTCGTCTGGGGCAGCACCTTTGTGATTCGGTTGATGGACCGATTCCCCTGGGTGATCACGGTGGGCGGCATGTTGATGGGCTGGATCGCTGGCACCATGGCCGCCACGGACCCAGCCGTCCTGCCTTACGTGCCAACCGAGGTGTTGGGCGATGCCGCACCCAAGGTGCAATCCTGGTTCTACCAATCCGCTGGTGTGGCGGGTGCATTGATGGTTGTCATGGTTGGGCAAGCCAAAAAGCGCTGGGGCAAAGCCAAAGACCTGAACCGCGAATTGCCCCCCTGAGCACAGGGGGAAGTGCGGCTCACAAACATCGGCCACCGCACTTTCACACCCGCTGGCGCCGGCTTTGAACAATGGCAGCTCCCCACCACACAGGAGCTGACCATGCCATGCCACCCCCCCGACCACCCCTGTGCCAGACCTTGGCAACAAAGCTTGTTGACGTCAGCGTCGAGGCTGGCGCAAAACGGCTTCACCTTGATCGAGTTGATGGTGGTGGTTGCCATCATCGGCATCTTGGCCTCCCTGGCCGTGCCAGCCTACCAGGACTACAGCGTGCGAGCCCGGGTGAGCGAGGGCTTGAGCCTGGCGGCCGTGGCGAAAAACAATGTGCTTGATGTCTTGGGCAGCGGCAGTGCCTCCAGCGAGGGATACAGCGCCGGGTTCAACCCGCCAGCCGCCACCGCCAACATCCAAAGCATTGAGGTCAGCAAGACCAGCGGCACCATCACCATCACAACCACCAAGGCTGCAGGTGAAGGCCGCTTGTTGTTGGTGCCGTTCACCGGCAGCGTGGCCGCCGCCAGCGCGCTGCCAGACGCCACCGCCGACTTCAGCCTGCCCGATCAGGGCGCGGTGGCCTGGCGCTGCTTGGCCAAAGGCGCCAAAACCCCAACAGGATTGACCTTGGGGGTCAGCGCGACTTTGGAGGCCAAGTTCGCGCCGGCGGAGTGCAGGTGATAAATCCAGTTACGCCACAAAACTCCCTGACTTTCCCCCGTGCTTTTCAAGCAACTTGACACCGGTGATGGTCATGCCCCGGTCCACGGCTTTGCACATGTCGTAGATGGTGAGCAAGGCCACCTGCACCGCCGCCAGCGCTTCCATCTCCACACCTGTTTGACCATGGGTCTCCACCGTGGCGGTGCAGCTCACCCGTGCTGGGTCATGCCCAATCTCAAAGTCAAGCGCCACACGGGTCAGGGCCAAGGGATGGCACAAGGGAATCAGGTCGCTGGTTTTCTTGGCGGCTTGGATGCCTGCAATCCGGGCAATGCCAATCACATCGCCTTTTTTGGCGGTGCCGCTCTCGATCAACGCCAAGGTGGCGGGCAGCATCTGAATTTCACCGGTGGCCACCGCGATGCGGTGGGTGGTGGTTTTCGGGCCGACGTCCACCATGTGGGCTTGGCCTTGGGCATCAAAATGGGTCAGTGACATGGTGTGTGAGAGTTTTAAAAATGTGAATGGATCATACGAGTCTTGCATGGTGGACAAATAAAAACACGCCGCATGACTACTAAATGATTGGTAAACAGCCAAGATAATTTAAAAATCAAACTTATAAGTTATTGCATTTGTCTTTGACAAAACTAACAATTTCTTCAATCAAATTCAGAAAGATGAATCGCCATGAAAACCCACTTCCTTGCTCTGTTTTTCGCCATGTCACTGACTGCTTGCGGAGGTGGCGGCGGCGGCGGTGGTGATTCAACAGCGGTTGGCATCAAGCCGCCAACAGCAGTTTCAACCGTCTCGGCCAATTAACAAAGGTTCACAATGAAGTTACTTCCGATATACGCAGCACTAGGGTTGGTGTTACCTTTATTGAATGCCCATGCAGCACCCAATGCGGGCGCATACATCACGGATCCGCAGTCCGAATACACCGCGGATCAAGCAACTGAAGAATTGAAACAACCGTCCAATATTCTTTGCTTCATCTCCAACACCCGGCCCGATGCCATGGTGAACCAAGGAAACTATGTCGCATTGGTAGATGGCGATAAATGTGACAATGAAGGACAGAGTTCTTCTTCCAACAGCACAAACACAGGAAGCAAAGGAACAACTTCTTACACACCCGTCAGCCTCGCTGTGACGCGTGCCAGTTCCACCGCCCCACAAATCATCAAAGGGCATGTGGATTTGTTGGAAGACGAAGGCAATTTCAGTTTGCCCATTTACATCCACATGACCCAGTCAGAAGCTGGTAGTGCTGCGGCTCCGAATGGTGTGTTGACATTCAACTACGCTGCAGCATTGACTTCATCAACCACGATCAATGGCGTGTCATTGCCTGCTGGAAGCATGGTTGTGCGCGGGCGCATTGCGACAAGCGCTTCCGGTATCGAGTACGCTGAAAAAGGTGGCATGGGATCAGGCCAAACCAATGATGTTCGCCTCTATGTCAACGGCAACCAAACTTCCGGATCAGGCGCCATTTCAGCTGATTACAACGGCACCAGCGAAGATGCTTCTTTCATATTTGGCTACAACGCAACGTATTTTTGCCGGTCTGGAACCGAGTACGATTCAAACGGTGCTACACGCACCATCGCTGAAAAGTGTTTCAAAAGGAGCAAAGACGACGCCATCAAATCCGTATGGCGTTACGGCGTTTACAACGCTGATGGCTCTCGCTTTGACCTGGCGTCCCCAGGCTTCTCGGTCAAAGATGGGAATGGAGATTGGGGTTATGCCAGTTACTGGGGCATTTGGTTTCGCACCCCTCCTGCCAATGGAGCTTCCATCACACATGCCAAAAATGGCACGGCCTATACCGTCCAAAGGGGTGGAGGTCGTTTGATAAAAATCAGCAGGGTGCGTAAGACCTTAAACGAAATAAAAAACAATAAAGTCAACTTCTTCAACTCGCGCGCAGGAACAGGACTGTCAGCCAACACCAACTACGAAGCTTATTGGGACGCAAGCGCACAAAATTTCAAGGTTGTCGGATCGCAAAGTTGTGGGTCCAGTGGTTGCTTCACCAGCGTGATCAACCCACCGATAGCTGTCACTGCATTGCAGGTGGCCGCTAACAACAGCCCTGACGGCGTTGCAGCCAATTCCTGGGGTCTTTGGGGTTGGTCTCAATCCCTGGGCAGTCTATCGATTCCAGCCAGTACATTGAATGCTTCCAGCCCAGGCGCTGAACCCAATGGCATACGCTACTTGACGGAAACATTGGTTAAACCGGGCGACACGACGGTACCCACAAGCCTGAAGTGTGTGCAAGATTGCCCGACAGCGGTCAGGATGACAGCATTTGTTGGAAATCCTTCAAATGACCCATCGGTGACCAGTCCCTTCGATGCCACCACAATCAACCAGTGGAGCGGCGTCGCTACACCTCTCACATACACGTGGACGCCCAGCACCTATCAATTGAAAGACACAACTTCTGCTGAAATCAGCAGCGCACTTTTCGCCAACATCACTTCGGCCAACAAAACCTTGTTGGAAAAGACCAACTTTAACTGGGGCATCAGGTCAGGCGCTTTGGTTGATGCCAGCGGAACACACTTCACCTCAGGTGGCGCCATGGATTGCGATGGCAGCGGTGTAGGCACCACTTACTGTGATTACAAAGCCAATGATTTGGACGAATATTACCGCTTTGAGACAGGCGTACAAGACTGGAACACCGCGGTATTTTTGAAAAACTCAAATGGCAGTATCGTGAGTTTTTCATCACCGATAGAAGCAAGCTTCCAAGTTCCCAATGAATCTGCCTATGGTCAGTATGCTGGCGCTTCGATGAATCTGCAATTCCAAGGCTTTGGAGATTTACACGGCATCCCAGGGCGCTGCGTTGACCCTTACACCAATTTGGAAGCCAGTTGTGATGCGGACACCAAATGGTTCCCTGCTTTTTCAATCCCAGATGGCACAGCCATCACCATCGATGGCTCAACCAAATATGTCAAATGGCTAGACAGAGAGCTGAGATTTGCCCCTGTTGCAGGATCAGCATCATCTCTGGGTGTCACTTTAGGCGCTGCTTCTGGCTTGCCTGCTGCAATCACAAGCACATCTTGTTCAGACTCGACAGACACTGCCAATCCATGCAACGCCAGCAGCTCGAATTACCCCGGCGCATTCTCCTATGAGTACTTCAAAAAATCGCCATCGGTGATCCATGGAGTTGTTCAATAACACAGCCATAACTGCTGAATCAACCAAACATGGCCTGGTAACAGGCCATGTTTTTTGGCAAAACACGCTTGCCTTTTTCCTGCTCATCTCCGTTTGTTTGCACGCGGCTTTGATCTGGGGACAAAAAAGGACGCATGAACACAGCAACGCTGTTCACCACCAAAAAACCACGGTGCAGGGTTTGCATCTGCGGGTAAGAGGAAATGAGTCTGCGGCCCTGTCGGACCAAGCACTGACCGATAAGCCAGTGACATCAACCTCAGATGAAATGAAGCAAACACTGGGGTCGTGGTTGCAATCGGATCAAGAAAAGCCACAGCCATGGAGATGGCAGCAACCAATGATGTCAAGTGCATATACCGGAGCTGATCAGGACAGTGAGCCGGTCAAAGGAATACCCGTCGGAAACAGCTCATTCGCTGGGCTGGGTGGTTCAAAGCGGAAAGCTTTTGGCTTTATCAATGACAGCGCCAACAATATGCGTGGTGGTAATGGTGCTGACGTCACAAGCTCAGCCAGTCTGAACCACATTATTCAAAGCATGCTCCAACAATTAAGCGACGACCTCAACATTCAGTTTCCTGTAGATGATGAGCAAATTTGCTTGCTTCAAAACCCAGTTGTTTGTAAACATTCAAACACCGACTTTGAAAGATACCTTTCACAAAAAACGCCGGTATTGCGCAATTTAATCGGCCCTACGCCAGTCAAGGTGTCCGTCTACGATGGGCGCTGGCAGGTGTTATTGACGCCGTAAGTCTGAATCGATTGCCATGAGGGGTAACATCTCTCCCCCATCATACGTTCCTCAACCGCTCACCCATGTTCCCTGTCGCCCATTTGCGCCCCCTGGTTGTGGCCCTGGCCATGGCATGCAGCTTGCAAAGCTTGGGTGTGCAGGCGCAGGCCAATCCGCAGCGCTTGCCCAACATCGGTGACGGCAATGACATGAGTCTGGCGCAGGAGCGCCGCTTGGGCGAATCCATCATGCGCCAGTTGGTCACCGATGCGGACTACATGGACGACCCGGTCTTGATCGCGTATTTGCAAGGCGTGTGGTCGTCGCTGCGGGATGCAGCCAAACAACTCGGTCACTTGCAACCCGAGCTCGATGAGGCCTTCGCCTGGGAATTGCTGCTGGTGCGCGACAAGAGTGTCAATGCCTTCGCGCTGCCAGGCGGCTACATGGGTGTCCATTTGGGGCTGATCGCGGTGGTCTCCAACCGCGACGAGCTCGCCTCGGTCATGGGCCACGAGTTGAGCCATGTCACCCAGCGCCATATCGCCCGCATCCAAGACCAGCAAGGCAAGCAAACCCCATGGTTGGTGGGCGCCATGATCCTGGGCGTGCTGGCGGCCAGTCGCAGCCCGGATGCCGCCAACGCCTTGATCATGGGTGGCACGGCAGGTGTGGCGCAAGGACAGCTCAATTTCTCCCGTGACATGGAGCGCGAAGCCGACCGCCTGGGCTTTAATGTCATGACCCAAGCTGGCTTTGCCCAGCAGGGCATGGTGGGCATGTTCCAAAAGCTGGGGCAAGCCTCTCGCTTGAACGACAGCGGCGGTTACCCGTATCTGCGCAGCCACCCACTCACCACTGAGCGCATGGGCGACATGCAGGCGCGCACAGGACTGCAAGCTGCCACGCCAGTGGCCACGACCTTGGTGCACCAGATGATGGCCGCACGTGCGCGGTTTTTGATGGCGCGTGGTGTGGATGATCTGCAAGCACTGGGTTTGGCGCTCGAACGTGATCAGGACCTGGACACGCCCTTGAGCCGGCAAGTGGGCTTGCTGTATGCAGGTGCCATGGCCTATGCCCAGCAAGGCCAAGCCGCCAAAGCCAGAGAAGCCATCACCCGACTGCTTGAAGTGACCCGCGCTGACCCCGATGGCTTGCGTGCCGCGCAATGGTTGGCCGCAGACACCGAGCGCCGTTTGGGCAACCCCCAAGGCTGTGTGCAGGCTTTGAATGCCTATCCCACAGACCGGCCGCGGGTGGTGTTGCTCGCGCAGTGCCAGTTGGGGCTGCAGCAATTGGCTGCGGCCAAAGCTGCCCGCGACATGCTGCAGATATGGTTGGCCGAGCATCCGCGCGACAGCATGGTGTGGGAGTTGGCCGCGCAGGCGCTGCAGCAAAGCAATGAGCCTTTGCGTGCCTTGCGTTTTGATGCCGAGGCGCGCGCGGTGCGTTGGGACGAGTCGGGCGCGATTGACCGTCTGCGTGCCGCGCAAGCCCTGTCCAAAAGCCTGGCCAACCAAGGCCAGTTGGACCGTGCGGGTAACCTCGAATCCTCGATCATCGATGCGCGCTTGCGCGCCCTCGAATCGGTGCGGCGTGAACTGCTGCGCCCCGCCAACTGAAACCCCATGGACAGCATTCACATCACCGACCTCGAATCGGCCATCAACCATTGGCGGGCCTTGAAGCCTTCACCGGACGGTGTGACCTTGGCCCCCGAGCTTCGCGCCCTGGCCGAGGTGTATGCGCTGATGGTCTACCACCGCCAAGACGAGGCCGCTGAAAAAGGCTTCCCGGCCAAGGCCTATGCTGCCTGGAAAGCTTGGTATGACACCACGGCAGACACGCCTTGCATTGCGATTTGCTCGACCAGCCAGGGCGACCCGATTTGCAAAGGCTGTGGCCGTTCTTTTGAAGAGGTGCAGTACTGGACCGAGATGAGCCCGGGTGCCAAGCGCTCGGTGTGGCGACGCATCACCTTGCACGGTGACTCGTGGCGGTTCAACAAATACGCGGAGCGGGCACCCGATGTGCAAGCGGGCATGCCGCCTGCTGCTGCCTGAGGGTTTTCAAAGAGCTGTTCAAACCCGCTTGGCCAAAGCCGCCGCCACGCCAATGTAGGTGGCTGGTGTCAAAGCCAGCAAACGGGTTTTTTCTTCAGCGGGAATCGCCAAGGTGTGGATCAGACCATGCAGGTCTTCGCGGGTCACGCGCTGGCCACGGGTGACTTCCTTGAGTTGTTCATACGCACCTGCCACGCCATAGCGGCGCATCACGGTTTGGATCGGCTCGGCCAACACCTCCCAGGCGTTGTCCAAGTCGGCATGCAAAGCGTCTGGGTTGAGTTCGAGTTTGTTCAAGCCTTGCAACAGGGATTGATACGCCAGCACGGCATAACCCAATGCCACGCCCATGTTGCGCAGCACCGTGCTGTCGGAGAGGTCGCGCTGCCAGCGGCTGATGGGGAGCTTTTCGCTCAAGTGGCGCAGCATGGCGTTGGACAAACCGAGGTTGCCTTCGGCGTTTTCAAAGTCGATCGGGTTGACCTTGTGGGGCATGGTGGACGAGCCAATTTCACCCGCTTTCAAACGCTGTTTGAAATAACCCAACGACACATAGCCCCAGATGTCACGCGACAAATCGATCAAGATGGTGTTGCTGCGGGCGACCGCATCGAACAACTCAGCCATGTAATCGTGCGGCTCGATTTGGATGCTGTAGGGCTGAAACTGCAAGCCCAAGCCCAACGGTGCGCTGGCGTTGGCAGGGGTGTCGGTGGTCTCAACGACGTGTTTGGCAAACGCTTCCCAATCGAAATCGGCACGGGCAGACACATGGGCGTTGTAGTTGCCCACCGCGCCGTTCATCTTGGCCAGCAAGGGCACCTGCGCCACCCGGCTGCGGGCGGTGTGCAAGCGCATCAACACGTTCGCGATTTCTTTGCCCACGGTCGTGGGGCTGGCGGTTTGACCGTGTGTGCGGCTGAGCATGGCGGCGTCAGCGTACCGGTGGGCCATGCTGCGCAATGTGTCTTGCAACTCGTCGAGTGCGGGCAACAAGACCTGCGAGCGCGCCGCTTTGAGTTGCAGGGCATGGCTGGTGTTGTTGATGTCCTCGCTGGTGCAGGCAAAGTGAATGAATTCCAAAGCCGAAGCCAATTCACTTTTTAAAGTGGCAGACAGTTCGGGCAGTTGGCATTGGGCCTTGATCCAATACTCGACGGCTTTCACGTCATGGTTGGTGGTTTTTTCAATGGCTTTGATGGCCAAAGCCTCTGCCGCGCCAAATTGGGCGACCAAACCCGTGAGGTAGCTGCGCGCCTCGACGCTGAAAGGCTTGAGCTCGGGCATGCCGCTGTCGCCCAAGGCCAACAACCAAGTGATTTCCACCTGTACACGGCGGTGCATGAAGCCTTGCTCGCTCATGAGGGGGCGCAGGGCAGCGAGTTTGGCGGCGTAGCGCCCGTCCAGGGGCGATAAAGCGGATACAGCGTGGTCGGTCATGGCATGATTCTAGAGTGGGTATGTGAGAGCTTCTTGAAAGCCTTCGCGCCTAGAATCCATGCATTGCTACAACTCAGAGTTTTTATGAAATTGATCGGTGCCGTGACCAGCCCCTATGTGCGCAAAGTGCGCATCGTGATGGCTGAAAAAAAACTGGAATACGACTTCGTGTTGGAAGACGTTTGGGCTGCAGACACCACGATCGTGTCAGCCAACCCTTTGGGCAAGGTGCCTTGCCTGGTCATGGAAGCGGGTGAGGCCTTGTTTGACTCGCGGGTCATCGTGGAATACCTCGACACCATGTCGCCTGTGGGCAAACTCATTCCCCCCAGTGGCCGCGAGCGCACCGAAGTCAAAACCTGGGAGGCCTTGGCCGACGGCCTGCTCGATGCCGCCATTGCCGCCCGCCTTGAAGCCCATTGGGCTGGCCGCACAGAAGCCGAACGCAGCCAAGCCTGGATCGACAGGCAATTGGGCAAGGTGCATGACAGCCTCGCCGCCATGGGCAAAGGTCTGGACGACAAAGCTTTTTGCACCGGTAACCACTTGAGCTTGGCAGACATCGCCGTGGGTTGTGCCCTGGGCTATCTCGACTTTCGCTTTCCCAACATCGATTGGCGCGGCACCCACCCCAACTTGGCGCGTTTGCACGACAAACTGATGCAGCGCCCCAGCTTCACCGACACCTTGCCTGCGGTTTGAAAGCCAACGGCTTTCAGCTGTTGACCCGCTTTTTCAACCAACGCATCAAGCTGCCAACCAGCGGAAATTTCTCATACATTTCCTCTGCCGCATCCCAGTAGTCGCGGTGCAGGTCGATGCGCCAGACCCCGTCCTCGCCTTGCTTGAAGGCCAGGTGTGAGCCGCCGCGAACGCATTGGTCCACGCCAACTTGCATGGTTTTGAAGCGAAACAAAAAGTCCCACACCACGAAACACTGGTTGTCTTGCGCGATGCGTGTGGTGACGACGAAGCGTGGGTTGTCCAGCGCCAAGAACATGTGTTCAAAAATCGCTTGGATCTCAGCCACGCCCTGCACTTCTTTGAACGGGTCTTTGAAGCGTGCGTCAGGCGCGTAACAGTCGGCCAAGCGGGCCACATCAGCGGGTTGCAGGGTTTCAAACAAACCAATGATCTCGTTGCGGCGTTGTTCAGGGATGTTCACGGGCCAAGCTCCTTGCGCTCACAGACGGGTGGCGCGTCGCACCAGCGGGAAATACCAACGGTAGGGCAGCACCCGCAGCAGTTGCAGCCAGCGGGTGAAGCGTTTGGGGAAATGGATCTCGAACAAGCCCTCACGCCAGCCTTGCAGCATGTACCCTGCGGCTTGTGCCGGCGTCAGCAGCGCGGGCATCTCAAAGCTGTTTTGCGCGGTCAGGGGGGTGGCCACAAAACCAGGGTTGACCACACTGACGGCAATGCCGCTGTCTTGCAAATCCATGTAGAGGGTTTCACCCAGGTTGGTCAGTGCCGCCTTGGTTGGGCCATAGGCCAGGCTTTGTGGCAGACCTCGGTAGCCCGCCACGCTCGAGATCAGGCTGATGTGGCCATGCCCTTGCGGCAGCATCAAGGGCAGCAAAGCGTCGAGCAGCAACAAGGCGCCGTCGTAATTCACCAACCAGTGCTTTTGCATCTCGGACAAAGCGTATTCGGTGGCGCGTTGCGCCTTGTAATAACCGGCACAAAACACCACCATGTCCAAGCCCTGGTGACGCTGCACCTGCTGCGCGGCCGCCTGCAAAGCAGGCGCATCGGTGACGTCCAGCGGCAAAGCCCAGCTGCCGGGGTGGTCTTGCACAAACGCGTCAAGCAACGTTGCTTGTCGGGCAGAGACACACACCTTGGCACCTGCAGCATGCAAGGCCTGCGCACAGGCCAAACCGATGCCGCTGGAGGCGCCAACCAGCCAAACACTTTTGCCGCGCCAGTCGGTGATCGGTGGATTCAGGGCTTGGAAAAAGGCCATGGACTCAGACGCGCTTGGTGAAAGACAAAGTGACCTCGCCCAAAAAGATGCCCCACTTGGACATGCTGGCCTTGTTGAGCATGACCCGCTCGTTCATCAGGTACATCCAGTCGTCGAACTGCACCTGCCAGACTTGCCCGTCCACCGGCAAGGCCATGGTGTAGCGCCAGTTGAAGGCGTTGCCCCGGGTGCGACCAGCGGCTTGCCCGATCACATCGCCTGCGGTGCCGCTGTATTGGCCGTCGCCCAGGTGCTTGAGCGTCCAAATGCGTTTTTGGGTGGTGCCGTCTGAATACACAAAGTCTTCATCCAACACGCCTTCGTCGCCTTGCCAGCGACAGTTCATGACCACGGTGAAGCGCTTGACGACTTTGCCAGAGCGGTCGGTGAACACCCCCCAGGCGTCGATCACGCCATTGAAATACGCGCGCAGGTCCAGCCCAGGTTTTTCTTGTGCGTACTCGTCAATGCTGGGGCCGGCACAACCGGTTGCGGCCAATGCGCTGGCTGCTGCCGCGCTCATTAACAATCGTCTTTGCATACTCACTCCTTGTTCAAAACGGACGCAGACGCGAACAGCACGGCGGCGGCCAACAGTTTCAAAAGGCAAGGCACCAAGGCATAAGCCCATGACAAGGCCAACAAAGCTGGCGCATCTTGCGTGCCAGGCGTGTAACCCAGCAGGTTCAAGAGGGGCAGTGCCAAGCCTGCAGCCAGTGCCAAATTGAGCTTGGTCGCCACTTGCCACCAACCCAAGTATGCGCCTGCCTGTCTTTGCTGTTCGGGCCCTTCCTCAGACAGCAAGCCGTTGAGCAGCGCACCGGGCACCACCAAGTCCGCACCCAAGGCCAAGCCCGACAGCACACACACCCAGGTGAAAGCGGTTTCATCGCCCGCACCCAGTGCCAAGGCCCAGACAAACACCGCAACCGCCAGCCCCATGCCCAGCAACCAAGCACGTCGCAAACCCATGCGGCGAATCAAGTGGAGCCAGACGGGAAAAGACACGGCAGCGGCCAAAAAGTAAGCGCCCAAAAAAACCATCTGGGATTCGGGTGGCAGTTGCAACCGGTCTTGCACGAAAAACAAAATCAAGGTCGCGGGAATCGCAGAGGCGATGCCGTTGAGCATGAACACCAAGAGCAGTCGGCGGAAACCGGCATGTCCCCAAGGCACAGCCAAGCCACGCCAAAATCCCCGGCTTGGGGGCGCGGGCGAGTCAACTGGCGTTGGCCGAGGGGCCGACCACCAGGCCCACAGCGCCAAACCCATCAAGAGCACAAAAGCGCTGACCAACACATCCAAGCCCAGCCAACTGGGCACCACCGAAGCCATGATCACGCCAACCAAGGCCAAGGCTTCACGCCAAGCCACCAGGCGGCTGCGCGCCAAGCTGTCGCCACCCATGCGGGCGCCCCAGGTTTGCAACGCGATGCTCAAAAAACTGTAGGCCGCGTAACCCACCACCAACAACAAGGTGCACAGCAGCAGCAAGGCCTCCATGGTCATGGTGTGGCCGAGCAGCCATTGCGGGAAAAACAGCAGCACAAAACTGACCGACAAGGCGGCACCGACCGCCAAACTGCGTCGCAAGACCGTCAGTGCGCCGCGCGCAAACAGCCGATCCACCCATAAACCAATGGCCGGATCGGTCAGGGCGTCGAAGGCGCGCGCCAAAAACAGCAAGCCGCCCAACACACCCAAAGACACGCCAAATTGGGTGGCCATGTGGTGTGGCCAAAACATGTACAAGGGCAAGGCCACGAAAGCCAGTGGCAAGGCCGGCAGGCCCAAACGCGCCAGGCCCGTGGTGGTGACCACGCTCATAGGGGTTTTTGCAAAGTGAACTGCACCACGTCGGTGTTGTGTTGGGCAAAAGCGGCTTCGCAATAAGCCAGGTAGAACAGCCAGGTACGCTCAAACGCGGTGTCAAAACCCAGCGCGGGCAACTCGGCGCGCACCTGCATGAAAGATTCGCGCCAGCGGCGCAAAGTCTCTGCATAGTCTTGGCCGAAGGGCAGTTGATCGACCACTTGCAAACCGGCGGCTTGGGCTTGCGCCACAAAGGTGCTGGTGCTGGGCAAAAAACCACCGGGGAAGATGTACTGCTGAATGAAGTCGGTCCCCAAGGCGTAGCGTTCATACAGCGCGTCATCGATCACGATGCTTTGGATACAGGCCCGCCCACCGGGCTTGAGCAAGCGGGCAATGGTTTGGAAATACGTGGGCCAGTATTCGCGGCCTACCGCTTCGATCATTTCAATCGAGCAAATCGCGTCATACGGGCCGTCATCGGTGTCGCGGTAGTCTTGCAAACGCAAGTCGGCATGGCGGCTGTGCGCATGCAAGCGTTCGGTGGCGTAGGCGAGTTGGGCTGGGCTCAAAGTGATGCCGGTGAGCTTGGCACCAAACTCCATGGTGGCGATTTCGGCCAAGCCGCCCCAGCCGCAGCCAATCTCCAACACCCGCTGGCCGCCACCTGGCGCCACACCCGCCATGCGCAGGGCGCGGCGGACCTTGGCCAGTTGTGCGCTGGTCAGGTCTTGCTGGGTGTTGCCGTCAAACCAGGCAGATGAATACGTCATCGTCGGGTCCAGCCACAGGCTGTAAAACGCGTTGCCCAGGTCGTAATGGGCGTGGATGTTTTTGCTGCTGTTTTTCTTGGTGTTGCGCCGCATCCAATGGCGGATTTGGTAGGCCAAACGGCCCCACCAGGTGCCGAAAATCAAGTCGTCCATGGGACGACGGTTGACGACCAAGAGTTCGAGCAAAGCGGTGAGGTCGGGTGTTTCCCAGTCGCCAGCGATGAAGGTTTCGGCAAAGCCAATGTCACCCGAGCGAAGCGAGGCGCCAAACACCTGCCAGTTGTGCAAAACGATGCTGGCCTGTGGCCCGCTGGCTTGGCCAAAGTGCATGCTTTGGCCGTTGGGCATTTGCATGTGCAAGCCACCCACGCTGATGCGTTGCAGCATGCGCAAGGCGCGTTGTGCAGCCGCAGGGGCGAGCTTGCTGATGTCAGACAAATCCAGTGGAGGGCGTTGCAAAGTGGTCATGTTGTGCTTGGGTTCAGGGGTGGCCACGGGTGGCAAAGTCTTTGGGGGGAGCGGGCTTGGTGACCAAGGGGACGTGTTTGAACCACAGCCACAGCGCTTGCCAGTGGATGCGTGCGATCACGCCCAGGCTGTGCATCGGGTGCGCCCACAAAGCGCGGCGCAACGCGGACGAGGTGAGGGTTTGCAGATGACCGCTGACGCTGGTGCTGATCAACAGGCCTTGTGCGTCACTGTGGTCGATGCGAACCACGGTGCGCTCGCCTTGTTCGCCATCGGTACGCATGAAACGAAACGCATAGCTGCCGCGCGCTTCACAAAACGGTGAGACATAAAAAACCTTGTCAGCTTGCAAGGTGTGGCCGTAGCGCGGCGCGGGCAGCACATAGCAATGGCGCTCGCCAAAGGTGTTGTTCACCTCGGCGACGATGGCTGCCAGGCTGTTGTCCGTGCGGTGGCAATACCAAAAACTCACCGGCTTGAACACATAGCCCAGCACCCGTGCATAGGTGTGCAACCAGACCTCGCCTTGCGCATCTGCAATGCCTTGCATGGCCAGCAATTCATCCAACCAAGCGAGTGCGCCACCTTGCGCAGGGCCGCGGCCATCGCCATGGTCTTGGTCGAAAAAAGACACCCAGGCGCGGCGGTTGTAGGCCAAATCACCCGCGCCGGTGCGCGCCATTTGCCGCATGGGCAACATCAGAAACCAGGTGGCGTAGGCGAAGGCGTGGTGACTGGGGCGCAGCCGGGTGTGGCGCACTTGTCCGGTGCCGATCATCGGCATGGCGGGGCTGGGCAGCGCGGGGTTCAAGCCGCTGCCTCCTGGTGAATCTTGGTCAACACCCCGTTGGCCGCGGCGCGACCAGCCTTCAAGCCATCTTCATGAAAGCCGTAACCCATCCATGCACCAGCGAACCAGGTGTGGTGTTGCCCTTGCAGTGGAGGGAGTTGGCGTTG
The DNA here is from genome assembly GCA_945890735.1 of Bordetella parapertussis. GTDB lineage: Bacteria > Pseudomonadota > Gammaproteobacteria > Burkholderiales > Burkholderiaceae_C > Limnohabitans. The sequence continues at coordinate 12,250 of CAMDCZ010000029.1, read as the reverse complement.
GGCCTGGATCGCGGCCAGGTCAAACACCGGGTGGTCGTAGTCGAAGCTGCCCAGCACATGCTGCGGGTCGATCTGCACCGCCGGGTTGAGGGAGACAAACACATCTTGGTTGAACGGCAGCGGTTGCAGGCGGTTGAGCCAGTAGTGCAAACACACATGGGCGTGTTCGGTGTGGTCGCTGGTGCGCTGGTAGTTCCAGGCGGCCCAGGCCAGGCGCTTTGTCGGCATCACGCTGGCATCTGTGTGCAAGACCGCGCGGTTGGCCTGAAAGCGGATTTGCCCGAGGACAGCGGCCTCTTGGCTGGTGGGTTGCTGCAACAGGCGCAGCGCTTGATCGGCATGGGTGGCGATGATGACCTCGTCAAATCGCTCGGTGCCCTGCGCCGTGGTGACTTGTACCCCGAGCGCATCGCGCACGATGCCCAGCACCGGTGTGTTCAGGCGCTTGTCAAGGATGCGATCGGTGATGGCTTTCACGTAATGTTTGGCCCCGCCCTTGACCGTGAACCACTGTGGCCGGTTGTTGACCTGCAGCAAGCCGTGGTTGTCACAAAACCGCACCATGGTCGCGGCTGGGAATTGCAGCATTTGAGAGGTCGGACAACTCCAGATGCAGCCCAACATAGGGAGCAAATACCCATCGCGAAAGGTGCTGCCAAAACCATGCTGGTCCAAGAATGCTTGCAGGGGCACCATCAAGGCGCCATCGTTGTGGGCTTGGGCCAGGTCAGTGGCGAGTTGGTTAAAGCGCAAGATGTCGCGCAGCAAACGCCAAAAGCGGGGGCGCAACAGGTTGCTGCGTTGGGCAAACACGCTGTTGAGCGTGGCGCCATTCCATTCCAATACACGTCCGCCTGGTGTCCAGGGCGCTTGCACCGAGAACGACATGTCCGAGTGCGCGGTCTCCACCTGCAAGGCCTCGAACAAGGCGATCAGGCCGGGGTAGGTCCGTTCGTTGTAGACCAAAAACCCGGTGTCAACGCCATGGGTGCAAGGGCCGCTCGCGCTGGGCAGGGTGATGTCAACCGTGTGGGTATGCCCGCCGAAATAATCCCCAGCCTCCAACAAGGTGAGCTGGGCAAAGCCTTGCAAGTGGTGGGCAGCGGACAAGCCCGCGATGCCCGAGCCCACGATGGCGACACGCTTGCTCATTTCAAGGGCTGGGGGCCGCCACCAGCTTGTCGACTTCGGCCAAGAATGTTTTGCCCAAAGGGTCTGTGGTGCTGTTGAAACTGCGCACCTCTTTGCCATCGCGGCTGATCATGTATTTGTAGAAATTCCATTTAGGGGCAGTGTCCGTGCGTTGGGTCAGCTGCTTGAACAGTGGCGAGGCGTCGCTGCCACGCACGGAAGTTTTGCTGAACATCGGGAACTTCACGCCATAGGTGTTTTCACAAAAGTCAGCAATCTTTTGATTGTCATTGGGTTCTTGGGAGAAGTCGTTGGATGGGAAACCCAGCACCACCAGCCCCTTGTCTTTGTAGCGGGCGTGCAATTCCTCCAGGCTCTTGTACTGGGGCGTGAAGCCACAGAAGCTGGCGGTGTTGACCACCACCACAACTTTGCCCGCGTACTGACAGAGGTTTTGCGGCTTCTCGTCTTGCAGACGCTCCACCGTGTGCTGCAAGACCGCTGGGCAGGGGGGTGCTTTGCCGGTTTGTGCCAATGCGGGTTGACACAAGCCAAAGCCTAAAAAGACTGACAGGCCGGCGAAAAAAGGGAACCAGGTTCGGGTATGTGTGTATTTCATAAATCTGATCATGCGCTAATTTAACAATATTGTCTATGACACACCAAAAGACCGCCCATTTTCCATGACAATCGATCTATGAATTTGCGAAACCCCAATCAAACCTTGAACTTGTCCATCGCCGCTGTCGAGCGCGACACGGGTATTGGCAAAGACACATTGCGTGTGTGGGAGCGCCGCTATGGGTTTCCGCAACCTGCTCGCGATGAGTTTGATGAACGCAGTTACCCGCTGGACCAGGTCGAAAAACTGCGGATCATCAAAAGGCTCCTCGACCAAGGCCAGCGGCCTGGGCGGATTGTGGCATTGCCGATTGAAGCGCTGCAAAAGCTCAGCTTCAGCGATGTGTATTCGCCCCAAGGTTTATCGGGTATCAGCGAGGCGCAAGGCACGGATTTGCGCAACTACATGGAGCGTTTGCTGCGCCATGACCTCGATGGCCTGCGCCGCAGCCTGCACCAGGCATTGGCCAGCATGGGCATCAACCAATTCGTCACCGATTTGGTTGCCCCTTTGAATGTGATGGTGGGTGAAGCCTGGATGCGGGGTGAGTTGGAGGTGTTCGAGGAACACCTCTACACCGAGTGCATCACCGCCTTGATGCACCAAGCGATCCACCAGGTCAGCACCTCCTCCCAAAAATCGGCGCCCACGGTCTTGCTCACCACGTTTCCGCAAGAACAACATGGCCTGGGTTTGCTGATGGTTGAATGTTTGATGGCCTTGCACGGCTGCCAATGTTTCTCCCTGGGGGTGCAAACCCCGTTGCACGACATCGCCCGCGCCGCCGAGGTTCACCAGGCCGATGTGGTGGCGCTGAGTTTCAGTGCCAGCTTGAACCCAAACCAAGTCCTCGATGGCTTGGCCGATCTGCGTAAAAAATTGCCGGACAACATGGAGATTTGGGCGGGAGGCGGCAACCCCGTGTTGCAGCGCAGGCCGCCAGCCGATGTGGTCGTCATGTCAAGCCTGGACCAGATTGCCCAGCACGTGCAGCGCTGGCGCAAGCAACATGGCTGAGTTGCACCTGGGTCGCAAGCTCTGCCCCCGTAACCAAGCCGCCCTGGCGGTTCAGACCTTGCGCCAGCAAGGGCCGGTGGTCTTCACCAACGGCGTGTTTGATGTGCTGCACCGGGGCCATGCCACCTACCTGGACCAAGCGCGGCAACTGGGTGCGAGTTTGGTGGTGGGTTTGAACAGCGACGCCTCTGCGCGCCGCCTGGGCAAAGGGCCCAACCGCCCATTGAACAATGAAGCTGACCGTGCGCTGTTGATCGCCGCGCTCGAGTCGGTCAGCTTGGTCACCTGGTTCGAGGAAGACACGCCTTTGGCATTGATCACCGAGCTGCGTCCCGATGTGCTGGTCAAAGGCGGGGATTACGACATGTCGGTGCTGGCTGAAACACAGGTGGTGTTGGCCTACGGTGGCCGCGCTCAGGCCATTCCTTTTGTGGATGGCTACTCCACCACGGCGCTGGTCAAGCAAATACAAACCGCCACAAAGCCATGACCGCAGCCGCCGCCTGCGCCACCGCGGGCGCAGCCACGCGGCCTGCTTGTTCATCCAGACGCGCTTGATGCTGCAACTGGCGCAAGCCGCGGTAGGCATCGGCCGCAGCGCTGCCCACGCCTTGGGGCAGCAAGCCAGCTGACTCCGCCCGCAACAGCAAGGCGATGTTGCCAACGTTGTCTTGCAAAGCAGGATGGGCATGGGCATGTGCCAACACCAGGTACTGGACTGCAAACTCCGCATCGATCATGCCGCCTTGGCTGTGTTTGAAGTCAAACAAACCGCTGGGCACGGGATGGGCGGCACGCATCTTCTCGCGCATGGCCGTGATGTCTTGTGCCAAGGCAGCCAGGTCGCGCGGCGCACACAGCACTTGGCGGCGCACATGCTCAAACGGTTCACGCAACTGCGGGTCACCGACACAAAACCGCGCACGCGTCATGGCCTGGTGCTCCCACACCCAAGCGGTGTTGTTGCCGCGCTGGCTTTGGTAATCGGCAAACGCGTCCAAGCGGCTCACCAGCAAGCCTGAGCTGCCATTGGGGCGCAGCGCCGTGTCAATTTCATACAGATCGCCTTCGCCGGTTTTCAGGGTCAGCCATTGAATGAGCTTGCGCGCGAACTGCGCATAAATTTCGTTCGCCGACGGGTGCTCGTCTTGAAAGACAAACACAATGTCCAAGTCGCTGCCATAGCCCAGTTCCTTGCCGCCCCACTTGCCATAGCCAATGATGGCAAAGCAAGGGCTGTCACGGTGACGGGTTTTCAAACGCGACCAGACACAGTGCGCTGCAATCGCCACCACCGTGTCGGCCAAGGCACTCAGGTCATCGGCGACCTGTTCCACACTCAGGCGTCCCTCCAAGTCGCGCGCCAAGGTCAGAAACAGTTCCGCATGGTGGGCTCGGCGAAGCACATTGAGCAAGCTCTCATCATCGTCACCATGGCCCGCTTGCAGGGCGCTCAAGCGAGCCTCGATGTTGCGCTGAAAAAGCACGGGATCAAACCGCTCGTCAAGCATGCTGGGGTCAGCCAGTTCGTCGATCACGCCAGGGTGTTGGATCAAATAGCGTGCGGGCCACCGCGCTGCCCCCAGCAGTCGCAACAACTGTGCATGGACCTGGGGCCGTTCGAGCAGCAAGGCCAAATAGGTGTCGCGCCGCAACAGTGGCTCCATCCAATCGCTCCAGCGCACGGCAGCGGTCTGGCTCACCAGACCTTGGCTGACCCATTGTTGGGTGCGTTGCACCAGCTTGAGCAAGCGCTGCAGCGCGTCGTCACGCAATGCGCGCACCCGGGGCAGCGCTGGCCAGCGTGCAATCCGTTCATGCAAGGCAGGGCTCAGGCCTTCGAGCAGCACCTCGAAATCGGTCGGTGTTGCCGCGGCTTGGTCAGCGGCTGGCGCGTCGCCTTCTTGGCGCAGCAGGCGTTCAAACTCTTGCGCGACCTGGGTACGGTGCACCGCGAGTTGCGCCAGAAAGTCTTCGGTCTGCTCAAAACCCAGGGTCTGGGCGATCCAGAGCAAGTCCGGGGCATCGGTCGGCAGTTGGTGTGTCTGCTGGTCATCCAAATACTGGATACGGTGTTCAACCTGGCGCAAAAACACATACGCTTGACGCAAGGCCTGCGCGGTGTCTGTGGGCATCAAGCGTGCCTGCACCACCGCTTGCAAGGCCTCCAGCGTGGGGCGCATGCGCAACTCGGGAAACTGACCGCCGCGCACGACTTGCAACAGTTGCACCGTGAACTCGATCTCCCGAATCCCCCCGCGGCCAAGCTTGACGTCATTGGCGCGCTCAGGCCGGCTGGCGCTGCGCCGTTGCGACTGGTGCCGGATTTGCTGGTGCAGCACCCGCAAAGCCTCAAACACGTTGTAGTCCAGGTAGCGGCGAAACACAAATGGCGTGATGATCTCGCGCAGCGCAGGTACTTGGTCCATGCACGCCATGGGGGCCACCACGCGCGCCTTGAGCCAGGCCAAGCGCTCCCATTCGCGGCCTTGCACTTGGAAATATTCCTCCAATGCTGCCAAAGACAGCACGCTGGGACCTGATTCGCCATTGGGGCGAAGCGCCAGGTCCATGCGAAAAACAAACCCGTGTTCGGTGGTTTCACCAATCAGGCTATGAATATGTTTGACCATGCGGTCAAAAAAGACCTGGTTGCTGACCACCCCAGTGCCATCGGGCAGACCCAGGGTGTCGCCATCTTCGTCATACACGTAGATCAAATCGATGTCGCTGGACACATTCAATTCGGCCGCACCGAGTTTGCCCATGCCCACGATCCAAAGTTGGGCGGCTTGACCGTCGGCGCGTTGTGGCAGACCGTGTCGCAAGGCCGCGCGCGCCATCGCCTCTTGCTGCGCCGCATGCAAGCTGAATTCAGCCAGCCAGGTCATGGCTTGGGTGACCACCGCCAAAGGCGCATGCTGCTCACAGTCGAGCACCGCCAAGCGCTCCATCACCAATTGGCGTAAGACCCGCAGCCGGTCCTCCAAGCCCGGGTAGGGCGTTTGCAGGGCCGCAAAACCCTGTGCCAACAGCGCCGGGGTGGGGGAACCTGGCGGCAACAGGTGCAGTTGATTGGCATAGCGGCGGCGAAGCCGCTGCACCAACCGAGCGTGGTCACAAGCGCGCAAAGCAGGCTGGCTCATGCGGGCTGTCGCAGCGCGTTTGGCTGGAATGCCTGTGATAATTCAAGCAGCTTGAACACACATGCCCCCACGCCCGACACCACGCCCGCGGTCAAACCCATGCCCGCAGGTTTGCGGTGGTTCGTCAGGTTGTCTAAATGGCTGTTGTGGTTGGTCATGGGTGCTTGGCTGCTGCTGCTGGGGGCTAGCTTTGCATTGCATGTTTTGATTGTGCCGCGAATCATCGATTGGCGGCCCCAGTTGGAAGCCATGGCTGCCAAGGCCTGGGACGTGCAAGTCAGCATTGGTGAATTGAACGCGATCTCGGATGGCTGGGTACCTTCGTTTGAGTTGCGTGATTTTGTGGTGCGCAATGCCCAGGGTGAGCAGGTATTGCGTTTGCCAGTGGTACGCGCGAGCTTGACACCTGCTTCTTTGCTGCGCATGTCCCTGGAGAGCATCGAGCTTGAGGGCGCCGAGTTGGAGGTCAAGCGCACGGCCGACGGGCACTGGCAAGTTGCCGGGGTGCGGGTCCAAAGTGGGGAAGCCTCCGCATGGGCCGACTGGTTGCTGACCCAGCCCAACTTGCTGGTCAGCCAAGGCAGGCTGCGTTGGGTGGATGATTTCAACCAACTGGCCCCAGTGGACTTCACCGAGCTTCGGTTGGCGATGCGCAATGGCTTGCGCAGCCATGATTGGCGACTCGATGCCAACCCACCCAGCGAATGGGGGCAGCGCGTGAGCTTGCAAGGCCAATTCACCCAGCCTTTTTTCAGCCGACATGCCAGTGACGTGACCACCTGGAAGGGCTCGGTCTATGCGCAGCTGCCGCAGCTGGACTTGGCGCCGATGGCCAGTCAGCTGCAAGCCCTGGCGCCGATGGGCCATTGGAAGGCGGGCCAGGGCTGGGCCAGGCTGTGGGTGGACGTGGACCAGGGCAAGTTGCGCAACCCCACGCTGGACCTGGCCCTGAACAACCTGCAGTGGCAAGCCAGCGGACAACAAGCCATTGCCGATGTCAGCGAGATTGCAGGCCGGGTGCATTGGCAAGACTGGATCGACGGTGTGGGCCACGTGCTGCGCACCGAAGACGTGAGGATCACCATGGCCGATGGTGAGGCCTGGACCAGCGGCAAGATGCGCTTGGCTTGGCGCAATGAAGGCGAGTTGTTCGCCAAGGCGGGGGAATTGCAATTAGACACCGTGTCTTTGGGTGTGCTGACGCGCCTGACAGAGCACATGCCCCTGCATGCCAACTTGCGCGAAGCCCTGCGTCAAGCCCAACCACACGGACAGTTGCTGGGCTTGGACCTGCGCTGGTTTGATGCCCACACCCCTGGCCTGCAGTTCACCGCCAAGGGCCACATCAAGGATTTGGAGCTGCAATCGTCTGCCCCCAACAGCCCGCCTCAGGCTTGGTGGTGGCCGGGTGCACAAGCCGCCCAGGTGCAGTTTCTGGTCAATGAGCATGGCGGCCAAGCCGAAGTGGAGGTGACCGACGGCAGCTTGTCCTTGGTCGACTGGTTGGAGGAGCCTCGCATTGGTCTGCACAAGCTCAAAGGCGAGGTGTCTTGGGCGCAGCAAGACCAACGATGGGTCTTGACCATCCAACAAGCACAGCTGCAAAACGAGTTTGCGCAAGGTGAGTTTGGCCTGACCTGGAAGCAAGGCTCGAGTGCACAACCCCTGGGGCACTTGGACTTGCAGGTGCAGGTGCAGAAATTGGAAGCCAAATCCCTGCACCGCTATTTGCCCAAAGCGATGGATGCACAAGCGCGGTATTACCTGCGTGATGCCATCGGTGCCGGCCAATTTACCAAAGCGCAGGTGACCATGCAGGGCAGCTTGGACAACTTTCCGTTTGTCAAAGCCAGTGAGGGCGTGTTCACGGTCAACGCACCTTTTCAACAAGCCAGCTTTCAGTATGTGCCTGGCCCAGCTGCCACCCCGTTTGGCAAGCGAGACCCGCTGGTTTGGCCCGCTTTGCAACAAATGGCGGGTGAATTGCAAATCAACCGCAACCGTTTATCGGTCAAGTCACAAGCGGCTCGCATCGGCGCCGGCGGGCTGTTGCAAGTGCCCAAGCTCGAGGTGCAAATCAACGACCTGAGCGACATCCTGATTGAAGTCCAGGCCCAGCTCAAAGGCAATCTGAGCGACGCTTTGCAGATGGTCAACAACGCGCCGTTGGCAGACAAAGTGGGCCGCTACTTGGGCGAAGTCACTGCCAACGGTGTGGCCGAGCACCAGATCAACCTGAGCCTGCCACTGAACAACCTGGCCTTGTCCCGGGTGCAAGGCACGGTGGCACTTGCTGGCAACGATGTGCAATGGTCGCCCAGCTTGCCCCGCTTCTACAAGGCGCGCGGCACGGTCCATTACAACGACGCCGGTGTGAGCGCCCATGGGGTGCGGATGCGCTTTATGGGTGGAGACGCCAAGCTCGATGGTGCGCTGCGTTTTTTCGACAGTGACACCGAAGGCCCAAGTCGCTTGAGTTTGCAAGGCAACATCAGCGCTGACGCGTTGCGCCAAGCGCCCGAGTTGAGCGGCCTCAACGCCATGACCACGGCCATGCATGGCAGCACCCAGTACGTGGCCAGTTTGGGCCTGCAACAAGGTCAGGTGGTGTATTCGGTCAGCAGCAACCTGCAAGGCATGGGGCTGGACTTGCCCGCACCCATGGACAAACCCAAGGACGCTCTGTGGCCCTTGCGCATTGACTCGGAAGTGTTGCGAACCAGCGGCAAGGGCAGCCCCAACATGTCGCGCTTCCAAGCCAGCTTGGCACAGGTGCTCTCACTCAACTTCGTCCACGATGGCGGCAGCACCTTGCCCAAGGTACTGCAAGGGCAAATACAAGTCGGCCAAGTGCTGGGCAGCAAAGCGCCAGCAGACAACAGCGTGGTCTTACAGGTGCGGCACCCGCAAGTCAATGTTGACGATTGGCAACAAGCCCTGGGCCCGTGGCTGGGTGACGATGGTCCACGCGCTGGCCCGCTGCGTCATCCTTGGCAGGCTTACCTGCCCACCCGTGTCGAGATCAACACCGCTGAGATGACCTGGTTGGGTCGCAGCTTTCATGCTGTGCAAGCCACGGCTGACAAGCAGGCAAAGACCTGGCGCATCCAGGCCAAGGCCACGGAGTTGCAAGGCAACGCGGAATACCGGCCGGGTGACAACGGTGAGGGCGCGCGTTTGGTCGCCCGTTTGAGCCATTTGAAGGTTCCCCCCTCGGTGCTCGAAGAGGTCGAGAGCGCCATGGCCGACTCACCCAAAGACATGCCTGCGTTGGACATCGTGGTTGACAACTTGGAATTGCGCGGCATTGACATGGGTCGGGCAGAAATCGACGGCTTCGCGCGCACCAGCGCGACCGGCTCGCGCGAGTGGGTACTCAACAAGCTCAACCTGACCATGCCTGAGGCCAGCTTTGTCAGCAAAGGTCAGTGGGGCGGGCCTGGCAATGCCGCAGCCAAGCGCTCACAACTCGACTTCACGTTGCAAATCCAAGACAGTGGGGATTTGCTGGAGCGCTTTGGCTACAAAGGGGCGATCCGCAATGGCAAGGGGCGCATGATCGGGCAAGTCGGTTGGCAGGGTTCGCCGTTTTCCCCTGATTACAAAACCATGAGCGGCCAGTTCAACGTCAACATCGAGCGTGGACAGTTCCTCAAAGCCGAGCCGGGCGTGTCGCGCTTGCTTGGGGTGCTCAGTTTGCAGTCGCTGCCGCGCCGCTTGATGCTCGACTTCAGTGATGTGTTCAGTGAGGGCTTCGCGTTTGATTTTGTGCGTGGCGATGTCTTCATTCAGCAAAGCATTGCCAGCACCACCAATTTGCAGATGAAAGGCGTGAGTGCGGCGGTGTTGATGGAGGGTAGCGCGGACATTCAGCGTGAAACCCAAGACATCAAGGTGGTGATGGTGCCCGAACTCAATGCGGGCACGGCTTCCTTGTTTTACTCGGCCATCAACCCGGTGGTGGGCATCACCAGTTTCTTGGCGCAGTATTTCTTGCGCCGACCGCTGATCAAATCGGCCACCCAAGAGTTCCGCGTCCAGGGTTCCTGGAAGGAGCCCAAGGTGACCAAGACCGAAGCGCCTCCCCCCGCGCCAGCCAAGCCATGAAAGCCGCGCTGTTGCAGATGGTCTCGGGTTGTGAAGTGCAGGCCAACTTGGACCAAGCCGGTGTGCTGATGCAACAAGCCGCGCAAGCTGGCGCCGAGTTGGCGGTCTTGCCCGAGTATTTTTGCCTGATCGGCCGGCAAGATGCGGACAAGCTCGCGGTGGCCGAACGCTTTGGTGATGGGCCAATGCAAACCCGTTTGGCTCAGCTTGCCCAACAACACGGCCTGTGGTTGGTCGCTGGCAGTTTGCCTTTGGCCATCGAGGGTGACAGCAGCCATGTGCGCAATGCCTGTTTGGTGTTCAACCCGCAAGGCGGGTGCGTGGCGCGCTACGACAAAATCCATCTGTTCCATTTTGACAATGGCCATGAGCGCTATGACGAACGACGCGTGCTGCAAGCCGGCGACACGCCTGTTTGTTTTGACCTGCCCTCACGCGATGGCCATACCTGGCGCATTGGATTGAGCATTTGTTTCGATGTGCGCTTCCCGGCGCTCTACCAGCAGTTGGCCGCCATGGGTGCCGAGCTGGTCTTGGTGCCCAGTGCCTTTACCCACACCACCGGTTCTGTGCATTGGGAGGTGCTGATGCGTGCTCGCGCATTGGACAACTTGGCATGGGTGGGTGCAGCTGCCCAAGGTGGACTGCACGAGAACGGTCGGCAAACCTGGGGACACAGCATGTGGGTGGACCCATGGGGACAGTTGGTGGCCTCGCTGGGCCAAGGTGCTGGCTGCGTGCTGGCCGACTTGGACATCATGCAACTGCGTGAACGCCGATTGCAGTTGCCTGCGCTCCATCCCGCGCAAGCTTGACTCAAGGCATCAAGGCTCTTTGTCATCGTCCTTGGGGCGGCCACTGAACATGGTCCACCAGACAATGAATACCAGTATCAAACCGGCGCCCAAGGCTTCAAGCAAAATCAGCCACATGTTGTTTCCCATTGTTGTCCCAAGCCCCACTGTACGGGTATTCGTTTTGCGCCGTTGCCTGCTTAGCGCATTGCTGCTTTTGTTGGCTGCTTGTGCAACCCCCCCCAGTCCCCAGCCATCTCGCTCGCCGCTGCCGGACCTGCCAGCCGGCGCAGTTCCTGAGGTGACCGCTGAGCCGACGCCAGCAGTCTCGCCACCTCACGCCACAGCGCCGGCGATGGCACCCCTGGCGCCAGACGAATTGGGCAAAGACCTGCGGCGCAGCCGCTGGACCCCAGTGCCTTGGGATGACTTGCCCGGCTGGCGCAGCGACCCCATGGGTGAAGCTTGGGCCGTGCTGCTCTCCAATTGCGAGCGCCCCGGCGCGACCATGGCCCCCTTGTGTCCTTCCATCCGCCGCTTGAGCCTCGCCGATGAAGCCACCCAGCGCAACTGGTTGATGCAAAACATGCAGGCCCACCGGGTCGAAAGCTGGGAGGGTCAAGCCAATGGTTTGCTGACAGGCTATTACGAACCGGTGTTCGAGGCCCAGCGCTTGCCCAACGACCGTTTTGCCACGCCCTTGTATGCCGTACCCGCCGGACTCCCATCTGGCCAGCCGTGGTTCACCCGCCAGGAAATCGAAACAGCACCGCAAGCGCAAAACGCCTTGCGCGGCAAAGTGATCGCCTGGCTGGCTGACCCGGTCGATGCCTTGGTCTTGCAGATCCAGGGCTCGGGGCGCTTGCGCATCACCGAAGCCGATGGCAGCGTGCGCACCGTTCGGCTGGCTTATGCCGCATCCAATGAACACCCTTACCAAAGCATTGGCCGTTGGTTGCTCGACAACGGCGAGCTCAAAGACGCTTCTTGGCCTGGCATCAAGGCATGGGTGCAGCGCAACCCGCAGCGGGTGCAAGCCTTGTTGTGGGTCAACCCTCGCTTTGTGTTTTTCCGGGAAGAGGCATTGCCCGACCCCAGCATCGGACCGCGCGGCGCGCAAGGCTTGCCCCTGATCGCTGGCCGCTCGATCGCGGTGGACCCGCAAAGCATTCCTTACGGCACACCCTTGTGGTTGGTGTCGCCAGGACCCACCCAGCCAGTGCAGCGCTTGGTGGTGGCACAAGACACCGGCAGCGCCATCGTGGGGGCGGTGCGTGCCGACTTGTTCATGGGCACCGGGTGGCAAGCTGGCGAATGGGCCGGGCGCATGAAGCAACCTCTGCGCTTATGGGTGCTTTGGCCTAAGTGACTGCCGCTCAATATCGCGACAACATCGAAAGGTATCCACCATGGGATTCGTCATTGTCGTGGCT
>CAMDCZ010000028.1 GCA_945890735.1 Bordetella parapertussis | reverse complement strand
AGGCGGTGCTGTAGCCAATATTAATGTCTCGAATATAGATGTGGCTAGGTTGCCTCTGTATATTTCGTCCTGATTTTTACAATACCTTTCGGCTTGTTCAAAACCAATTGAGCCCTTGATTTGTCTCCATTTAAATGGTCTAGATTCAGTTGCGCATGCGACAACCGCTAAGGTAAGGACAGCTATTGATAACTTACCTTTTAGGTACATAAATTTTTCTTCCGCTGTCTTTATCCATTTGAATTATTTTGCATAAGTTCGAAATACTTCCACCCTTTTGAAATAAAATTTTCCAGCTTCATCCATAGAATCTTTTAAATAATTCAAATATCCATCATTAATATAATTTTTTCTAGCGACACATTCTAAGTATTTATCTGATTCTTTTTTCAAAAACTTATATTGCATCATCATAGTTTTAGCACCTATAACTGCATTTAACGAGCGCGCATAGTTGTATCGAGCACCCAAACAGTCGATATAACCCTCTAAATTTTTCTCAGATCCTGGGTAGCATGCAGTCTCTTGTGTTTTTTTGAAAATATCAGAAATTCTTTGTATTGAGGTAATATTTCTATCAATATCTTCAATATAGCCATTTAATAAATTGTTAATTTCTTTTGCATCTTCAGCAGAATATTTGTTTGCCTTAATTGAGTTTGGATTAGCTGAAATACATCCATCAATTGCCTCCCCAATAATAACCATTTGTTGTTTCATTACTTTCATGCCAATATCTTCTATGTCCTTTACCATTGCCTCTGACATAGACATTGCCTCTTGAGTCTCACGTTTTATTTTATTTGCAATATTGACTTGTTGGTCTGTATAACTTTGTGCTGAAGCGGCCGAAGAAAAAAGAATAAATATCAAAATAAATATCAGGTTGCTTAGCAGAAATTTGTTTATTAGAGTTCTCATTTTGTATCACCGTTTTGGCACATAGACTTTTCTACCAGAGTCGTTGTAGTAATACTGTCCACCTCTTGGGCCTGTGTGAATCACTCTACCTGAGCCGTAGTTTTGAGCCTCTGGAGAGTAATCCCTAGCCCTTTGTCCCTCATTACCTGTGTAGGGATTACTGTTGCCGTCAGTTGAGTAAGCATCCCAGTTTTTTGTTTGTGGCGTTGTTTTGTAATGTCCTTCAACATATGTGCCATCTTTTCTGTAATAGCCATCTACATAAGTGTCTGCTTTTGCAAATGAAGCTACTAAGACAAGTAGACAGGCTAGAAGTAAGCCAATAATCTGAGCTGGTGAATACCTTCTATAAAACATGGCAAACCTTCGTTAATTATTTTCTCCATTGTAGAAAATATTCCGTGGACTGCAAGTCTTTATTTGCCCATCCTTGGGGTGTGGCCGACCTACTTCTTAAATCTCAAAAAACCCTTGCTCAAAGGGTTAAAACTCTACGAACAGAGCTAGGGCTGTCTCAAGAAACTATGGCTTTGGAAGCTGGAATTGACCGAACGTACGCCAGTCAGATAGAACGTGGGGTAAGCAACCCCTCACTTAGAGTCATATGTGCAGTTGCAGAAATACTTGGTGTAGAGCCTGCCGACCTACTTTCACAGAACGACAAAACCTAAAATTTTTGGTGGTGGGCGGGATGTTGACACCCTGCTCTCCAACTATCTCAACCCAACTGCATGGTCAAAAGCACTTGAGATGATTAGAGAGTTATCAAGTTACCTTACCCTTTTCTGATGCTTAAATTAAGGCATCAAGAAGGATTTGCGGTAACGATTGCGGTAACAAAACACATGATACCCAAGTAAGCCCAATAAATGCTTGACATTTGGCGGAAAGAGAGGGATTCGAACCCTCGGTACAGGTAAACCTGTACGCCGGATTTCGAATCCGGTGCATTCGACCACTCTGCCATCTTTCCGGGTCTTGCTTGCTGCCAAAGAATTCTATGTCAGCACTTTCAAGCCAGCCATGTAGGCTTGCAATGCATCGGGCACGCGCACACTGCCGTCGGCTTGTTGGTAGTTTTCCAAGACGGCCACCAAGGTGCGGCCCACGGCCAAACCCGAGCCGTTCAAGGTGTGGACCCATTCGTTTTTGCCTTGGGCATTTTTGAAGCGGGCTTGCATGCGGCGCGACTGAAAGGCTTCACAGTTGGACACCGAGCTGATTTCGCGGTAGGTGTTTTGGGCAGGCAACCACACTTCCAAATCGTGCGTGCGGGCTGCGCCAAAACCCATGTCGCCTGTGCACAGTGCCATGACGCGGTAGGGCAAACCCAGCTTTTGCAAAATGGCTTCTGCGTGACGTGTCATTTCTTCCAACGCTTCATTGCTTTTCTCGGGGTGCACGATTTGCACCATCTCCACTTTGTCAAACTGGTGCTGACGGATCATGCCGCGTGTGTCGCGCCCGTGGCTGCCCGCTTCTGAGCGAAAGCAAGGTGTGTGCGCTGTCAGCTTCATGGGCAAATCGCCCTCTGCCAACACGGTGTCGCGCACCATATTGGTCAGTGGCACTTCGCTGGTGGGAATCAAATACAGCGCCTGTCCGTCGGTGCCTCCGTCTTGACCACCCTTTTTGGCGGCAAACAAATCTTCCTCGAACTTGGGCAACTGGCCCGTGCCTTTCAAACTGTCTTCGTTGACGATGTAGGGCGTGTAGCACTCGGTGTAGCCGTGTTCTTGGGTTTGCACATCCAACATGAATTGCGACAGGGCGCGGTGCAAGCGAGCCATCTGACCTTTCATCACCGTGAAGCGTGAACCCGAGAGCTTGACGCCCAACTCGAAATCCAAACCCAAGGGTTCGCCCAAAGCCACATGGTCCTTGGCGTCAAAGCCCAAGGGCTTGGGTTCGGTGCCACTGGGGCTCCAACGGCGAAGCTCGACATTGCCATGCTCATCTGCACCCACGGGCACACCCTCTTGCGGCAAATTGGGCACCGCCAACAACAGGCTTTGCAGTTCGGTTTGCAAGGCATCCAAACGCAGCGCTGAGGCGTCCAATTCGTCTTTGAGCTGGCCCACTTCGGCCATCACCGCATCAGCTGATTCGCCCTTGGCTTTGAGCTGCCCGATTTGCTTGGACAAGCTGTTGCGCTTGGCTTGCAACTCCTCGGTGCGTGTTTGCAGGGTTTTGCGTTCATTTTCCAAAGCGGTGAATGCGGATTCATTCAAAAACACTTGGGGGTTTTTGCGGGTTTGCAACCGTGCCAACACATGGGGCAGGTCGCGGCGAAGAAGGGCTATGTCAAGCATGGATTTGGTCTTGGTTCTGTCAATCGTTGCGCAAGCCCTTGGGCAGCGGGAATTTCACGGTTTCTTGCACACCTTCCAAGGTGCGCACCGAATGGGCGCCGAGTTCGCGCAAACGCGTGATCACTTGTTGCACCAACACATCGGGCGCGGAGGCGCCAGCGGTCAAGCCAATTTTGGATTTGCCGTCCAGCCACTCGGCCTGCAACTCACCCGCATGGTCCACCATGTAGCTGGGGGTGCCGTACTTGGCTGCAACATCGCGCAGGCGGTTGCTGTTGGAGCTGCTGGGGCTGCCCACCACGATCACCACATCCACTTGGGGGCTGAGCACCTTGATCGCATCTTGGCGGTTTTGGGTGGCGTAGCAAATGTCTTGTTGCTTGGGTTCACGCACCATGGGAAAGCGCGCTTTCACCGCAGCCATGATTTCCGCGGCATCGTCCACGCTCAAGGTGGTTTGGGTCACCACCGCGAGTTTGCGGGTTTGGGTGGGCTGCACCTTCAAGACATCCTCGGCGTCTTCCACCAAATGGATGCCTGAGGGCAACTGCCCCATGGTGCCTTCGACCTCGGGATGGCCTTTGTGGCCAATCATGATGAACTCATAACCTTCCTTGTGCAGCTTGGCGACCTCGACATGCACCTTGGTGACCAAGGGGCAAGTGGCATCAAACACCCGAAAGCCACGGCGCTCGGCCTCGTGCTCAACCGCTTTGGGGACACCATGGGCACTGAAGACCAAGGTGGCGCCTTCTGGGACATCGTTCAAGTCCTCGATGAAGATCGCACCGCGCGCTTTCAAGTCTTCCACCACATGGGTGTTGTGCACGATTTCGTGCCGCACATAAATGGGCGAGCCAAATTTGGCCAGGGCATGGTCCACGATGTCGATCGCGCGGTCAACGCCGGCGCAAAAGCCGCGCGGTTCGGCCAAGATGATCTCTTGCGGGTTGACAGGCGACATCACAACACCCCAATCACATGAACTTCCAGGCTGACGGCGTGTCCGGCCAGTGGATGGTTGAAATCAAACAGCACAGCTTCTTCGCCCACTTGCTGAACTGCACCTGCATACCGTCCCCCATTGTCAGGGGCGGGGAATTCCACCACCTCACCGACCTGGTAGGTCGCTTGGGCCTCGCCAAACTGGCTCAATAACTGGCGGGAGACCCACTGCAGCATCTCCGGGTTGCGTTGCCCAAAAGCCTCGCCTGCGGGCAGCTCCAGGGTCACGTGCTCGCCTTCTGCCAGACCGACCATCCGGGCCTCAATGGCGGGGGACAATTCGTTGTTACCCAAAGACAGCGTGGCGGGTGGCCCGCCAAAGGTGTTGATGATGTCGCCCTGCGGCCCGCTCAAGCGGTAATGCAATGTGAGGAACGAGCCGGGCTGAATCAGTTGGGTGGTGGTCATACGGGTCTGAGTAAACTGGCTCTATTGTAGAAAGGGATGCAGGTCACTGATTTCTGCGGTGATAGCGCACCCCCCGGCGCTGCCGCATCAGCGATCATTGCCCAGGTGTTCACCTCTTTTTCCACCTCTCCACGCAGGCTGCCATGATGCTTCAAGATCTACCCAAATCCATGCGTCCGCGTGAAAAGCTGCTGGCCTTGGGCGGTCAAGCGCTGACCGACACCGAACTGGTCGCTGTCATGCTCGGCACTGGCCTGCCAGGCCAAAGCGTGCTGCAGCTCGCCCAACATTTGCTTGACCGTTTCGCAGGCTTGGCCGGTCTGCTGCATGCCAGTCCTGCCCAATTGCAAGCAGTCAAGGGGTTGGGCGGTTCAGCCCGATGTGCCCAGTTGGTCGCGGTCTTGGAGTTGTCGAGCCGTGTGCTTCAACAAAAATTACGCAAACGCGATGCCATGGGCAATCCCGAAACTGTCCGGCAATTTTTACAACTGCAGATCGGCGCCTTGGACCATGAAGTGTTTGGGGTGATGTTTCTCGATGCCCAAAACCGCTTGCTGCTCTACCGCAACATGTTCAAAGGCACCTTGAACCAAACCTCGGTCTACCCGCGCGAAGTGGTCAAGTTGGCGCTGGAAGTGGGTGCTGCGGCGGTGATTTTTTCGCACAACCATCCCAGCGGCGTGGTGCAGCCCTCGCCCGCTGACACCGCGCTGACCCGCAGTTTGCATTCGGCTTTGGCCATGGTCGACATCCGGGTTTTGGACCACATCATCGTCAGTACCGAGCAGTCCTGGTCCATGGCTGAGCGCAGTCCATGGTGAAATCGCGCAGCTTGCAAGACTTGGCGGCCATCAAGGCCAATTTGGCTGCGCAAGCTGCCCGAACCGCCGCCGACAAAGCCGCACGTGAGCAGGCGGAAAAGCAAGCGCAGGCCGAGCGCAACCTGTTCAAGCGGGCCATTGGCGCCGTGCAACCGCTCGCCCATGAACCGCGGGTGACCCTGTCGCCCGAGCCCGCCAAACCGTTGGCTCTGCAACAAAAGCTCGACCATGACAATGTCCTGCGCGAAAGCCTGAGTGACGACTTTGATGTCTCCACCCTGCTCGATACCGATGACGAGCTGAGCTACCGCAGTCACGGCATCGGTACCGATGTCACCCAAAAACTGCGCAAAGGCCATTGGAGCCTGCAAGGGCAAATCGATTTGCACGGTCTGCGCAGCGATGAAGCGCGGGAAGCCCTGGGTCAGTTCATCCGCGACGCATCCAAACGCGGTTGGCGCTGCATCCGGGTGGTGCATGGCAAGGGTTTGGGCTCGCCAGGCAAAACCCCGGTGCTCAAGTCAAAGGTGCAACGCTGGTTGGTGCAAAAAACCGAGGTGTTGGCTTTCGTGCAGGCCAAAGGCTCGGAGGGTGGTGCCGGGGCGCTGGTGGTGCTGTTGAAATAGCGTCACTGAGAAGCCTGACGCAAGGTTTGAACCACTGGTCGTTGCAACACCTCACGCAGACCCCACCAACCTGCGGCCAAGGCCAAACCAGCGCCAGCGAGTATGCCCACCACCAGCACCCATGGCGAAGCCTGCCAAGCAAACTCAAACACAAAATAGGCCAGGCCCGAACCCAGCAACATGGCCACCATGGCGGCCAGTGCACCAGACAAAGCACCCACACCCAACAACTCGGCGGTTTGCACCTGCCGCAATAATTCATTGCCGGCCCCCAAGGCGCGCAACACGGCATATTCGCGGGCACGCTCCTCGCGTGTAGCGGTCACCGCAGCGAACAACACGACCAAACCAGCGGCCAAGGTGAAACCAAACAAAAACTCCACCGCACCAATGACCTGCCCCAACACCTTTTGTACCTGGCTGATCGTGGCGCCCATGTCCACATTGGTCACGTTGGGGAAGCGGTTGACCAAGTTGTTGTCAAAACCGGTCTGGTCAGGGGCACGGTATGCGGCGATGTAGGTCATCGGGACATTGGGGAACTGCGCCACAGGGAAAATGGCAAAGAAATTTGCCCGCATCGAGGTCCAGTCGACCCGTCGCACCGAGCTGATGCGCACATCCACCATTTGTCCGGCGATTTCAAACCGCAGCTGGTCGCCCATCTTGAGCTTCAAAGTGTCAACGATGCCCTCTTCCATGCTGATCACCTGGGTTTCATTGGGTACCCATTTGCCTTGAACCACTTGGTTGTGTTCGGGGGCTTGGGCACTGTGCGAGATATTGAATTCCCGCTCCACCAAGCGTTTGGCGCGGTCTTCTGTGTAACTTTCGGCGCCAACCGCTTGCCCGTTGATCTCCACCAAACGGCCGCGGAGCATGGGATACCAATCGAACTTGCGCACCCCTGCGGTTTGCAGGTGCGCCAAGAAATCCTGCGATTGGTCAGGTTGGATGTTGATCACAAACCGGTTGGGGGCGTCTGCGGGGGTGGCGTTGCGCCAGCTGTCGACCAAGTCGGTGCGCAACAACACCAGCAACATCAGTGCAAGCAAACCCACCGACAGGGCGCTGACTTGCACCACGGTGTAGCCCGGGCGAGCGCTGATTTGCCGCGTCGCCATGCGCAGCCAGGTAGGTACCTGGGACAGGCCAACACTTTGACGCAAGGCCCAGACCGACAGCCAAGCCATGCCGGCAAAAACCAACGCTGCCCCGGCAAACCCACCCACCACCATCAAACCCAGCGACAGGTCCCGGCTGGCACTGAGCAGCAAAGCCGCAAATCCAAGCAAGCCCAGGGCAAACACACCGATCGAGGCTGCTTGTATCGGCCCCAGGTCGCGTCGAATCACCCGCAGGGCCGGCACTTGGGCCAGTTGCAAGATGGGCGGCAAACCAAAGGCGAACAAGAGCGTCATGCCAGCGCCCAAGCCTTGCCAAAACGGTTGCCAGCCAGGCGCTGGCAAGTCCGTGTCCACCAGCCCTGAGAGCAGACTCACGAACACCTGGTGCAAGCCAAACCCCATCAACAGGCCCAGCAGACTGGCTAACAAGCCAACCGTGAAAAACTCCAGCACATAGACCGACAAGATGTCTCGCTGGCTCTGCCCCAACACCCTGAGCATGGCGCAATCGTCGAGATGGCGCGCTGCAAAACCCCGGGCAGCCAGCGCCACCGCCACGGCACTGAGCAAAGCCGCCAACAAGGCAACCAAGTGCAAAAACTTTTCTGCGCGGTCCAGGGTTTGGCGCATTTCAGGTCGCCCAGCCTCCAGGGTCTCCAAGCGCACCCCGTGGACATCGGCCTGTTTGACATAGCTTTGCGCCCATTGGGTAAAGGCTTCCAACTGAGCAGGCGAGCCGACCACGGCCAATCGCCAGTTCAAACGACTGGCCGGCTGGACCAATTCGGTGGAAGCCAAATCGGCCTGGTTCATCATGATGCGAGGGGCAAAATTCATGAAACCCGCGCCCCGGTCCGGCTCACTCATCAGCACCTCAGTAATGAGAAGCGTGCGCTCACCTAGCAAAATTTCATCGCCAACCTTCAATGCCATGGCTTCGAGCAAGGCCGGTTCTGCCCACACCTGCCCGGCTTGGGGAACCTGGTCGGTGACCCTGCCCGGACGGTCATACGGGGTGCCATTGTTGAGTTCCTTGACCAAAGCGGGTCGGGGCGCCACCTGATCAGGTGGCGGCAATGTCTGCAAGCGGCCGCGCAGCGGGTAGCCCGGCGCCACGGCCTTGAGGGCCACCAAGCGGCTGCCGCCGCCTTGCTCGGCGGTGGTGCGGGCCATGGTGGGAAAGCTCACTGTGGCCACCGACTGCAAACCCAAACGCTTGACCTGGGCCAAAACGTCGGGCGCCAAAGGATGGTCGCTGGCCAAAACAGCATCCCCACCCAGCAACTGACGGGCATCGCGTTGCAAACCACCCTCTATGCGATCAGCCAAAAAGCCCACCGAGGTGAGCGCAGCCACACCCAAGCTGACCGCCACCCACAACAGGCGCAATTCCCCAGCGCGGGCATCTCGCCACAGGGCACGCCACGCCATTGATATCAACTTCATGTGCTTGCTTTCATGGGGTCTTTAGGAATCTACCGAGGCACTCCAACGCTCATTCCAGCCGTGTTGTGCTTGCTGCAAATCGCGTCTGTCACGTTTGGTGGGGCGTCCGTGCGTCATGCTTTGGGCAGGCTCACGAACAAACTTTCTGAGTTGCGCCTGATCGGCTTGGGACTGGATGCTCTCTGCGGTCTCTTGGTAGAGCAATTGGGCCTGGGGTGCCGGCCCGCGCACATCGCTCAGGGCCAAAACCACAACGGTGCGAACCTGTCCTTCACGGCGCATGGCAACCATGTCACCTTGCTTGACCTCACGAGAAGGCTTGGCCACTTGCGAGTTGACCTCGATGCGACCTTTGTTGATTTCATCTGCGGCCAAGGAGCGGGTTTTGTAGAACCTGGCCGCCCATAACCATTTGTCGATGCGCACTTTTTCCATCACAACCATTGTGTCTTAACTTTTAAGTACGCACTTGGCAACCGGGCCCAAAACCCCTGGCTGCCTTCGTAGCAGCAAAACAACGCATTGGAAACCTTCAAATTTGACATAAAGCTTAAAAAAGCTAATATCCATCCCCCCTTACGGAATTTTCTTCGATTGGTTTCTGGGTTTTTCAGGCGCCGAGGGAATCGACACCGCTGCAATGTCAGGAGCAGAAGATGGCTTTCAAAATTTTGGTCACCAGTCAAAAAGGTGGCGTTGGCAAGAGCACCTTGTCAGCCAATTTGGTGGCATACCTCAGCCGCACCCTGGGATTGGGTGTGACCTTGATCGACTGGGACCCGCACGGCTCTTCAAGCACTTGGTTGAACCAGGCCCCGCCTGTGGGTGCCGTGGTCAAACACATGTCCTTGCCCGTCGACCAAGGCGGCAACCGACCTATTTTTGAAGCACGCTTGCAAATGCGGCGTGCCGCCAGCGAATGCGATATTTTGCTGTGCGACCTCACCTGGTCGGATTCGCTGGCTGGTGAACTGATGTTTGAATTTGACATGGTGCTCGTGCCCACCTCGGTATCGGAAATCGAGTTGGCCGCCACCTCCGGGTTTTTGAACCGCAACCGCTGGGTGTTTGATTCGGCCACCGCGCGTCGCCCCATGTTGGTGGTCTGTCCCACGCGGGTGCTCAATGAGCAACTCAACTCGGATGTCTTCACCAAACAGCGATTTCCCGTCAGCTTCATGCTGGCGCCTCCGATCTTGGAAGCCCAAACCGCGCGCGACTTGTTTGAGCGTGGCTACCTCATGGATGCCCGTGATGTGTGCGGAGATTCTTTCCGTGAATTTGGCGAGGCCATCTGCGCGGCACGCGAAATCCGCATGGCACAAGCCAACCAACCCCGCCAGGCACCCGCCGTCAAGCTCACCGAGCGTGACACCAGCAGCCACCGCGTGCCCTTGACCCCGTCCAAATCGGGTGTGTTGGAGAGCTTGCCCAGTGCATCGCAATACTCTGTGCTGGGTCGATACCGTCAGCGAAAAATGGTGGATGAGCAAGAGGCTGTGGTCAATTCACGCTCCTTGGCGCAACTGGGCATCCCTGAATTCCTGAAACGTTTGGCACGCGGCAACTCCGCCAAGCTGTGAATCGAGTAACCAGCATGGCAGAAGAAAAATTCCTGGCCTTCAAAGGCCTCAAACAATACGACCCAGGCATGGGTTGGGCATCGGTGCACAACTTCAGTGAGCAGCAACTGCCGATTGATCCGCCCGCCGAAGCAGCGCCCTCTCAGCCAGAGCAGGTGCTGCAAGACCCGTTGCTGGGTGAGTTGTTCGAGCAGCTTCACCAACCCCCGCAAGATGAGTTGGCGCACAACTGGAAAGTGATTGCCACCAGCGTGAGTATCTTGAGCCAGCGCATGAACCAACAGCGCGAGCTGCGCCAGCGACTGTTGTCCATCGATCAAGAGCTGGACAAGCTGCGCACCACCATCTTGCAAGACTTGCAAGAGATACAGCGCGCCTCTGACCAACAACTGTCGATGGCGCGTTTGCGTGCTGAAGTGTCATCGCTGGCGCAGGCCCGTTTGTCATCCAAATTACGCCATTCCAACTGATCTCCCTGAGGTCTGAGCCACCGGAGACCTCTGCCATGTTTGACCTGAGCAAAATCAGCTATCCCATCCGATACACCACGTTTTTCGTGGCCCTGGCAGGCTTGTGCCTGAGCTTGCTGATGGTGATGGCCACTGGCCAAGGCGTTGTGTGGCTGTTGCTGTTTGTGCTGCTCAGTGCCTTGGGTGTGCACGACCTGTTGCAAACCCACCATGCCATTTTGCGCAACTACCCGATCCTGGGTCATTTGCGGTTTCTGCTGGAATTCATTCGACCCGAAATTCGCCAGTACTTCATCGAAAGCGAGTCTGAAGCCTCGCCGTTTTCAAGGGCGCAACGCTCTCTGGTGTATGCCCGCGCCAAAAACCAATCGGACAAAAGACCCTTTGGGACGCAGCTGGACCTGGACGCCAACGGCTATGAGTGGCTGACCCACTCCATGGTCCCCAGCCAGATTGAAAACCACGATTTTCGGGTCAAGGTTGGCACCGATGCCTGTACCCAACCCTATGACATCAGTCTTTTCAATGTTTCAGCCATGAGCTTTGGCGCTTTGAGTGCCAACGCGATCATGGCCCTGAACCAAGGCGCCCAGATGGGTGGCTTTGCGCATGACACTGGCGAGGGCTCGATATCACGCTATCACCGCATCCACGGCGGCGATCTGATCTGGGAAATCGGGTCGGGGTATTTTGGTTGCCGTGACGACCAGGGCCTGTTCAGCCCCAGCCGGTTTGTGGAAAACGCCCGCGACCCGCAGGTCAAGATGATCGAGATCAAGCTCAGTCAAGGTGCCAAACCTGGCCATGGTGGCGTGTTGCCCGCGGCCAAAGTCACCCCTGAGATCGCCGAAGCGCGTGGTGTTCCCTTGGGCGCGGATTGCGTCTCACCGGCCGCCCACAGCAGCTTCCGTACCCCGCTGGAGTTATTGGAGTTTGTGCAAATCCTGCGCGAATTGAGCCAGTTCAAGCCTGTGGGCATCAAGCTGTGCATCGGGCACCCTTGGGAATGGTTTGGCATTGTCAAGGCCATGCAAGCCACCAACATCCTGCCCGATTTCATCGTGGTCGATGGCGCTGAAGGTGGCACAGGCGCTGCGCCCCTGGAATTTTCAGACCACATGGGCATGCCACTGAAAGATGGCTTGCGCTTGGTGCACAACAGCTTGGTGGGCGTGGGTTTGCGAGAACACATTCGAATTGGTGCCAGCGGCAAAATCATCAGCAGCTATGACATCGCCCGGGCTTTGGCCATGGGTGCCGATTGGTGCAACAGTGCGCGGGGTTTCATGTTTGCGCTGGGTTGCATCCAGGCCCAAACTTGCCACACAGGCAACTGCCCCACAGGGGTCACCACGCAAGACCCGCAACGACAAATTGCCCTGGTGGTGCCAAGCAAGGCCGAGCGGGTCAAAAATTTCCACCAAAACACCTTGAAATCGCTGCATGAATTGTTGCAGGCAGCCGGCTTGCATTCACCCAGCCAACTGCAACTCACGCATTTTTTACGCCGGGTCAACGGCAACGAGACCCAATCCTTGGCGGAGCTTTATCCCACCATCAGCAAAGGTGCATTGCTGAAAGAAACCTTGGGGAAAGTGCCCGAACCCTTCAAAAGCCACTGGCCCAAAGCCAGTGCCGAAGACTTCCATTTGCACTGACAGTCAATTCTCGCTGGCCGGTCGGGGGTAAATCACCCGGTCTTCTTTGGGTGCGGCGCGTGGTGGAATCGCGGGTGGTTGGGCTGCAGCCTTGGCCTCGGCGGCTGCTTTGGCCGCTTCCTGTGCTGCTTTGGCGGCGGCTGCAGCAGCGGCTCTGGCCTCGGCGGCTGCTTTGGCGTCAGCCGCGGCTTTGGCATCCGCAGCAGCCTTGGCGTCCGCAGCCGCTTTGACCTCGGCTGCTTTCAACGCAGCGGGTGTGGGTTTGGGCGGCGCTGCTTGCTTGTCTTTTTCAAGCTGTTTCTCGCGTTCTCGGGCCGCTTTGGCAGCGTTTGCATTGGCGGCATCGAGTTCTTTTTTGAGTTTTTGGATTTCAGCCAACACTTCTTTTTGGCCGTCTCGCACGGCTGGGGCCGCCGTCGCCGGTTTGCTGGCCAGCACCTGAACTTTGCTCTCTAAGGCTTGGATACTTTTTTGCAAACCTTGTAATTTGGCATCCAAATTTTTCTCTGATTGGCCGCTGACTTGTCCCGCGACTTGCTCGGGCAACTTGCCAACTATTTTGTTGAGGTCATCCATGCGACCTTCCAACTTTTCGTCCATTTTGATTTGACGCTCTTCCATGCCGTCCAGCTTTTCGGTGGTGTCTCCCAAACCTCGGGTCGCGTCGCCAAAGGCAGCCAAAGTGGCATCGAGTTCAACCACCCGTTTGCCAACGGCCAGCGACAAGGCATCGAGTTGGCGGATGTTTTGCTGCAAGCGGGTGGAGATGGCAAAGAAGGTACCGACCGCAATCAGCAAGAACGCCAAGAGGCCAATCAAGATCACGCGGGAATGCAGGATGTTTTTGTCATTGGCAGCGGTGACGATCTTCATCACTTCGCGCATTTCATGGCTGATGTTGGCGGCCACCTCGGCTGAGCGGGTGGACACCTCGGCAGAGCTCAGCACCACACCGGTGAGGTCTTCGAGCTGTCGGGAAACCTCCGAACCATCCAAGGCTTTGGCCTCCAAGGCCTCGATGCCTTCGGCCAACGCGTCCGCATCGACCACATCCACAGACGCAGCAGGCTCTTGCAGAGTCACAGCCTTGTCAGAGGCTTCTGCGGGTGTTGAGTCTTGCGCCATGTGTTGTCCTTAGGAATGCTTGTATTTGGGTTTGGCCTTGACCAAATTGTCCAACTGCATATTCACAACATTGATGTCATCATGCAATTGGTCAATCCGAGGCTTGACTTGCTCTTCCCAATGATCGGCGGAAGTCAGTCCAACTTGAGCCATGTGCGCTAAATGCGGGTCCCAATTGGATAAATCGGGCTGGATTGTCCCGGATTTTTCAACCTCAGCCGGGTGCTGGGTTGCGGCCACAGGGGCGCTGCCCTGCGCCGCATGGGCCAACTCAGGCTGGTCTTGGGTGTGCAAATCGGGGGCGGCCAATTCGGTGCTTTGCACCGCGGCCAGGCTGGCAGGGTCGTTTCGCCCGTAACTGCTGAGCGATTCCCTCTCGGCTGCTGCCAAAGGCTCGGATGAACCCTCCAGAGCCGTGATCGCTGTGGAAACATCGGTTGTCTGGCTTCGCTCAAAAATCACCTCGGCCTCTGCTTGCGCAACAGGGGGGTCTTCGGGCAAGGGTTCATCTGGAAAGTCGTCTTCTTGGCTCATGTCTTCACTCCAGTCAAATACATCGACCTTGAAGAAGAGTTCTTGATCGATTTGCCAAGCCTACTCTTGAAACTGAACTTTTAATGACTTTGCCGACCGAAGCCAAGCTTTGGCCAACGGGGGGTTTTGACGCATCAGATTCTCAGCCTGCGACTTCTCTGCGTAAGGGCCAGTGATCAAAATGTAATAGGGCTTGCTGCCCTTGCGCTGGGTGTAAAACACCTGCCCAGCCCTGTAGCCAAGGGCACTGGCTTGAAAAGTGCGGGCTTCAGCCAAGCTGTCAAATGCACCGTGTTGCATGACCCATGCCTCATCCTTGAGGGCGGCAACCCAAGCGGGGTCATCGGCCAGTGGGCTGTTTTTAACTGCTGTTTCTGCCGATTTTTCAGGGGTGGGGGCCGTTGTTTTTTCGATCAGTTCAGGGGCAGGTTTTGCTGGTTCTGTGACCAAGGCCTCCCCTTTGTCGGTGCTCAAGGCATCGGTGGGCTTCAATGGGGTTGGCGTGTTGCTGGAGGACATGCCAACGGTGGAAGCGGGTGGTGCTGCATTGACCACCGTGGTGCTGGTGCTGGTTTTGGCTGGTCCTGCCAAATAGGCTTGCAAGTTGCGCGCCTCTTGCATGACTTGCGCTTGGTAGACAAACCCCAAACTGCCCAAAGTCACCAACAACACCAACAACAACATGCCGGCCACCTTGCCACCACGACCACTGGTGCGCTGGACTTCCCATGATTTCGCCAACTCTTCACCAGACGGCATGCTGGCACCTTGCACTTCTTCGCCCAGCACCGGGTCACCTGGCAAGCCCAAGCCAGTCTCTGACGGGGCAAGGTCGGCCATGTCCAAGGGGGGCATGGGCGCCGGTGGCAAGTCTGCTGCGCTGTCGGGCAAGCGCTTGCTGCCAGGCCACTCTTCCAAGGTCTCGATGCGCTGGGGTTGAGATGGCGCAGGGTCCTCCGACTCGAGCACCCACTGCAACAGGTTCTTACCAAAGGTGGCCAGTTTCTTTTCGTGACTGCTTTGGTTGTTGATCAGCAAAATCAGGTTGATGTTGCTGGCCGGAAAGCCATTGACCAAACGGGCCAGCAACTGCAGCTCGAAATCCTGGATGCCCTGGGTATCAGGGAAGATCATGTAGCGCTTAGGGACGGATGCATTGGCCTTGTCCAAAGCCTGGTCCAAGGTCAACTCAGACAAGATCTCATTGAAACGGTCGACCAATTTGTCTGAGTCCGCCGAGGTCCACAGCTCCACATGGGGCTCGCCTTGTTCGCGCAAGTGCTGGAAGATGCGCTTGCCGTAATGGGCCAAGGCCACCTCATCGTTACCCAAGATGGCCAGGTTCAAACGGCCCTCTCGCAAAGACTTGAGCAATATCTCGAAGCGCAGTTTGTCCGCAGGGCTTTGGTAAAAGTCAGTCATGTTCGGCAGGCTGTCATCAAGTCATCACTGAAAAAGAAAACCATTTTCGTCATAGCGCATATTGTCAGGGATGCGCAGCGTGGGTTTGACAATGCCTTCGGCACCTGCGTACGTCTGGTTCAGGCTGAACACATAGGCAATGACCTGGGCCACCACATGGTAGAGGCCTTCGTGGATCGGGTTGTCCAGCTTGGTGGTGAAGTACAAGGCACGCGCCAATTCGGGCGCTTCAAAGATGTAAACGCCCTCTTCTTTGGCCAGCTCACGAATGCGCTTGGCCAACTCGTCGGTGCCTTTGGCCACCAAGGTGGGCGCGCCGTCGGAATTGGGGTCGTAACTCAGTGCCACGGCAAAGTGCTGGGGATTGGTGATCACCACATCCGCATCCTTGACCTTCTCCATCATTCGGTTGTTGGCCATTTCACGCTGGCGGCGTCGGATCGTGGCCTTGACCTCCGGACGACCCTCGGAATTTTTCATTTCATCCTTGATTTCCTGGCGGGTCATCTTGAGCTTTTTGTTGACCTGGTAATGCTGCAGCGGCACATCCGCAATCGCAATCACCACCAAACCCATGCTCATCCAAAAACATGCATCCAAAATCATGTTGCCCGCGTGGTTGACTGCAGTGCCCAAGTCCATTCGGTTGAGTGACACCAAATCCTCGATGTTGTTGGTGATCGACATCCACAAAATAATGCTGATCACCATGAACTTGAGAATGGTTTTGAACAGGTCGATCAAGGCCTTCATGCCGAACATGCGGGCCAGGCCTGCCAAGGGGTCGAGTTTGCTGAACTTAGGCAGCATCATCTTGGGAGAAAAAATCAAGCCACCACTCATCACGGTCGACACCAAAGCGACAAATGCGAGCAGCACCATGACGGGCAATATCAGCAAATACCCATCGATCAATGATTGAAAAAAGATGGCGGGCAACAACTCTGCTTTGTCCATGACCTTGCGGTCAAACTGCAACTGTGTGGCAAACAAGCCGCCCAAGCGGTGGAACAAGTAGCTGCCCGAGAGGCTGAAAAACAATGTGGCTGCCACCAAGATGGCAGCGGTCGACAGCTCCACAGAGCGGGCAACCTGCCCTTCTTCTCGCGCCTTGCTCAAGCGCTGCGCGGTGGGTTCTTCGGTCCGTTCGGAGGAATCATCAGCCATCGCGCTACCCGCCTACAAGCATGCCGCGCATTTGGGTGAAGGTTTGCACCCACAGCCAATCAATGCGGTTGATGATGCTGGGAACAGCCAGCCACAAGATGACGAATCCCGACAACAAAATCGCCGGAAACCCGACCGAGAAAAGCTGCAAGCTCGGTGCAGCACGGGTCACGAAACCCACGCCGATGTTGACAAACAGCAAGGTCACCACCACGGGCAGAGAAATCAACAAGGCAGAGACAAACATCATGGCGCCCCAGGCGGTCATCTTGCCAAGTACATCTTGCGTCATCAGACTTTTGCCAATCGGAAACAGGCTGAAAGACTCCAACAACACCCCAAACACAATCAGGTGTCCGCCAATCGACAAGAAAACCAAGGTGCCGATGATGGTGAAAAACTGTGACACCACAGGCACGTTGCCCAAAGTGGGGTCGATCATGTTGGCCATCGACAGGCCCATCGAGCCGGAGACGGCCTGACCGGCCAGCACGATGCCTGCGGTTGCCAATTGCATGATCATGGCCATGGCAAACCCAATGAAGAGTTGGTTGGCGATTTCTTTCAAACCCTCGGCTGTGGCTGGGTCAATTTTGGGGATGTCCAGTTGCATGGACAAAAAGATGGTGAGCACCAAGCCGAGCACGATGCGGATGCGCAAATTGACAGCCCGGATGGAGAAAATAGAGGCGAAAGCCAAGAATGCCGAGATACGCAGCATCGGCCAGATCAGGGCGTAAAACCTGTCGAGCAAATTGAGCATCTCGATGTTCATGCTTTACCCAAACAGACCTGGAATCCGACCGAAAAGCACCTTGGTGTAATCCACCAAAGAGTTGATCATCCATCCACCGAAGACCGCGGCTGTGAGGCCCAAAGCCAGCAGCTTGGGAATAAAGCTCAATGTCTGCTCGTTGATTGAGGTGGCGGCCTGAAACACACCCACGATCAAACCAACCAACAAAGCCACCAACAACATGGGGGCGGAGATCAGCATCGTCATCCAAAGCGCCTGGCGGGCCAAATCAACCACCGTTGCTGTATCCATGGTGCCCTCCTCCCTATTTAAAGATGAAACTCGAGGCCAGTGAACCCATCAGCAAGGTCCAGCCATCCACCAACACAAACAGCATCAGCTTGAAAGGCATGGAGATGATCATGGGTGACAACATCATCATGCCCATGGACATCAACACACTGGCCACGATCAGGTCAATCACCACAAACGGGATGTAGACCATGAAGCCGATCATGAATGCGCTTTTCAACTCAGAGGTAAGAAAGGCCGGGACCAAGGTGGTGAAGGGCACATCCGCCGCGCTGGCGATTTCCTTGCGCTGCGCGATTTGCATGAACATGGCGATATCGTCTTCACGGGTTTGCAGCATCATGAAATCGCGCACCGGCACCTCGGCCTGGGCCAAGGCTTTCTCAAAAGCCAGCGTCCCGTTCATGTAAGGCGCAATCGCATTGTTGTAAACATCATCAAACACGGGGGTCATGATGAAAAAAGTCAGGAACAAGGCCAACCCAACCAGCACGGTGTTGGGCGGGGTTTGCCCGGTGCCCAGTGCCTGGCGCAAGATGGACAACACAATGATGATGCGCACAAAGGAAGTCATCATCAGCAGCAATGATGGCAACAAGGTCAAAACCGTCATCAAGCCCAGCAGTTGCAGGGTCAGGCTGTACTGTTGGCCGCCCTTGCCACTGTTGACCGT
Source organism: Bordetella parapertussis (assembly GCA_945890735.1). Classification (GTDB taxonomy): domain Bacteria; phylum Pseudomonadota; class Gammaproteobacteria; order Burkholderiales; family Burkholderiaceae_C; genus Limnohabitans. Next base: position 9,494 of record CAMDCZ010000028.1, on the reverse strand, counting down.
GACCATGGGCAGCCCTTGCGCCATGGCCATGTCGGGTAACCAAAGCACCATGAGAAGCAAAACAGGCATGAAAAGGTGTTTAAAGCGCATCACTGGCACCTTGTGGGTCAGGGGGTGGGGGGTCTGCAGGCCAGGCATGCAGCGTTTGGATATCGTTGGCATTGACGGCCAGTAACAAGCGCTGAGAGTCGACTTGGACCAACAGCAGTTTGTGTCGCAGGCCCATGGGATAGGCCTCTAGAATTTGGATGCGACGCTGGTTGACAGGGAGGAGAAACCCCTTGTTGCGGCGCGACAGCCACCAAAGGGCCGCCGCCAAAAGCAACAAGACGAATGTCATACTGAGAGAGTACTGGGCCCAGTCGTGGTTTGGCATGGACTGCATTATCTATCGCACGAGAGTGAAAAATGAGAAATTTCGGTAAAACAAGCAAATTGCTTGTCTGCGGGGCCATTTGGCTGTCTTGCTCGCTGGCAACCGCCGCCAATTGGGCCATCACCGGCATGTCTGACACTGCCCGGTACGGCATTGACCGCAGCTCGATCGAGCACGACGGCGACATTCGTCGGGTGTGGACCATGCTGGACTACCGCAAAGCGCAACGCACCAGCCAAGGCAAAACCTTTTGGTCCACCCGTGCTTTGATGGAGATGAACTGCACCCATCAACAAGTCCGCACCCGCTCTTTGGCTTTGTACAGTGGCCCCAAACTCAGTGGCGAGATGCTGACCAGCGAAGGTGTTTTTGACCAATGGCAAGCTGCACCACCCAACTCGCCGGTGTCCAACATCATGAAGTCTTTGTGTGAAGCTCGCTGAACGCGGCGCCACCTTGGGCTGGGCCTCCTGGCTGCGCGACCTGGCCAACGCCGGGGGCACAGGCGGCCTGAATTGGCATGTGCACGCCTTGCGATCCATGCACCGCTGGCTTCCAACGCGAGCGCTGATTGCAGCTTTTCTGGCACAGGTGCATCCCGCGCAAAACCATTTGTTGTTGATTGGATGCAGCGCGGGTTGGATGCTCCCCACGCCTTGGCTGATGCGTTTCAAGCGCATCGAGGTGTATGACATCGACCCATTGGTGCCGTTTTTGTTTGGTCTGCGCCATGGCAAAGCCCTCCAAGCGCAAGGTATCGCACTGCACTTTCACCGACAAGACGCGATCGCAGGACTGCCCCAGCTGCTCAAACAACACCCAGATGCCTGTTTGTGGTTTGACAATGTGTTGGGGCAAGTCGGCTTTCGGCTGGGCGATGAAGAGATGGCCGAGCGGCAATTGGCGCAACTCAAATCCATGCTGCAAGGCCGCGCCTGGGGCAGTTTGCACGATGTCTACTCAGGGCCGATCGACCCGGAGATGCCTTTGCCGCCGATTGAAACGGTGGCGTGGGCGCGTCTGGACGACAAGCCAGAAGCCTTCAGTCAGGTGCGGATGGATGGGCAAGCCTTGTCACATGCCGATGCCGCTCAAGCCTTGCTGACCCGAGTCAACGCCAAGGGTGTCTGGCATGACCATTCTTCCCAAACCGTGTTTGCTGCCAACACGGTCACAACCATGATGCCTTGGGCATTCAAGCCTCATTATTGGCATTGGCTGCAAGCAGCCTGGGTCAAGCCCTGAGGTTGTAGAGCGTCAAGCCGAGGCTGTCCATCTCTTTTTGTTCGCGCTTGCGCTGCCAAGTCTGCACGGCTGCCAAGTCTTTTTCTTGCATGGCGTCCATTTTCATGCGCTGCTGGGTGGCTTGCATCAGCCCGACTTTCGCCCGCTCGGCGGCCGCCAAAGCCACTTGTAAATCGCGATCCACCCGATTGACCAGTTCTTGCAAGTTCAACATGAACTGGCGACTGTTGTGGGTGTCAGCCATGCTGTGCACCTGGCTTTGGTTGTCCAAGGCTTTGCGTTTGTAGTCCAGCAGCAAATCATCCATGCGCTGTCGGCTGGCCCGCAGGTGTTCCACGCGTTGATGCGCCTGGCTCACGGCTTGTTGGGCAACTTCCTCATGGTCTTTGGCTTTTTTGGCCAACACGGACCAACAACTGCGGGGTTTCATGGCTACATCCTCTGGGATCAAAGGCTCAGCAGGTCGCGCAACTGCTGACGCGTGGTTTCATAGTCTTGGCTGATGTGCATGTCTTGGCGCAAAAAATTCACGATGCGTTCATTCAAACGAATCGCTTCATCCAACTCAGGGTTGGAGCCACTTTCATACGCACCGACTTGAACCAAGTCGACGTTTTGCTGGTAGAGCGACCACAAGCGGCGCAACTTATTGGCAGATTTCAAGTCGTCGTTGCTCAGCAGAGACTGCATCAAGCGGGAAATAGAGCCCGTCAGGTCAATCGCAGGGTAGTGCGCAGCATCAGCCAATTTGCGCGACAACATCACCTGTCCATCCAGGGATGCACGGGCAATGTCCACGATCGGATCGGCAGCATCATCACCCTCTGCCAGCACGGTGTAGATGGCGGTGATCGAGCCATGGCCATGACGGCCAACGCCACCGCGTTCAATCAAATTGGGAAGCAAGGCAAACACCGAAGGCGGATAACCTTTGGCGGTAGGCGGCTCGCCAATCGCCAAACCGATTTCACGTTGCGCATGCGCCACCCGGGTCAAACTGTCACACAACATCAGCACGTCTTTGCCTTGGTCGCGGAAATACTCAGCGATCACATGGGTCAGGTGTGTGGCTTTCAAGCGCAACACAGGCGAGACATTGGCAGGTGCGGCCACCACGACCGACTTGGCCAAGCCTTCTTCACCCAAGGATTCTTGGATGAAGGCTTGCACCTCGCGGCCTCGCTCACCAATCAGACCAATCACCACCACATCGGCTTTGGTGAATCGCGTGAGCATGCCCAAGAGCACGCTTTTACCCACCCCAGAACCTGCGACCAGGCCCAAGCGTTGGCCCCGGCCCAAGGTCAGCACACCATTGATGGCTTTGACACCGACATCCAAAATCTGGTTGATCGGTCCACGCTCCATCGGATTGATCGGGCGACCCAGCAAGCTCAGCAGCTCTTTGCAACCTGGGTCAGGCTTGCCGTCCAAAGGTTGGCAACGTCCATCAATGACCCGTCCCAAAAGCTCGGGGCCCAGGTTCACCAGCGAAGAATTGCTGACCACCCGAACCATGTCGCCTGGACCGACGCCGGTGGGCTCGGTGAAGGGCATCAGAAACAAGACCTTGTCGTTGAATCCCACCACCTCGGCTTCCACGCGGTGACCGTGTTTGCCCACCACCTCGCAACACGCACCCAAGGGTGCCATCACCCCGCGGGCTTCAAGGGTCATGCCGACCAAGCGCACCAAGGTGCCGCTGCGCTGGGGCTGCGGCGTGCGCAGACCCGTCAGGCTGGCTTCGATGTCGGCCGCGAAGTCCATCATGGCTGGATTTGAATCATCGAGCGAATGGCATGGGCCACACGGTTTTGTTCTTGCTCTGTCACCAAACGAACAATCATCAGCTTGTCTTCATAACTGTTACCCGCCAACAACTCGGCTGGAATGGTTGGCTTTTTCTTTTCTTTTTTCATGCTTTCGCGCATCTTTTTGAGCGACTCGTCTTCTTCACCGTCGACGTCCTCGTCCAGCGACGCCAAGGCCAAGCGCTGTGCTTCCAGCTCTGCCAGACGGCTTGCTTCTTGCGCAGCGAGTTCGGCACGGCGCGCCAACTCTGCCTCGTGGCCTGTGACCCGCTCGCGCTCTTCCTCCGTGAATTGCGCCAATGCAGCCAATTCCTCTTCACTGAGCAAATCGGTGGGCGATGTGCCGTCAATGCGTTTGGCCTCTACATCCACCACCTCTGAGGGCTTGCTGATCACCCTGGGGGTGTAAAAGCTGGCAAATTGCTGCTTGAAAGCATTGTTCACCGCGATTTGTGCCATCTCCTCCAACTCCAAGGTGTTGGGCTCCTTGCGGATCATGGACATCAGCAGTGGCCGCACCACGAAGGCAAGGAACGCCAAGCTCATCAGGGTACGCAATGCGATATTGGCAAAGTCAAGCATGATCATCCTCTGATGGCGCATCATCCAATGCGACCCGTTGTGGTACGTCTTGCACATCGCCATCGCGCTGCGCCAAAGGTTGACGGAAGAAGGCGGATTTTTCTCGCCATAACTCGGGTTGGCTCAGCAGACGGTTGGCCATGACTTGCAAGCGATGCTCGATCAAATCTTCGATTTGGCTGTCGTTGACGAGCACGCGAACGCTGCCAGGGTGCAAGGTGGGCACGCCATGCAAATGCATGTTGGCCATCACATCATTGCCCATTTCTTGCAAACGGTCCTTGTCTTGCGGGTTGAGTTCCACCACGATGCTGGGCTGACCGTGGATGTCGAGTTCATCCAAACACCGCTGCACCAAGCGCTCAATGGCTTGACCGGAAACATTCAATTCCGCCATGACCAACTGTTCACTGAGGTGAACCGCCAGCCGCTTGAGCGGTTCAAACAGTGACTGGGGGTCTTCGGTGAATTGAGCCAATTTGTCATTGAGGGTTTGCAGCACACCCAGTTGCGCTTGCAACTTGCCTCGCATGTCGCTCAGTTGGGCTTCCAACTCGGCTTGCATGTCAAGTTTGGCTTGGACCAGGGCCGCGGCCTTGGCTTGGTCTTGCCCTGCTGTCAATCCTTCTTGGTACCCCAGGTCTTGACCCACGGCTTGACCATCGATCAATCCTTGCGCATGGCCTTGGGCATAGGACTGCTCGCGAGCCGCGGCCAATGCCGCCGAATCAATCTCAGGGCTGGCGTCTTCATCGAAGGCCAAATCCGCCAACACATCGCTGCCCTCGGGTGCCCAAAAACTCTCGGCAGTGAACAACACGCTGGGGTCGGCAGTGTCCTTGGGCGGCGCGGGTTTCTTGACCACTTCAAGCACTTCCACCGCTTCCACGGTTGGGGCCTGCACCGCTGATTCCTCAGGCAGTGGGCGTGTGACCGGTTCTGGCTTGCCATAGGTCTCCAACACAAAGTCGTCTGCATGGTCCAACACCTTGGCGTTTTCAGGTGTTGCCAACTGCCGAAACATGACCGTGGCGTAGTCGATTTTGGGCACATTGGCCCAGTCGAACTCACCAAAGTTTTTGATGGGCCGTGAAGATGAGTTCAGCCAGGTGTCGTCCAGCCAATGGCGGGGCTCACTTGGCTTGGGTTCCAGGTTAAACAAAATCTGCTCCACCCAAGATCAACTCACCGGTATCGGACAACTTGCGCGCCAAGCGCATGATTTTCTTTTGCGCGTCTTCGACGTCTGCCACGCGCACTGGGCCACGTGCGTCCATGTCGTCTTTGAACATACCGCGGGCACGCTCGGACATGTTGTCCAAAAAGCGCATCAACACCTCTTCTGGCGCACCTTTCAGGGCCACCATCAGCTGTTCGGGTTCCACATTGCGCATGAGTACCTGGATACCCTTGTTGTCAACAGTGGCCAGGTTGTCGAAGGTGAACATCTGGTCTTGGATCTTCAGCATCAGCTCGACATCGATCTCTTCCAAACCATCCATGACAGAGCGTTCCAAATCGGTTTTGGTTTTGTTCATGATGTCGGCAGCGGCCTTGATGCCCCCAAAGCTAGACGACTTGGAGGAAGAGTTTTTGGCAAACTGCTGTTTCATGATTTGCTCAAGTTCGGCCATGGCAGACGGCTGCACCGTGTCCATGGAAGCGACACGTTGAATGACCTCGGGCCGGACTTCAGGTGGCAAATACACCAATACATCGGCTGCCACCGAGGTTTCCAAAATAGACAAAATGATTGCGATCACCTGTGGGTGTTCGGTACGGATCATCTCAGCGATCGAGCGTGGGTCCATCCAGCTGAGGATGTCCAGGCCTTTGGTGCCCTGCCCCGGCATGATGCGGTTGAGAACGGAATTGGCTTTGTCCTCACCCAGCGCCAAACGCATGACCCGGTCTACATAATCGGAGCCACCCAAACCCACGCTGTTTTGCTTTTTCAGCATGTCGACAAATTGGTCCAGCACCACATTGACTGCACCTTGGGACAAGCTGGAGGCTTGCACCATGGCTGCACCCAAAGCCTGAACCTCTTTGGGGCTGAGGTATTTCACAATTTCTGCCGCTTGCTCCTCGCCCAGCAACAACATGAGCACGGCAGCGCGTTGGGTGGAGGTCATCGCCTCCATTTCGGCACGCAGCTCGGGGGTCCAAACGATGGTATCTGAATCAGCCATTTTGTTTCCTTGGTCGCTGTGTGTTCATCAAGATTCGATCATGCCGCGCATCACGCCAGCCACTCGGCCGGAGTTGTCAGCCACGATCATTCGGATCAAGGCCACTTTATCGTCATACGAATTGGCATTGTTCAGTAAGTCGGAAGGGATGGATTGCTTCTTCGGTTTGAGCTTGCCCATGCGCGCTTTCAAGTCGTCAAGCGATTCTCCATCTTCGAGTTCAACTTCAGCGGTTTCACCACCTTCGGCTTGCAATTCCAGGGCAGCCAAACGTTCGGCTTCGCGGGCAGCTTCTTCTTCTGCCATTTGGGTGGCCTCGGCGGCAGCTGCCTCTTCGGCCAATTGAGCCTCTCGCGCCAGGGCTTCGGCAGCCAAGCGGGCCTTTTCCGCTGCTTCTTCCCGGGCGGCTTTTTCTGCCACCAGCCTTGCCGCAGCCTCAGCCTCGGCATTGGCGATGCGCTCGGTGCGAATTTTCTCGGCTGTGGCGGCTTCGGCAGATGCAGCAGCCAAGGCGGCAGCGGCAATTGCAGCAGGGTCGACTTCAGGCTTCATCATCTTCTTGATCATGGGGCGAACCACAAACAAGACAAACATCAGGAACAAGGCTGCGATCACGCCGCTGTTGACCATGGATGCCAATGCTTCGTCTTTGTACCAAGGCACCGCGTCGGGATCTGCTGGTGTTTCAAAGCGGGTGGCCACCACGGTGACGATGTCGCCACGTTGGTCATTGAAGCCCACGGCGCCACGCACCAATTGGTTCAAACGGTCGAGTTCTTCTTGGGTATAGGGGATCGTCGTGGGTGCGGGTGACCCATCGGCAGGCGGCTCGACCTTGGTGCCAGGCGGAATGGGACGCTCATTGATCAATACGCCCACGCCCAGTTTTTGAATATTGCCCATGGCACTCTTGGTGTGTCGCACGGCGCGGTCGAGCTCATAATTTTTGGTGCTGCGGGCAACGACTTGCACGCCCTTTTCACTCAAACCCTTGTTCGGGTCAGCCGGCGTGGCGTCCGTTGCAGCTGGGTTTTGCGGGGGATTGGGTGGTGTGTTGGTCAAGGAGCCAGGAATGCCAATGGCATCTTTGAAGGTGTTGCGGTCTTCCACATACAACTCAGAGCGAGTCTTGGGGCCTTTGTCGCGCTGGTCAAAGTCTTCGGTGGTGATTTCCTCTTGCGTGAAATCCAATTGCAAGCTCACCTGCGCACTGACATTGGCTTCGCCAACGATCGGCGCGAGCAGTTGAACCAAGCGAGTGCGGTACAAGTCTTCCATTTGCTGCTTTTGCTGAAGCTGCGCACCGGTCAATCCCAGTGGGGCCTCACCCAGCATGTCGTTCATCAAGGTGCCAAAGTTATCCACCACGGAGACGTTTTCCGGGGCCAGGTAAGGCACGCTGGAGGCCACCAATGAAATGATGGCTTGCACGTTGGCAGATGAGACTTGCTTGCCAGGCGCGCGGGTGATGATCACCGAGGCCTTGGTGGGCACGCGTTCGCGCACAAACACGCTTTGTTTAGGGGCGGCCAAATGCACACGCGCGCTGCGAATGCCAGCAATTTGCGAGATGGTTTTGGCCAACTCTTGCTCCATCGCGTTGTTGTAACGGACCTGCTCCATGAACTGGCTGGTGGTCATGGCGGGCATGTCTTTCAAGGTATCCATGCCAGCGACTTCTGTGCGCGGCAAACCCTTAGAGGCCAGCAACATGCGGGCCTCTTGGTATTTGTCTGCAGGCACCATGATCTGCCCAGTGTTGTTGTCAATCTCGGGACTGAAGTTGCCTGTTTTCAAGGTCTCGATCGCCAACTGCTTGTCTGCTTCGGGCAGCATCATGGTCAGGGCGCGCATCGGTGGCGTTTTCATGGACATCGAAGCCAAACCAAAGGCGGCGACCACCATCAAGATCACCACGATGGGCAAGACTTTGCGCACCGACGGTTGACGCACCATGTCGCGGATCATGCCCATGGGGTCGCTCAGTGGCGAACTGCCAATGGGTCGAGCTGCCATGGCCGTGCCAGGGGTACGCGATCCTGTGTCTGAATCGGTGGTGGTCAAGGCATTGCTGCCCAGGCTGACAGGAGAATTGAGTGTTGCGCTTGCGGTGGCCATGGTGTTCTCTTAAAAAGTTAAACCGGCATGTTCATGATTTCTTCATACGCCCGCAGCACTTTGTTGCGGACCTGCAAGGTCGCTTCAAAGGCCAGGGATGATTTCTGCATACCCAAGACCACGTCGGTCAGGGGTACGTCTTCGCCACGTTGGTAGGCTTCTTGCAAATTGCTGGACTTGATTTGGGTCTCATTGACTTTGTCGAGCAGGTTCTTCACCGACTCGGTGAAGTTGGGGAGTTCAACTTTCGGGGCTTGGATATCCAAGACCTGGGGCGGCTGGATCGTGACCTGATCCACACCACCGGCTGCCTTTTGTTGGTAGGCCCGGATGGTCTCCATCATCGAGTTGACGCTGTTGCCTGAGATGCCGTCGATCATGGTGTTTGCTCCTCAATCAAGCCGCAATGGCCAGGTCCATGCCACGTTCGCGCAACTGCGCCAACTTGTAGCGAAGCGTGCGGGGACTGATGCCTAATTTTTTGGCGGCTTCCACCCGGCTTTCGCTGGCTTGGATCGCGGCCAAGATGACTTGGTGCTCACTGGCCTTCACCGCTGAAAACAAATCGGCTGGTGGATGGATGTTGACTTCACTGTGCATGGGCACGGTGAAACTGTCTGCCGAAGGCGGGGTGTATTCGCTGACCGGGCTGATGGGCATCTGCGGTGGATCTGCGGTGATCGCCATCGGCACTGGCGCGGCGTGGTCCAAATCGGCATGGCCTTGCGATTCATCAAACATCAAATGGGCTGGTGTCACCACACGGCCGTTGCACAACACGACAGCACGTTGCACCACGTTTTCAAGCTCACGCACATTGCCTGGCCAGGGGTATTGCTGAAGCAGTGCTTGGGCATCGCTGCTCAAACTCAAGGGCACATTGCCCTTGGCATGGCGCGCCAAAGACTGCAACACCAAAGGAACGATATCGCCTGGGCGTTCACGCAAGGGTTGGATGCGCAAGCGGAATGTGCTGATGCGGAAATACAAGTCTTCACGGAATTCGCGCGCTTCGATGGCTTGGCGCAAATCCTTGTTGGTGGCGGCAATCACCCGCACATCCAAATCGATCGAGGCTTCGCCACCCAAGCGGTTGAGTTTTTTCTCTTGCAAAACACGCAGCAACTTGGCCTGCAAGTGGATCGGCATTTCGCCAATTTCATCCAGAAA
>CAMDCZ010000027.1 GCA_945890735.1 Bordetella parapertussis | reverse complement strand
GTCTTGAAGGTCAAGGGTGCACCCGTGGTGCGTGCTTGGCATGTGGTGCACACCTTGTCCAAGCTGCTGTCGCCAGCGGCCGAAGCTTTCAGGTATTTTGTGCTGGAGCACGCAGAAGCCGACTTGGCAGCGCAGTTTGCTGACTTTGGTCAACTGAATCCTTGAGCGGTCTGCTTAAGATCTCGCGATGACCCCTTCTGACACCACCTTCCGATACGCCCGTCCACTGGTTGCTCTGCATTGGCTGATGTTTGCTTTGTTCATCGTGGTGTATGCCGCCATGGAATTGCGCGTCCTCTTTGACAAGGGCATGCCAGCACGTGAATTCTTCAAATCCCTGCATGGCATGTTTGGGCTGTGCATTTTGGCGCTGGTGTTTTTGCGTCTCTTGGCCAAGCGCTGGAGCCACCATCCCCCGCCGACGGATGGGCCAGGCATCCGGCTGCTTTTGCAGCGCGCCTCCCGGATTGGCCACCTGATCTTGTACCTGTTCATGGTGATCATGCCCTTGATGGGCTGGATGATGCTGAGCGCCGCAGGCAAGCCGATCCCATTTTTTGGCTTGGCATTGCCCGCGCTCATCGCCCCTGATGCGGCCTTGGCCAAACAGATCAAATCTGTCCACACGCTGGTGGGAAACATCGGCTATGGCTTGATTGGTTTGCACGTCTTGGCTGCACTGTTTCACCAACTCGTGCTGAAAGACCACTTGATGCAACGCTTGCGTTGGCGCTGATGGTGCGGCTGGCGGGGATCGAACCCACGACCCTTGGCTTCGGAGGCCAATACTCTATCCACTGAGCTACAGCCGCATGCGGGCTATTGTAGGTGTCGGCTGGCTATAATTTCCCATTCGTTTTTTCTAAGAAAGTCACCATGAGCGATCAGCACGAAGAAGCCCATACCGGCCCGGTCAAAACCCCCAAACAATTCCTGACCTTGGTTGTTCTGTCATTCGTTGTTCCCATCTTCGTCATCATCGGTTTGGTCAATTACATCGGCTCTCAAAACAAGCCCGGCGTCAACACCAGCGATGAAGCTGTGGCGGCGCGCTTGCAAAAAGTTGGCGCGGTTCAGGTCAAGGATGCCAACCGCCCTGCCAAATCCGGCGAAGAGGTTTTCAAGGTCCAATGTGCTGCCTGCCACATCAGTGGTGCAGCTGGTGCGCCTAAGCTGGGTGACAGCGCGGCATGGTCTGCGCGGATCAAAACGGGCTATGAGTCATTGCTCAACTCTGCCCTGAAAGGCAAAAACGCCATGGCCGCGCAAGCCGGTGGCGAGCATGACGATCTGGAGATTGCCCGCGCTGTGGTCTACATGGCCAACGCCGGCGGCGCCAAGTTTGCAGACCCCGTCGCCCCGTCTGCGGCTAAATGATTTGACTGGCCCGCTGCTGCGGGCTGCGCACAAAGCCAAAGTTGCTTGCCAGTTCGCTGGCAAGCATTTTTTTTGGCTGCCATGTCTTGTCTTCGATCGCGCTGGCGGCCAGCCAGACATCTTGGCTGTGAACCAGGCCCAGGCCCTGCGCGGTATGGAGATAAACGTGGCCTGCTTCATCTTCGAGGCATGACACGACCGTTTGCACACGCATCAAGCCATCGGTGACGCTGCCATCGGTTTGAATTCGCCACACATAAGGCGCTGAGCTCAACTCTACGTAGACGCGCTGGGGTCCGTTTTGGAAATACCACTGCCCGAGTTCGTCATGGGCATAGTTGCGCTGGATGAACGCAATCAGCTTGTCGTGTTCCAGTTTGCTGCCTTTGGCCTGCGCAAAGCCGCCCTTTGCCTGTACCGCATCGTCCCGCATGTACCAATCACCGCGGTCGTCCATGCCCAGCCAGCCGAAACAATGCGGCACGTTGGGCCACTTGCGCATGGCTTGGCGGACCAAGGCATCCATGGCGGTTCAGTGCAGCACCGATGGCATGGCGTCGATGTGCGCCAGCATTTCTTGGGGCGTGCCTGGGCTGGCATGGTGGGCCACCATGCGCCATCCTTGCGCCGTGCGCATGTAGACATTGGTGGCCAACACAAAGGCTTCTTGTGCCCCTTCAGGCATTTCGAGCACGATACGCTCGACCAGGTTGTGTACCGCGCTGGTGAGGCTTTCGACTTTGCGCACATGCTCGGGATGTGCTGAGATCACGCCATTGGCAAACATGGTCGTGAATGAATCGCGGATGCTTTGTGCGCCCAGCAAACGGGGTCCGCCGGGATGCACACACACGATGTCTTCCTCATCGGCCCAGCACGCCATCAAGCGATCTGTGTCACCGGTTTGCAGGGCTTCGTAAAAGGCTGCTTCAATCTCATCGGCGGAACCGCCAACGGTGGCTGCTTGAAGCTTGGCCTTGGGCACTCTGGTTTATTTTTGGCCGCGGAATTTGCGCAAGGCAGCCAGTTGCGCAGCAAACACCATCAGCTCGGCTTGCGCCGCTGCGATGTCCACATCGGTCTTGGCGTTTTTCAGGTGCTCTTCGGCTGCCTTTTTCGCAGCGTTGGCACGCTCTTCGTCCAGGTCTTTGCCGCGCACAGCGGTGTCAGACAAAACAGTGACCGAATCGGGTTGCACTTCCAAAATACCGCCGGCGACAAACACAAACTCTTGCTCGCCGTCGGCTTTGGTGATGCGCACAGAGCCGGCTTTGATGCGAGAGATCAGTGGTGTGTGGCGGGGGTAAATACCCAATTCACCAACTTCTCCGGGTAAAGCCACGAAAGTGGCTTCACCGGAATAAATCAGCTCTTCGGCACTGACCACATCGACTTGCATGGTTTTCATGGGGCTTCCTTGTCAGGTACTGAGCAAAGGCCCGGGTTAAAGTTTCTTGGCCTTCTCGATGGCCTCATCGATGGTGCCCACCATGTAGAACGCTTGCTCTGGCATGTGGTCGCATTCGCCAGCCACGATCATCTTGAAGCCGCGGATGGTTTCGGACAAAGGCACGTACTTGCCAGGAGAGCCAGTGAACACCTCGGCCACGTGGAAAGGCTGGCTCAGGAAACGCTGGATCTTGCGAGCGCGGGCCACGGCCAGTTTGTCTTCAGGCGCCAATTCGTCCATGCCCAAAATCGCAATGATGTCGCGCAGCTCTTTGTAGCGCTGCAAGGTGCCTTGCACAGCACGGGCGGTTTCGTAGTGGTCGTTGCCAACCACCAAGGGATCGAGCTGGCGGCTGGTGGAGTCCAAAGGATCAACCGCTGGGTAGATACCCAATGAAGCGATGTCACGGGACAACACCACGGTGGAGTCCAAGTGAGCAAAGGTGGTGGCAGGCGATGGGTCGGTCAAGTCATCGGCTGGCACATACACGGCCTGGATGGACGTGATCGAACCGACTTTGGTGGAGGTGATGCGCTCTTGCAAGCGGCCCATTTCTTCAGCCAGGGTAGGTTGGTAACCCACGGCAGATGGCATGCGGCCCAACAAGGCGGACACTTCGGTACCGGCCAAGGTATAGCGGTAGATGTTGTCGACGAAGAACAACACGTCTTTGCCTTCGTCGCGGAAAGATTCAGCGATGGTCAAACCGGTCAAGGCCACGCGCAAACGGTTGCCGGGAGGCTCGTTCATTTGACCGTAAACCATGGCCACTTTGGATTCTTCGAGGTGCTCGAGGTTCACCACGCCGGAGTCAGCCATCTCGTGGTAGAAGTCGTTGCCTTCACGGGTACGCTCACCCACACCAGCGAACACGGACAAACCGCTGTGCGCCTTGGCGATGTTGTTGATGAGCTCCATCATGTTCACGGTCTTGCCCACACCGGCACCGCCGAACAAACCGACCTTGCCGCCTTTGGCGAAGGGACAGACCAAGTCAATCACCTTGATCCCGGTTTCCAGCAGCTCTTGGGAAGGGCTGAGTTCGTCGTAAGCAGGGGCCTTGCGGTGGATGGACGCGGTGCGTGTTTGGTCCACAGGACCGCGCTCGTCGATGGGTGCACCCAGCACGTCCATGATGCGGCCCAAGGTGGCTTTGCCCACAGGCACGGTGATGGCCGCGCCGGTGTTGGTGACCATCAGACCACGGCGCAAACCGTCGGAGGTGCCCAATGCAATGGTGCGGACAATGCCGTCACCCAATTGCTGCTGCACTTCCAAGGTCAGTGCGGTGCCTTCGAGCTTGAGCGCGTCGTAAATATGGGGCATGTGGTCACGTGGGAACTCCACGTCCACCACGGCGCCAATACATTGGACGATTTTTCCTTGAATACCTGCGTTGGTCATTGCCTGAGCCATGTTGATTTGCTCCAAAAATAAATAGGGTTACACCGCTGCCGCACCAGCCACGATTTCGGACAATTCCTTCGTGATCGCTGCTTGACGGGTTTTGTTGTAAATGAGTTTGAGTTCACCAATGACATTGCCTGCGTTGTCTGTCGCGGCCTTCATGGCCACCATGCGGGCAGACTGTTCGGAGGCCATGTTTTCTGCAACGGCTTGGTAGACCAATGACTCGATGTACAACTCGAGCAAATCATCGATCACGGCAGGCGCATCGGGCTCGTAAAGATAGTCCCATGCAAAACTGCCTGCCGCACGTGTTTCAGCGCGCATTTTGTCATCTGACAAGGGCAGCAATTGTTCAATCACAGGCTCTTGCTTCATGGTGTTGATGAACTTGGTGTAACAGAGGTAGACCGCATTGATCTTTCCCTCGGTGTAGGCGTCCATCATGACCTTGACCGCGCCAATCAGTTGTTCCAGGTGCGGTGTGTCACCCAGTTGGGTGACATGCGCCAGCACAGGTGCGCCAATGCGGTTCAAAAAACCCAAACCTTTGTTGCCAATCGCCACGGTTTGTGGGGTGGCACCGTGTGCTTGCATGTCTTTGAATTGATGGGTCAGCGCGCGCAAGATGTTGGTGTTCATGCCACCGCACAAACCTTTGTCGGTGGTCACGACAATGAAGCCCGTGGACTGCACGTCATGTGCTTTCATGAACGGGTGGACGTACTCCGGATTGGCTTGCCCCAGATGCGTGGCGATGTTGCGCACCTTCTCGCTGTAAGGCCTGGCCGCACGCATGCGGTCCTGGGCCTTGCGCATCTTGGACGCTGCCACCATTTCCATGGCCTTGGTGATCTTTTTGGTGTTTTCCACCGATTTGATCTTGCCGCGTATTTCCTTGCCTACTGCCATGAAGTGCTCCTTGCTGCTTGATGGCGATTAAACGAAGGACTTTTTGAACGCTTCGATGGCCTTGACCAGTTCGGCCTCGGCATCTTTGTCCAGGGCTTTGTCTTTTTCCAACTTGGCCAACAAGTTGGTGCACTTGTCTTTCAAGTGGTGGTGCAAGCCGGCTTCGAAATGCAACACCTGGTTGACTTCGATGTCATCCAAATAGCCTTTGTTGGCGGCGTACAAAGTCGACGCCATCAAGCTGATGGGCAAGGGGCTGTACTGGGCTTGCTTGAGCAATTCGGTCACGCGGGCACCGCGGTCGAGCTGCTTGCGGGTGGCTTCGTCCAGGTCGGAGGCGAACTGCGCAAACGCAGCCAATTCGCGGTACTGCGCCAAGTCGGTACGGATACCACCAGAGAGGTTTTTCACCAATTTGGTTTGGGCAGCACCACCCACGCGGGACACAGAAATACCGGCGTTGATCGCGGGGCGAACACCCGCATTGAACAGCGAGGTTTCCAAGAAGATTTGACCGTCGGTGATCGAGATCACGTTGGTTGGCACGAAGGCCGACACGTCACCCGCTTGGGTTTCGATGATGGGCAGCGCTGTCAATGAACCGGTTTTGCCTTTGACTTCACCTTTGGTGAACGCTTCCACATAGTCGGCGTTGACGCGGGCTGCGCGCTCGAGCAAGCGGCTGTGGAGGTAGAACACGTCGCCAGGGTAGGCTTCGCGGCCTGGCGGGCGGCGCAACAGCAAAGACACTTGGCGGTAAGCCACGGCTTGCTTGGACAAATCGTCATACACGATCAAGGCGTCTTGGCCGCGGTCGCGGAAGTATTCGCCCATGGTGCAGCCAGAGTAGGCCGACACGTATTGCATGGCGGCGGATTCAGAAGCCGACGCGGCCACCACGATGGTGTAGGCCATGGCACCGGCTTGCTCGAGGGAGCGCACCACGTTTTTGATCGATGAAGCCTTCTGACCGATGGCGACATAAATACAGGTCATGTTCTGACCTTTTTGGTTGATGATGGCGTCGATCGCGACAGCGGTTTTACCGGTCTGACGGTCGCCAATGATCAATTCGCGCTGGCCACGGCCAATGGGCACCATGGAGTCAATCGACTTCAAGCCGGTTTGCATGGGCTGATCCACCGACTGACGGGCGATCACGCCTGGGGCGACTTTTTCGATCACATCAGTCAACTTGGCGTTGATCGGGCCTTTGCCGTCGATCGGGTGACCCAAGGCATTGACCACGCGGCCAATCAGCTCAGGGCCCACGGGCACTTCCAAAATGCGGCCGGTGCACTTGACCATGTCGCCTTCAGAGATGTGCTCGTATTCACCCAAAATCACCGCGCCAACAGAGTCACGCTCGAGGTTGAGCGCCAGGCCAAAGGTGTTGTTGGGGAACTCCAGCATCTCGCCTTGCATCACATCGGACAAGCCGTGGATGCGGCAAATGCCATCGGTCACGGAGATCACGGTGCCTTGGTTGCGCACATTCGTGTTGCCGCTGGAACCCTCGATGCGGGTTTTGATCAGTTGAGAGATTTCTGCGGGATTGAGTTGCATGACTCTTTCCTTCTTCCTATGTGAGGCCAACGTGCATGAGCGGGATGCTCAAGCTGTCAGCGCGACTTTCATTTGTTCCAAACGGGCTTTGACCGAAGTGTCGAGCACCTCGTCGCCGACCACCACACGTACGCCCCCAATGAGCTCGGGCTCCAAAGCCACTTGCACACTGAGTTTGCAGCCAAAGCGTTTCTCGAACACCTTGGTCATATCGTCAAGGGCAGCGCCCTCGATGGGAAAAGGGCTGTGCACCACCGCTTGGCGCACACCCGTCATGTTGTCAACCAACGCATGAAAATGCCGGGCAATTTCAGGCAACACCGCCAAACGCCCGTTCTCCACCAAGGTCTGCACGAAGTTGACTGCTGCAGGCGGCAAGTTTGGGGGGCCGACTTGGGCGATCAAGTCCAAGACTTGTGCTTGGGTGACTTTGGGGTCGTGTGCAAATTGCAGCAAACCGGGGTCTGCCGCAACCACTGCCAAGCCATCGAGCCATTCGGCAGCTTTGACAGCATCGGCCTTGACCACCTGAAACAAAGCTTCAGCGTAAGGGCGGGCAATGGTAGCGAGTTCAGCCATGGCGTCGCGTCCTCAAAGTTCCGACTTCAAGCGGTTGAGCAAGTCCGCATGCACGCCGGCATTGACTTCTTTGCGCAAGATTTGTTCGGCACCTTTGACCGCCAACACAGCCACATGGTCACGCAGACCTTCTTTGGCCCTGAGCATGGCTTGCTCGGCTTCCAGATGGGCGGCGGCCACGATTTTGTTGGCCTCTTCTGTGGCTTTGTGCTTGGCCTCTTCGATGATCATCGCCGCGCGATGCTCAGCTTCGGCGATGCGCGCAGCGGCGTCATTGCGGTTTTTGGCCAATTCGACCTCGACATGCTTGTGGGCATTGCTGAGTTCGATGTGGGCATGCTCCGCGGCTTTGAGGCCGTGGGCAATTTTTTCAGCGCGCTCATCCAAAGCTGCCGCGATGGGTGGCCACACGAATTTCATCGTGAACAACACCAAAATGGCAAAAACAATGGCTTGAACGAACAGGGTTGCGTTGATACTCACGTCAACACCTCTCTACGGTTGGTGACAAAAATTACTTCAACACGAAGGGGTTGGCAAACGCGAACATCATGGCGATACCCACGCCAATCAGGAAAGCCGCGTCGATCAAACCAGCCAGCAAAAACATTTTGGTTTGCAGTTCGTTCATCAATTCGGGTTGACGTGCAGCAGCTTCGAGGTATTTGCTGCCCATGATGCCGATACCAATACAAGCACCAATGGCGCCCATGCCAATGATCAGACCTGAGGCGAGTGCAACTAAACCAAGTACGTGTTCCATGAGAAGCTCCTAAGCAAGATGATGGAAGGTTGAAAAAACAAGGGAAAAATCAATGAGCGTCGTGTGCTTGCCCGATGTAGACCAAGGTCAACATCATGAAAATAAAGGCTTGCAACGCAACGATCAAGATATGGAAGATGGCCCAGATCGAGCCAGCAATGATGTGTCCGATGGGCAACAAAACACCGCTCAAGCTCATCGCAGCGGCGCCGCCCATCAAGGCGATCAGCATGAAAATCAGTTCGCCGGCATACATGTTGCCAAACAGTCGCATGCCGTGAGAGACGGTTTTGGCGACAAATTCAATCATTTGGAAGCCGAAATTGATCGGCCACAGGATCGGGTGCGCACCGAAAGGCGCGGTGGTCAACTCGTGGAACCAGCCGCCAATGCCCTTGATCTTGATGTTGTAGAACAAACAAATCAACAAAACGGATACCGACATGCCCAAGGTGGTGGACAAATCAGCGGTAGGCACCACGCGGAAGTAGTGGATGCTGTGGTTCAAACCGGTCCACTCGAACAACTTGTGGAACAAGTCGACAGGCAAAAAGTCCATGCTGTTGAGCAGGAAAATCCAGACAAACACGGTCAAGGCCAAGGGAGACACCAGTTTGCGGCTCTCCGCGTTGTGGACGATGCCACGGGCTTGGGTATCGACCATTTCAAACAAAATTTCGACCGCCGCCTGAAAACGCCCAGGCACACCGGAAGTGGCCACACGGGCAGCGCGCCACAGAAAGAAGCTGCCGACCGCGCCGAGCAACACCGACCAAAAAATGGAATCCAGATTGACAACAGAGAAGTCGATGACGCCGCCCATGGGCTTGCTTTGCAAGTGGGTCAGGTGATGACTGATGTACTCCCCAGCGGTCAGGGTGGTGTTTTCCGACATGTTCTGCTCTTTACAAGTGGGTGGCGTGATCGGCCTGGGAACGGGGCTTGCCCCAAACCAGTGCCAACCAATACACCTTCATCGTCACAATCAAACCCGCCAACAAGGCAGGCCAACTCAAATCTTCTATCCAACGCGGCGCCAACACCAACATCAGCACCGTCATGACCATCTTGACGCCTTGCCAAACCGCAAAGCTCAAGGCGGCCGCCATCGCGCTGGCAGATGCCACCGGCGAAGTCAGCCCCCGGGCAAACAAAGCCGCAGGCAACACCACCGACAAAGCACCGTAAACAGTGGACACAAACACGCCCCTGTGTTCAAACCAGAGCGCCAAGCCCGCCGCCAACACCAAAGCGATGACACATTGCGCCACCAGCACCCACCAAACCGACAGTGTCGGCTGGGTTTGCCGCCAAGCCTGGGCCTCCTCGGCAGTCAACGCATGAAACGTTTCCTCCTCAGTGACCGCTGGCGTGCTGGGCAAATCGCGCTGGCCGCCGCCGGCATCAGGTATTGTCTTGCTCATGCTTGACAAACCCTTTCCATGCAGCAAAGACCGCCATTGTAGGGTATCTTACTGACACCTATCTGAAATCCTCCTGACATACACAACAAGACCCCATGCCCAGCCCCAAAGACAGCCTGATTGACTACCCTTGTGACTTTCCTATCAAGGTGATGGGATTGAAAGCCGATGGCTACACTGAAGCCATGACCTACCTGGTGCAGCAATTCGACCCCGCCTGGACCCCGGACAAGCTGGAAACACGCGAAAGTGCTGGCGGCAAGTACCTTGGCCTGACTTTCACGGTGCGCGCCACCAGCCGCGAACAACTCGATGAGCTCTACCGAACCCTGAGCAGCCACCCCTTGTGCAAAGTGGTACTTTAGTGGACAGTGGTTCACCGTTGCCTGGTCTACAGCTGCGCCAATGGGGCAGGGTGGCGTTTGCCACCACCTACCAGGCGATGCAAGATTTCACCGCGGCGCGGCGCAGCGATTCGCCGGATGAAATTTGGTTGTGTGAACATCCCGGGGTTTTCACACAAGGTTTGGCGGGCGCGCCCGGCCATCTGCTCAACGCGGGCGGCATCCCTGTGATTGCCACCAACCGTGGCGGCCAGGTCACCTACCACGGCCCCGGCCAGGTCGTGGCCTATGCCTTGATTGACCTCAAGCGGGCGGGTTACTTCATCAAAGAACATGTTTATCGGATCGAAGAGGCTGTGCTCAAAACCTTGCTGCACTTTGGTGTGACCGGTCACCGGGTGGCGGGTGCGCCAGGCATTTATGTGCGCCCAGACGCCCCCCACGATCACCGCCCCTTGCCGCAACGGCCGCAACATGGCGTGCAACCAAGCACACCAGACTTTGCGGGTTTGGCCAAAATCGCCGCTTTGGGCGTCAAGGTGTCGCGCCACTGCACCTACCACGGGGTGGCATTGAATGTGTCCATGGACCTGTCGCCCTTTGAGCGCATCAACCCTTGTGGCCATGCGGGTTTGCAAACCACCGATCTTTCTAGAATGGGTGTGCAAACCAGCTGGCAAGAAGCCGCTGATGTGTTGAGCCGCAAATTGGCGATCTACCTAACGCCTTGACCAGGCAAACGACTGGGCTTTGAATGACCACTTCTGACACCACGCCTGCTGCATACGATGCAACGGTCAAGCAAAAGTCCGCCTCCAAGGTCTCGCGCATCCCGATCAAGGTCGAGCACACGGGTGAGGTGCTGAAAAAACCCGATTGGATTCGGGTCAAAGCCAGCTCGCCGAACTCGCGCTTCAATGACATCAAAACCATTCTTCGCGCAAACAAACTGGTCACCGTGTGCGAAGAAGCCTCTTGCCCCAACATCGGTGAATGCTTTGGCAAGGGCACGGCCACCTTCATGATCATGGGCGACAAATGCACGCGACGTTGTCCGTTTTGCGATGTCGGCCATGGCCGCCCTGACCCGCTGGACCCCCATGAACCGGTCAACCTGGCCAACACCATCGCCGCCTTGAAGCTCAAGTACGTGGTGATCACCAGTGTGGACCGCGACGATTTGCGCGATGGGGGTGCAGCGCATTTTGTCGAATGCATCCAGCAAACCCGGGCCTTGTCCCCGAACACGCAAATCGAGGTGTTGGTGCCCGACTTCAGAGGCCGTGATGACCGCGCCTTGGAGATCCTCCAGGCCGCGCCACCCGATGTGATGAACCACAACCTGGAAACCGTGCCGCGCCTGTACAAGGAAGCCCGCCCAGGCAGCGACTACGCGTTCAGCTTGAACCTCTTGAAAAAATTCAAAGCCCTGTTTCCCCATGTGCCAACCAAAAGCGGCTTGATGGTGGGTCTGGGCGAAACCGATGAAGAAATTTTGGCGGTGATGCAAGACATGCGCGCGCACCATATCGACCGCCTGACCATCGGCCAGTACCTCGCACCCAGCGGCCACCACCTGCCCGTGCGCCGCTATGTGCACCCCGACACCTTCCACATGTTCGAGGCCAAAGCGGCTGAGATGGGCTTTCAACATGCGGCGGTCGGTCCGATGGTGCGGTCGAGCTACCACGCTGACCAGCAAGCCCTGGATGCCCTGAAGCCCCATGGCTGAGACGCCACCCCCAGCCGCCGCGCGCATGCCGCGCGGTATTTGGGTGCTGGGTTTTGTCAGCATGTTCATGGACATCTCGTCCGAGATGATCCACTGCCTTTTGCCGATGTTCATGGTGACCTCGCTGGGCATGTCAGCCCTGTCCGTCGGCTTGATCGAGGGCGTGGCCGAGGCCACCGCGCTCATCGTCCGGGTGTTTTCTGGCGCTTGGAGTGATTTTTTGGGCAAGCGCAAGGGCCTGGCTGTGTTGGGCTACGGCTTGGGTGCGGTTACCAAGCCTTTGTTTGCCCTGGCCTCTGGCGCTGGGCTGATCGTCACCGCTCGGGTGCTGGACCGGTTGGGCAAAGGGATCCGTGGGGCACCCCGAGACGCGCTGGTGGCCGACATCGCCCCGGCCGAGTTGCGCGGCGCTGCTTTTGGTTTGCGCCAATCGCTTGACACGGTGGGCGCTTTCACCGGCCCTTTGCTGGCCGTGGGCTTGATGCTGTTGTGGGCCAACGACTTTCGTGCTGTGTTTTGGGTGGCCGTGATCCCGGCGGTATTGAGTGTGGCGTTGCTGGTGGTGGGGGTGCGCGAACCGGTCAGCCCAGCCCGAGCGGCTCGCATCAACCCGATTCAACGCGCCAATTTGCAGCGCTTGAGCGCGTCGTACTGGTGGGTCGTGGCCGTCGGCGCCATGTTCACACTGGCGCGCTTCAGTGAGGCTTTTTTGATCTTGCGCGCGCACGACCTGGGGGTGGCCATGGCCTGGGTTCCCTTGGTCTTGGTGGCCATGAACCTGGTCTACGCGGCTTGTGCTTACCCGTTTGGCTGGTTATCTGACCGGGTCTCACACACCAAGCTGCTGGCGGCTGGAACCGTGGTGCTGATCGCCGCTGATTTGGTGCTGGCCACCGGCGATGACCTGTTCAGTTTGTTGCTGGGTGTGGGCCTGTGGGGCGTGCACATGGGCATGACACAAGGCTTGCTGGCCACCATGGTGGCCAACACCGCACCCGCGGACTTGCGTGGAACGGCCTTTGGTGTGTTCAACCTGGTCAGTGGCTTGGCGCTGCTGCTGGCCAGTGTGTTGGCCGGCTGGTTGTGGGACACGCATGGCGCGGCCAGCACGTTTTACGCAGGGGCCGCGCTGGCCTGCACCGCCCTGCTGGGCCTGCTGGTGACGCCGGCGGCCGCGCTCAAGCAGCTTGGTCAGTCGCCACGCCATTGACCGAGGCGCGCCATGCCTGCATCAAACCTTCCCATTGCGCGCGGGCAGCGTGCAAGTGCCGCGCCTTCACATGGCCGTAGCCTTTGATTTTTTCGGGGATGCGGGCAATCTCCAGCGCCAGCGCATGGCGCTCGGGCGAGAAGTCGCGCAGCACTTCCTCGATGCTGGCCTGGTACTCGCCCGCCAAGGCGCGTTCTTCACGGCGCTCTTCGGTGTAACCAAACACGTCAAACGCGCCGCCGCGCAAAAAGCGCAAAGCCTTCAACAGCCTGAAGCCCCACAGCATGCTCGGGCCAAATTTTTGTTTGACCAACTCGCCACGCTCATTGGTCTTGGCCAACAAAGGCGGTGCCAGGTGGTAGTGCAACTGGAAGTCGCCCTCGAACTGATCGGTGATGCGCTTTAGGAACACCGGATCGCTGTGCAAACGAGCAACCTCATACTCGTCCTTGTAGGCCATCAATTTATAGAGATTGCGGGCCACGGCCTCGGCCAGCGTCGGCGAGGACTTTGCCTGCACCGACTCGACAAAATCCAAGTAGCGCTTGGCATAGGCTTTGTTTTGGTAGGCCTCGAGCAAAGCGGTGCGGCGTTGGATGACTGCTGGCAGGCTCTCGCGGGTTTTGAATTGCACGACTTGGCTGGGCGCCATCAGCGCCAGCACCTTGGGCAGGTCGTGGGCACACCAACGGCCCCACAAAAACGCGCTTTGGTTGGCCGCGACTTGCACGCCGTTCAATTCGATCGCGCGCAGCATGGCTTCTTCACCCAACGGTATCCAACCACGCTGCCAGGCGAAACCCATCACCATCGGGTTGACATAGATGCTGTCGCCCAGGAGTTGGGTGGCGGTGTGGTTGGCATCAAAGGCACCCAGATTGGCGCGCTCGTTGCCAATGGCTTTCAAGATATCAGCCACGCAGTTGTCACTGGGGTTGGCCCAAGCGCCGTTTTTCACAAAGGCGGCGGTGGGCGTGCCTTGGCCGTTGACCGCCACGCGGGTGCGCCCTGGGCGCATGCGCAGCATGGTTTCTTTGCCGGCACTCACGATCGGGTCGCAGCCCAGCACCAAATCGGCCGCGGCGGTGGACACGCGGGTGGTTTGGATATCGGCTTGGTGTTGCGCGATCAGGATATGGCTCCAGGTCGCGCCGCCTTTTTGCGCCAAGCCTGCCGCGTCTTGGGTAACGATGCCTTTGCCTTCCAGGTGCGCGGCCATGCCGAGCAACTGGCCGATGGTGATCACGCCGGTGCCGCCCACACCGGCCACCACGATGCCGTAGCCGCCAGGGTAAACACCACGGGTGAGTGAGGGCAATTCTGGGGCAGGCAACTCGCCGAGTGCTGTCGGGTCGTGCTTGGCCTGTTTGCTTTGACGGCGCATTTGCCCGCCTTCGACCGTGACAAAGCTCGGGCAAAAGCCTTTGACGCAGCTTTGGTCTTTGTTGCACGTGCTTTGGTTGATGGTGCGTTTGCGGCCATGTTCGGTCTCTAGCGGCTCCACGCTCAGGCAATTGCTTTGGCTGCTGCAGTCGCCACAACCTTCGCAGACCGCCTCGTTGATCATCACCCGCACGGCGGGGTCGACCATGGTGCCGCGCTTGCGGCGGCGGCGTTTTTCGGTGGCACAGGTTTGGTCGTAAATGATGACGGTGCAGCCTTTGATTTCGCGCATGGTGCGCTGCACCCGATCGAGGTCGTCGCGGTGCTCGATGGCCACGCCCTCGGGCAAACCCAAGGCGCCGCCGGGGATGCCATCGTGCCCCACGTTGTCGTATTTCTCAGGCTCATCGGTGACGATGACGATTCGGCGTGCGCCCTCGGCGCGCATGCTTTGCGCGATCTGAACCACGCTGTGGCCTTCGGCACGCTCACCGATCGGCTGGCCACCGGTCATGGCCACCGCGTCGTTGTACAAAATTTTGTAAGTGATGTTCACCCCTGCGGCGACGCTTTGGCGCACCGCCAAGATGCCGCTGTGGAAATAGGTGCCGTCCCCGATGTTGGCAAAGATGTGCTGTTCGTTGCTGAAGGGTTGTTGTCCGACCCATGGCACGCCTTCGCCACCCATTTGCGTGAAACCGGTGGTGCTGCGGTCCATCCACAGCGTCATGAAGTGGCAGCCAATGCCGGCCATGGCGCGTGAGCCCTCGGGCACGCGGGTGCTGGTGTTGTGCGGGCAGCCCGAGCAGAACCACGGCTGGCGATCGGCTTTGACTTCGAGCACGTCCATCGACTGTTGCTTGGCGGCGAGCACCGCCAGTTGCGCGTCGATACGCACCGTGGTGTCACTGTCGATGCCGAGTTGCTTCAAGCGTTTGGCGATGGCTTGGGCGATCAGCGCAGGCGACAAATCGGCGTTGGCCCGCAGCAGGACGTGGTCGGTCGGGTTGACACCTGTCCACTCGCCGCCTGCGTCGCCTTCGACCTGATCGAACTTGCCCAGCACCCGTGGGCGCTGGCCGTCAGGCCAGTTGTAGAGCGCTTCTTTGAGTTGGTATTCGATGAGCTGGCGCTTTTCTTCCACCACCACGATTTCTTGCAGGCCACGCGCAAATTCGCGGGTGCTGTGCGATTCCAGCGGCCAGACCACGCCCACCTTGTGCACACGGATGCCCATGCGCTTGCAGGTCGCGTCATCCAAACCGAGGTCCAGCAAGGCTTGGCGGGTGTCGTTGTAGGCCTTGCCGCTGGCGATCAGACCAAAGCGGTCGTTCGGCCCTTGGATCACGGTGTGGTTGAGCTTGTTGGCGCGGATATAGGCCAAAGCGGCATACCACTTGTGGTTGAACAAGCGCGCTTCTTGGCTGAGCGCGTCGTCAGGCCAACGGATGTGCACCCCGCCTGCGGGCATCTCAAACTCGGGGAGGATGGTGTTCACGCCCTCGGGATCGATCATGACGGTGGCGCTGGACTCGACGATTTCTTGGATGGTTTTCATGCCCGCCCAAACGCCGGAGAAACGGCTCATGGCAAACGCGTGGATGCCGTAATCCAGGATGTCTTGCACCGAGGCGGGGAAAAACACGGGCAAGCCGCATGCCTTGAAGATGTGGTCGCTTTGGTGCGCAGCGGTGCTGCTTTTGGAGACATGGTCGTCACCGGCGATGGCCAACACACCGCCCCAGGCGGTGGTGCCCGCCATGTTGCCGTGCTTGAACACGTCCGAGGTGCGGTCCACGCCCGGGCCTTTGCCATACCAAATGCCAAACACGCCGTCAAACTTGTTGTTGCCAGGCGGCGCAAAGCCGAGTTGCTGGGTGCCCCACAAGGCCGTCGCGGCCATCTCCTCGTTCACGCCCGGCTGGAAAACAATGTGCTGCGCCTGCAAAAACTGGCGAGCGCTCCACAGCGCTTGGTCGTAACTGCCCAGGGGCGAGCCACGGTAGCCGCTGATGAAGCCCGCGGTGTTTTTGCCCTGCGCCGCGTCGCGCTGGCGTTGCAGCATGGGCAAGCGCACCAAGGCCTGGACACCACTCATGAAGGCGCGGCCATGCTCGAGGGCGTACTTGTCGTCGAGCTGGACGGTTTCCAGGGCTTTGCGGATGTGTTCGGGCAGGGGGGCGTTCATGGGGGGACTCCAACAACAACTGACAACCGAGCCAGTTTAGGGGCTGGCCGTGAAATGAGACAGCGGGTTTGTCCCGCCAATGACGAACCGGTTCAGTCGACCCCGTAACGGTCACGGTAGGCTTGAACCGCGGGCAAGTGGGTGGCCGCTTCGCCCATGTCCCCCTGGGCCTGCAGGTAGGTCAGCAAATCGGTGAGTTGCGCCACGGCGCAAACCTTCAAGCCCAGCTGTTCGCGCACAAATTGCACCGCGCTGTGAGGGACCTCGCGCACTTGTCCGTCGACCACCTCGGTGGCCATTTCCTGGCGGTCCAAGGCGATGGCCACGCCATACGCCTGCGCGCCAGCGGCTTGGATCAGGGCAATCGATTCGCGCACCGCCGTGCCCGCACTCATCACATCGTCCACGATCAAGACCCGGCCTTTGAGCGGCGCGCCCACCAAACTGCCGCCCTCGCCATGGTCTTTGGCTTCCTTGCGGTTGTAGGCAAACGGCAGGTTACGGCCCAAACGGGCCAGCTCGATGGCGACCGCCGCGCCCAGCGGGATGCCTTTGTAGGCGGGGCCAAACACCATGTCGAATTGCAAATCGCTGGCGAGCAGGGCTTGGGCGTAGAAGGCGGCCAAACGGCTCAACTTGGCGCCATCGTCAAACAGCCCGGCGTTGAAAAAGTAAGGGGACGTTCGCCCCGCTTTGGTTTGGAAGCGGCCAAATTTCAGCACCCCCGATTCCAGCGAGAATTCAATGAACGCTTGCGCCACATTGTTTGGCGTGTCTTGCAACGACATGGGGGATTCCTTGTTCAAACTCACCAGCCTCAACCTCAACGGCATCCGCTCGGCGAGCAGCAAAGGCCTTGAAAACTGGCTTGAAAAAGCCAAGCCGGATTGTATGTGTGTGCAAGAAATCAAGGCCCAAACACCTGACCTGGCGGGCAAGTTCGAGGTCATGGCGGGTTTGAACGGCTACTTTCACTGCGCCCAGAAAAAAGGCTATTCAGGCGTCGGCATCTACACCCGACATGCGCCCAGCGCGGTGATTGAAGGTTTTGACGGTGGCGAGTTCGACGCCGAAGGCCGCTGCCTGGAACTGCGCTTTGACACCCCCAAACGCAAACTGTCCTTGTTGAGCGTGTATTTCCCCAGCGGGTCTTCGGGCCCCGAACGGCAAGCAGCCAAGTACCGCTTTTTGGACGCGATCGAACCGCACCTGATGGCTTTGAAAAAGAAACGCGAGTTCATTGTGTGTGGCGACGTGAACATCGCGCACCAGGAAAAGGACCTGAAAAACTGGCGCAGCAACCAGAAAAACTCGGGCTTCTTGCCTGAGGAGCGGGCTTGGATGACGCGCTTGACCACCGACGGCGGCATGGTGGATGTGTACCGACAACTGCACCCCGACACCACCGATGCTTGCTACACCTGGTGGAGCAACCGTGGCCAGGCCTACGCGAACAACGTGGGTTGGCGTCTGGACTACCACTTGGCGACACCCGCCTTGGCGGCGTTGGCCAAGCAGGTGTCCATTTACAAAGACGAGAAGTTCTCAGACCACGCACCGGTGACCGTGGCCTATGACAAAGCCTTGTGGGGGTGAGTCCTGTGGGTCCACCGGTTGCAAAGTCAATCCACCCATCGGGTCTTCCTGTGTTGGATGTCTTGATCATTGGCGCGGGCTTATCTGGCATCGGCGCCGCGCGCCATTTGCAAGCCCAGTGCCCGGACAAGACCTGGCGCATTTGGGAAGCCAGGGCTCAGATGGGTGGCACCTGGGATTTGTTCCGCTACCCTGGGGTGCGCTCAGACTCGGACATGCTGACGCTGGGTTATGCGTTCAAGCCTTGGGTCGGCGCCCAAACCATGGCCGATGGGGCGTCGATCCTGCGCTACATCCAAGACGCGGCGAAGGAAACGGGTGTTGACCAAGGCATCAGCTACGGTTTGCGCGTCACGCAGGCCGAATGGTCCAGCCTGGAGGCTTGTTGGACCTTGACCGCCGTGCTGGCCAATGGCGAGACCGTGCAACAACGCGCCCGCTTTGTGCATTTGTGCGGCGGCTATTACAGCTACGAGCGCGGTCACCAGCCGGTGTTTGCGCAGCAAGACGACTTCAAGGGCGAGCTGGTGTATCCCCAGTTTTGGCCCGCTGGCTTGAGCCATGCCAACAAACGCGTGGTGGTGATTGGCAGCGGGGCGACGGCCGTCACGCTGGTGCCGGCCATGGCCAACACGGCCGCACACGTGACCATGTTGCAGCGCTCGCCCTCGTATGTGGTCAGCTTGCCCAGCCAGGACCCGCTGCCCATGCTGCTTGGGCGCTGGTTGCCCCAGGCTTGGGCGCATGCCATTGCCCGCTGGAAAAATATTTTGCAAGGCCTGACGTATTTCCAATTGGCGCGGCGACAACCCGTCTTCTTGAAAAAGTATTTGGTGGGCATGGTGCGCCAAGCCTTGGGGCCCGGTTTTGATGTGCGAACGCATTTCACACCGCGCTACAACCCTTGGACGCAGCGGGTCTGCGCACTGCCCGATGGCGATTTGTTCAAAGCCCTGAAAGCGGGTCGTGCCAGCGTGGTGACCGACCAGATCGCGCATTTCACGGCCACGGGCTTGACCCTGCAAAGTGGCAAAGCGCTGGCGGCTGACATCGTCGTCGTGGCCACCGGTTTGCAACTCAATGTCTTGGGCGATGTGGCGTTTTCCGTCGACGGTGTGTCTTTTGATCCGGGCCAATCCTTCAGTTACAAGGGCTGCATGTTGTCGGGTTTGCCCAATGTCGCGGCAACCTTTGGCTACTCGAATGCGTCTTGGACCTTGAAGGCCGATTTGATCGCCGGTTTTGTTTGTCGCCTGCTCAAGCACATGGATCAACACGCGTACCGCGAGGTGCGCCCGACCCCAGCGCGGCCGATGACCGCACATCCGTTCATGGACTTCAGCTCAGGCTACGTCACCCGCAGCAACGACTTGCTGCCCAAGCAAGGTGACCACGGCCCGTGGCGGGTCCATCAAAACTACTTGCGGGATCTGCTGGGTTTGCGCTTTGGCCGTTTGAACGACGGGGCACTGCGCTTTAGTCGTTCGTGAAGATGCCGGCCACGCCGTCGAGTCGCTCCAAGGCCATGCCGCAGCCACGCACCACGCAACTGAGCGGGTCCTCCGCCAACAAACAGGGCAAACCGGTTTCTTCCGTGATCAAGCGGTCGAGGTCTTTGAGCAAGGCGCCGCCGCCGGTGAGCATGATGCCGCGCTCAGCGATGTCCGAGCTGAGCTCGGGCGGGGTGTTTTCCAGGGCAATCTTGATGGCCATGATCAAACCGTTGAGCGGTTCGGCCAGTGCTTCCAGCACCTCTGAGGAGGTCACGGTGAACGACTGGGGAATGCCTTGGCTGAGGTTGCGCCCGGTGACCTCCATCTCCTTGAAGTCGGCATTGGGAAAGGCCAGGCCAATTTCTTTTTTGAGCATCTCAGCGGTTTGGTCGCCGATCAACATGCCGTAATTGCGGCGGATGTAGTTGACGATGGCTTCATCGAATTTGTCACCGCCAATGCGCACACTGCCTTTGTAGACCATGCCGCCCAGGGAGATGATGCCAACCTCGGTGGTGCCCCCGCCAATGTCGACCACCATGGAGCCGCAGGCATCAGCCACCGGCAAGCCCGCACCGATGGCAGCAGCCATCGGCTCTTCGATCAAAAAAACCTCCGAGGCGCCCGCACCCAAGGCCGACTCACGGATGGCGCGTCGCTCAACCTGGGTTGACCCGCAGGGCACACAAATGACAATGCGCGGGCTCGGGCGCAGCAAGCTGTTGGGATGGATTTGCCGAATGAAATGCTTGAGCATTTGCTCGGTGATCGTGAAGTCCGCGATCACGCCGTCTTTCATGGGGCGGATCGCCTCGATGTTGGCGGGCACCCGGCCCAACATGCTTTTGGCCTCTGTGCCCACGGCCAGGATGGTTTTTTTGGTGCCCATGCCACCCATCTGCTGGATCGCCACCACCGACGGCTCATCCAACACCACGCCCTGGTCTTTGGCGTAAATCAGGGTGTTGGCAGTGCCCAGGTCGATGGCCAAGTCGGTTGACAGCCACTTGGAGATGAAGGTCAGCATGGCTTAGGCGATGGACTGCATATCGCCTTCGAATTGACCGCCGCGCTCGATGTCAATATCGGCATAACTGAGCTTGCCAGAGACTTTGCCAGTCTTGCGGATTTGCAACAAGCCTTGGCACACCACATCTTCGCTCAAGGTGCCATGGACATCCATTTTCTTGGCGCGCACTTTGCCGCTGATGTGCCCCAAGGGACCAATGTCCAGGGCGTTCGCGGTGATTTCACCGGTGATGCGGCCATTGATTTGGGCCAAACCCGGCACGCTGATGGTGCCGACAAACACCACCCCGTTGGGGATGAACAAATCGTTGGCCTTGTGGTCGTTGTCTTCCAAGATGTCAGTGTCCATCGCAGTTGCCAGGGTTGGGTTTGAGTAAAAAAGAAGGAATGGCTTGGTTCACGCCTTGGGGCGCACGACCGGCTTGGACCGGGCCGGTGCTGTCGATGGGCAGATCGATGCCCAGTTTCTTGGCGTACAAACGCAAAAACCACCAAACGGGCTGCGCCGTCTTTTTGAAGGCCTCGTGCCGCCCCTCCTCCATGGCCTGCACCTGCTCGGCAGACAAGCCGATTTTTTTGCCGATGTCGGCACAAGACAGGTTTTGCAGCTCGCGTTGCTTTTTGAGCACTTGGCCAAACGACGTCCACATGCGATTTTGATCGCTGGTTTGGGCGTTCATGGTGCAGCGGTGGTGCGTTTGTACATATTGAGAATATTTCACTTTGTCAGTTCGATGCACACCCCGAAATGGGGAATTGCTCACATGTTCACATGATTATTTGTCAGTGTGTACTGCGCAAGTATTCATTTGAAGCTTTCTGAAATAAGTCTCAGGATTCACAATCAAACCTTGATGCGCCCCACTCTCTTGTTGACCCCTTTTTTGTTGTCGCCAGTGGCCTGGTCTGAGCCAGCCAGACGCAGGTGCTGCGTTACGCCATGAGCCAGCCCAACCGCATCAGCAAAGTCGGTCAGGTTTACCTGGTGGAGGACGATGGCGACATCCGAAGCCATTTGACCGATTTGCTGCGCCACTTGGGCTACAGCGTGAGTGCCTTCAGCGGTGCAGCCGAGTTTTTGACCCAGGTCCAGGTGTTGAGCCCTGCTGTGCTGGTGCTGGACATGCGCATGCCGGGGATGAGTGGTTTGGAGCTGCAGCAGACCCTGGCAGCACAAGCCTCCAGTTTGCCCATCGTTTTCATCAGCGGCGAAAGCCAAAGCCAAGAGATCATTGATGCGATGAAGGGCGGCGCGGTGGATTTTTTGTGGAAGCCCTTTGCCCACAGCCAGCTCCAAGCAGCGATTGACAAAGGCTTGGCGATTGACATGGCGCGGGCGGCCAACGACAAGCGCTTGGCCATGGTGGCTCAGCGGTTTGCCAGCCTGAGCCCGCGTGAAGTGATGATTTTTGAGCTGATGCGGTCAGGCCATGGCAACAAAGCGATTGCCGTGCTCACGGGCATCATGGCTGACACCGTGAAAAAACACCGCGCCCAGGTCTTGGCGAAAATGGAGGTCAATACCCTCTCCGATTTGCTGACCTTGTGCAAAGACTTTGCGCCCCCCGCTGACCACCCGTGACTTGACCGCGAGCGGCGCAGCAACCCCTATGTGGGTGGCAACTGAACTGCCCCAACACGATCAGTGATGTGGCTGGGCTGGGCTTACCCAGGTGAGTGATCGTTTTTGATCGAACGTGGCCATACACCCACCTTCTTTGACAGCCAATGCCAACAAATAGGCATCCGTGTTGTTCACGGGCCGAAGGACTTGCTCCCAGTAGAGCGGTTTGAATGCATGTGACATGCAAGTGGCCGCCTGCGCCACCAAGCCCTGATCATCAGCAAGCCCATCCCGCCCGCCGCGAGTAACAACAGCAGGGCTTGTTCGGGATGGTGGCTCACGCGTTCACGCACCCGCGTCAAACCACTTTAAAACAGTGATTGCGTGGTCCGCTCTGGTGTGAAGTGGGCCGCCTGCAAATCCTCTTGCCGCGAGATGCTGATCTCCTGTGCTTGTTCATCGCTGTCACGGCCAAACAAGTTGAAGTAAAGGCGCATGGTGTCGGTTTGCGCCAGCTCAGACACCCCACCCGAAGAACCACCGCGCAACTGAAACCGACCCATCACCATCAACTGTGTGCTGGGGGCTTCAGGCGCGTTGTCGTGGCCCACGACATCGACCATCATCAAAGACAGTGGCAAGGCCTGCTCACCTTGGAACAACTGCACTCCTTCTTTCAGCTGCTGCCGAACCGTGCCTGCGTGGGTCACCAGCTCGCCTTTGGACAAAGCGCCGTCGCCATCATCATCAACCGCCTTGAAAGCCGACACGGGCACCGACAGCACCATGAAGGCCGCTTCACCGACGATGTTGAGCGTGCCCTGTTGTGCAGCCATCCAATGCGCTTGCGCGGATGTGATGCACATCATGCTGCCAAGACACGCCGCCACCCACCCTTTGAGCAGTCGCGTTGCAAGGGCCGTTGTCATCAGAGTTGGCCTTTCACGCAGCGCTGGAAATACGGGTAGGTGTCGGTGGCGTAGTAGTGGTAGATGCCTTGCGGGAATTCAGGTGTCACGCCGGTTCGGCCATTGCATTCGTCCAAGCCATCTGCGCCCAGCACGTATTGATAGTCTTGCGTGAAGCTGCCCATGGGGTAAAGAGTGGTCGCTGGTCGGTTGGCATCCGGGGTGGTTTTGAGGGTGTAACTGGACACCATCACCTTGATCGCGGAGGAAGCATCGTTGGCACTGCTGTAGCCGTAACGCGCATAAATGGGAAAGCCATCGGACGCCCAAGCAATCAGGGTCATGGCCTGCCCTTTGTTGAGTTTGGTCACCAAGCCTTCAGGCATGCCATGGTAGTGATACGACCCGCCGGGTTGCACATGGGCGTTGTTGCTGTCGGTGCCAAATTTGAAAGCGGTTGGGCCCATGGCTTCGATCTTCCAACTGCCGCCACCGCCTGGTCCCAGTGAGCAAGAAGTACCCGCATCGTTGCAACTGCCCGCGGTGCCCGGATCGATTTTGATGCCATTCAAGGCATAGCCCATCGGCACACCGGGGCCGCTTTCTGCTGTTTTGGCATTCGTCCAAATGGGCGACAACGGGCCCGACGCCGACACGGTTTGTGCGCTCATGGTTTCCGGGTTGTCAGCGTTGGGAAAGGTGCCCACACTGTGGTCTGGCAGGCCATTGCCCGTCACCGTTCGGCGGGTAGCGCTGCACGACCATTGCACCACCGCGCAAGCATTCACAGAAGGCGAACTGTTGTAGACCTTGGTGGCATAGCCGCACAACACGCCACTGGTGTTGGCACTGGTGCCGGTGCCTGCGGTGGTACCCGATGAACTGTCGCCACCTGAACAAGCCGTGCCCACTGTTGAAGTGTCTGAACTGCCGCAGGCGCTGAGCAACATGAGGCCCAAGGCAAGCATGCCAGTGTGAATGAATGTTGACGTCCTCATGTGCTTTCTCCTTGTTTATTTCTGAGCAGGTGCTGCCTCGTTCATGGGCTTCTTGGGCTTGCACGCCAAGGGCTTGCCTTCAGGTGCCCAGCAGTTGCCCTTGGCCTCACCCTGTTTCGCCGTAAAGCTGCAGTCGTCGCCACTTTTCAAGGACTTGCAAGCCTCGAAGGCTTCAGGGGGTGGTTTGTGGCCGCCCTCGTGGCGCGGGGCTTGTTGCGCGTTCAATACGCTGCAAGCGGTGAGTGCGGCAACCGCCGCGGACGCGATCAGTGCGCGGATGGTTTGTTGAGAAAAATGAATCATGACTAAGCTCCCTTGAAATCAGCCAACACGGTTGTGGCTGTGAATTGATTTTGAAAAAACAATGTGGTGAAAAGATGGCGCGACCCCCACAATCTCTCCATCTTCTTGTTGACCAGATCAGGTCATGTTGTCGATCAAGCTGCCTTTGTCGTACATGGTGCTCACCAGGTTTTTTTGCACGATTTGCATGAAACTTTTCAGGTTCTCTTCTGAAGCATCCATGCCATTGGTTTTCAACAATTTGGAAGCGCTTTGCAGCACTTTGTCAAAGCTGGTGTCCGTGGTTGTGCTGCTCGTGCTTTGACTGCTGCTGGTGGACAAGGCATCCAGCAACTCTTTCATAAAACTGTCAATGTCCGTGCCGTCTTGGCCGCCACCCGCTGGCGGCGGTGGGGGCGGGCCCCCTTGTGGCCCCCCCGCAGGCGGCATCGGTCCTTTGAGTTCCGCCAATGAACTGCGCACCGTGTCCACGCCCTTGCTGCCACCCGGGCCTTCGGCGAGCATGGCACCTTGGCCAAAAGCCAGTTGCCCCACTTGCTGCGCATTGAAGCCGGACGCGGCCATCACCTCTTCCAAAGCGCGTCCGGGCTCAGCGCCTATTTTTTTGAACGCTGTGGTGATTTTTTTGGCGTCAGCTCTGCTGAGGTTGTTGGCATCAAATTGACTCAACACCTTGGTCTTGCTTTCTTTTTGATCGGCTGAAATGCCAGCTGTGGTGCGTGGCTGTGGCATGGTTTGTAGAACGGCTTTTGAATTGACTGCGCCAATGTTGGACATGTTTTCACCTTTGAATTTCAAAATGAATAGCCGATGGACACGGTGCCCATCAAACTGTCGGGCTTGGTGACCAAGGGGCTGTTGCGTGCAAACTGATGGCGTTGATGCCGGTGGACACCGACACACGCGGGGTGATTTGGTAGTTGAGGTTGACGCCTGCGTTCAATTCGCTCAAGCCGCCCGAGGGTGTGTAGACCGCATGTCCGCTTGAAGCCGACTGGCTGCTGCTGACCCCCCAATAGGTTTGCATGTGGTTTTGGTTGGCCAACTTGGCACCCAGGTTCAAGCCAGCACGCCAACGCGGGGCCACGTCCAAGCTGTAGTTCACGCCCAACTCCAGCACCGCGCCCTGTTGGTTGTCACCCGCGCCATACCGCAGTGCCGACAACACACGCCAATCGTTTTGCAACTCGACCATGGCAAAGCCGGTGTATTCGAGTTGGGCATCGATACCGCCCATGCCCGCGAGTTCACCCGTGCTGGTAGCACGGCGGCCCAGGTCGGCGCCCAGTCCCAAGCCATATTGCACGCCCGGTGCTTTGGAGAAGTTGTAGGCAACACCACGGTCGGTGCCGATCATCCAGCCGTTGGCCCAGTGGTATTCCACCGACGGCATCAAAGCAAGGCCTGGACGCTTGTCGCCCGATGTGTCTGCCCACGCTGAAGCGCCCAAGCGCACACTGCCGCCTTCGCGTGCGTAAAACGGCAAGGTGGGGTCGGCACCGATGGCTTCTTGTGCCAACACAGCAGGCCCACTGCATGCCCAGATCGTGCTGACCAACAGCAGCCGCGCTGCCCAATGTCTTTGCTGCACTTGCATCTCCAGGGCACCCAGGCCGAGTTTGTTTTTCATGGTTCTACTTTCTCGAAAGGTCAAACCAAACGTTGACCGTGACAGCATTTTGAATATCCAATGTGGTGACAATGTGGGCGCAGCCTCACAATCTGCACACATTTGATTGGCCCAATCTCTTTCCATGCGCATTCGCCTTGCCCACACCCAAACCCTGTTGCTGCTGTCCGCTGTGCTGCTGACGGTGTTGTGCATGGGCGCCTTGAACGCGTGGAACCTGCGCAATGGCTTCACCGATTTCTTGGCCAGTCGCGATGTGGAACGACTGGAAGCATTCACTGCGCTGGTGTCGACACGCGCCGAAGAAGCGGGTGGCATGGAGGCCATGACCGCGCAAGGCGTCACCATGGCGGACTTGTTCCATGCGTTTGGCGGCACCCAACAAGGGTTTGCCATTCACCCGCCTGCACCGCCCCATGAGCGACCAGCACCCAACGACATGAACCGACCACCGCCGCACAACGGCCCCGATCAAGGTGGTTTCTTTCGCCCGCCGCCACGCCCCAACGACAGCAAGGACGCTTTCAAAAACCGGGTGGCGATCTTTGGTCTCAACGGTGAACTCTTGCTGGGCAGTGTGTGGCGTGCCACGACCGGGCCTGTGATCGAGCGCCCGGTGTTGCTGAATGGGCACGTGGTGGCCACGGTGCGCATGGTGAAACTCAAGCCGGTGCCCAGCGACGTGGAAACGCATTTCTTAACAGCGCAATACCAAAGCATGTTGGT
This sequence comes from Bordetella parapertussis, assembly GCA_945890735.1. Classification (GTDB taxonomy): domain Bacteria; phylum Pseudomonadota; class Gammaproteobacteria; order Burkholderiales; family Burkholderiaceae_C; genus Limnohabitans. Next base: position 3,429 of record CAMDCZ010000027.1, on the reverse strand, counting down.
CGTGGCCGCTGCGTTGCTGTTGGTGGCGGCATGGGTGGCGCGTTGGGCGGCAGGGCAGGTGGTGCGGCCTTTGCTTCAAATCCAAACCGCCACCGAGCAGATTGCGCAAGGCAAGTTGGACACACGACTGCAGACACAACGCTCGGATGAACTGGGCGACACCATGCGCAACATCAACCGCATGACCGAAGGCTTGCAGCAACTCGAGGCAAGCCGACGTCAATGGATTGCCAACATGTCGCATGAACTGCGCACACCGCTCACGGTGTTGCGCGGTGAAATAGACGCGCTGGTCGACGGCATCCACAGCGCCTCCCCGACCACCTTGCAGTCCTTGCGCGAAGAGGTGTTGAAGTTGAATGCACTGGTGGATGATTTGCACCTGTTGGCCATGGCCGACTTGAAGGCCCTGCCTTGCTACTTTGAAACCTTGGATGCGGTCGCACTGCTTGAAAGCATCACACAACGTTTTGCCCTGCGTGCTCAACAAGCCGGTTTGACTTTGCAGTTTGAAACCACATGGCCATCGCTCAGCGTTCGATGGGACGCCAAGCGCATCGAACAACTGTTGGGCAACCTGCTGGACAACAGCTTGCGCTACACCCACGCGCCGGGGCAGGTGGTGCTGCGCCTGCACTGTCAAGACCAGCTGGTGGTCATCGACCTCGAAGACAGCGCCCCGGGCCTTTCCCCTGCCGAGCTTTCCCGCGTGTTTGAGCCGCTGTACCGCGCCGAGGCGTCGCGCAGTCGGGACGCTGGCGGCAGCGGTTTGGGCTTGGCGATTGGCGAGCAAATCGCCAAAGCGCACCACGGCCAGCTCAGCGCGTCTGCCTCTGAACTTGGCGGCGTGTTGTTTCAGATTCAGCTGCCCTTGCAGGCAGACCAAGCGGCATGAACAGCAACCACAGCCGCGTCTTGGTGGTCGAAGACGACCCCAAAATTGCCGCCTTGTTGCTGAGTTATTTGCGCGATGAAGGCTTGGAAGCCACGTCTGCACACGACGGCCACGAGGCGCTGCGCTTGATTCAACAACAAACCCCGGATGCGGTGATATTGGATTGGATGCTGCCCGGCATGGACGGCATCACGCTGTGCAAAACGGTGCGTGGTTTCAGTGATGTGCCCATCCTCATGCTGACCGCTCGCGTGGATGAGCTCGACCGCTTGCTGGGGCTCAACACCGGCGCAGATGACTATGTGTGCAAGCCCTTTGCGCCCCGCGAGGTGGCGGCGAGGGTGCGGGCTTTGCTGCGCCGCTCGCAAGGGCTTCTCAAAGCCACACCCGCACTCTGGCAGGTTGACGATGCGGCGTTTCGCATCAGCTGGCGTGGCGAATGGTTGTCGCTCACGCGGATTGAATTTTTGATGTTCCGACTGCTGCTGAGCCGCCCGGGGCGGGTGTATTCACGCGACCAGTTGCTGGCCTCGGTGCACGACAGCCAGCGCGACATCAGCGACCGAGCGATTGACACGCACATCAAGAATCTGCGCAGAAAAATTCAGACAGTGGACGCGACCTGTGATTGCATCGCCTCGGTGTATGGAGTGGGTTATCGGTTTGATGTGCCCGCTTGAGCTTTTGGCTTTGACTGAAGTAGGCTTGTCTTTATTCGGCAAACAAGGCTTGCAAGGTTTGCAATACTTTCCCCAAGGTCTTTGGTGAAACATGTCCCAATTTCTTCGTGAGCCGCTGTTTGTCGACGGTACGGATTTGGTCTAAGACGATCAAGCCTTTGGTGCCTGCATGCGACACCGGCACACGAAATGGCGCAGCAAACCCTTTTGAAGTCATGGGGGCCACCATGACGGTTCGAAGATGTGCATTCAATTCAGGGGGCGATACCACCACGCATGGCCGTGATTTTTTGATTTCGGTGCCCACAGTGGGGTCCAGGTTCACCAACCAGATGTCACCTCGCTTCACCAAGTCAGCTCCCCATCGTCGGCATTGCCAAACTCACCCATCAGCAAGTCGTCCTCGCCATGGCTTGCCAATTCAGCAGCAGCCTCAGCCCACCCTGCTCGCAACGGTTTGCTGGGTTTGCGCAACACGATCGAGCCGTTTTCAATCAACAAGATGGCGGTGGCTTCACCTTCCAAGCCAGCCTGCGCCAGCAAGGGCTTGGGAAGCACGATGCCTTTGCTGTTACCAATGCTACGAATAGCGATTTCCATTGACTTCTCCCGTAGCAACAATGTTAAATTATCAGCCAATCCATGTCAACCATTCGACACTGTCTGTTTGCGCTCCCACAGGGCAGTAGACCGCTCGGGCCTATGATTGAACGTCCCACATGAGGTGGGGCGTCGAAATCATGACCTCAAGTTTTATACATCGTTACCAAGCGCCTGCCGAACACCATGCTTCACTACGAAACCATCCCCGTCACCCCCTTTCAACAAAACTGCTCTGTGGTCTGGGAGGACGAGGGCATGACCGCGGCCATCATCGACCCGGGCGGTGATTTGGACATGCTGCTGGGCGCTTGCAAACAACTGGGCGTCAAGTTGGTGGCCATCTGGATCACCCATGCGCACTTGGACCATGCAGGTGCCACCGCCGATTTGGCCGACAGTTTGGACCTGCCCATCATCGGCCCGCACCCCGGCGATCAGTTTTGGATCGATGGTTTGAAAGCGGCCGCCGAAAGTTATGGTTTTCCACCGGCACGCCCCTTCACGCCCACGCGGTGGTTGGCCGATGGTGACACCGTGACGCTGGGAAGACACACTTTGCACGTGCGGCACTGCCCCGGCCACACGCCCGGCCATGTGGTGTTTTATTCGGCTGAATTAAAGCGTGCGTTTGTCGGCGATGTGCTGTTTGCCGGCAGCATCGGGCGCACCGATTTCCCGCAAGGCAATCACCAAGACCTGATCGACAGCATCACCCAGCGCTTGTGGCCGATGGGGGACGACACGGTGTTCATTCCGGGCCACGGCCCTGAGAGCACCTTTGGCCGCGAGCGGCGCAGCAACCCCTATGTGGGCGGCACCTGACTGTTCAAGGCGCCCCGGTCAAAGCGCTTTGGCCCGCTCATACAGCGGATGGACTTTGGGCAAGTTGGCCTCGATGTCTTTGATGCGGGCGCTGCCCGAGGGGTGGGTACTCAGCCACTGTGGGGGTGCGCCCTTGTTGGCGGCGCTCATTTTTTGCCACAGGCTCACGCCTGCGCGGGGGTTGTAGCCGGCGCGGGCAGCCAGCTCCATGCCGACCAAATCCGCCTCGCTCTCATCCTCGCGGCTGAACTTCAATGTCAAGAGTTGCGCGCCTTGCTGAGCCACCGCGTCGGTCAAACGCGAGTCGATGCCAAAGTAACCCGAAATCAGCGCGCCGCCCAAGCGTGACAAGCCGTTGGTGGCCATGCTCTTGCCCATGCGCTCACGTGCGTGTTCGCGCAAGGCATGGGCGATTTCATGGCCCATCAC
>CAMDCZ010000026.1 GCA_945890735.1 Bordetella parapertussis | reverse complement strand
GGCGTGTGGCGCATCTTGCGCGAGTTCGACAAACGCGAACTGCCGCTGACCGTGTTTGGCGTCAGCATGGCGCTGGAGCGTCACCCTGAATTGACTGCGGCCTTTGTCGAGTTGGGGCATGAAATCGCTTGCCACGGCTGGCGTTGGATCAACTACCAGCAAATCGATGAAGCCACCGAACGCGACCACATGACGCGTGGCATACAAACCATTCAGCGGCTGACTGGTCAGATGCCCACAGGTTGGTACACCGGGCGCGACAGCCCCAACACCCGCCGCTTGTTGCTGGACCATGGCGGGTTGGAATACGACAGCGACTATTACGGCGACGATTTGCCGTTTTGGATGAAGGTTCAAAAATCCGATGGTGCCGTGGTCCCGCACTTGGTGGTGCCCTACACCTTGGATGTGAATGACATGCGCTTTTCATTGCCCCAAGGCTATGCACACGGAGCAGACTTCTTCACCTATTTGCGCGACAGCTTTGATGTGCTGTATGCCGAAGGCGCAGATTCACCAAAGATGATGAGCGTGGGCATGCATTGCCGACTGCTGGGTCGCCCGGGACGGATCAAAGCACTGCAACAATTTTTAGACCACGTCGAGAAACACGATCGGGTGTGGATTTGCAAACGGGTAGACATCGCCCGCCACTGGAAACAACAACACCCCTTCCAAGACCAGGCTTAAGCGCCCTCAGACAGGTAAACCAACATGAACCCTTACCAAGCCATCGACCAATGGATTGACCAGCATTTCGACGAGCAGGTTGCGTTCTTGCAAGAACTCATCAAAGTACCCACCGACTCGCCACCTGGCAACAACACACCTCACGCCCTGCGCACAGCCGAGCTGCTCAAAGGCTTTGGCATGACAGCTGAACAGTTCGAGGTGCCAGCAGCCGAGGTGCACCCCCACGGCTTGACCTCCATCACCAATCTGATCGTGCGTCGCCGCTATGGCGCAGGCCGCGTATTGGCACTGAACGCCCACGGCGATGTGGTGCCACCGGGTGAAGGTTGGACCCACGATCCCTATGGCGGCGAAATTGAAGACGGCAAGATTTACGGCCGGGCTGCGGCTGTCAGCAAATGTGACTTCTCCACCTTCACGTTTGCAGTGCGCGCCCTCGAAGCCGTGGCCAAGCCCAGCCATGGGACAGTCGAGTTGCATTTCACCTATGACGAAGAATTTGGGGGTGAATTGGGCCCGGGCTGGCTGCTGTCGCACGGCCACACCAAACCTGATTTGATGATCGCTGCAGGCTTCAGCTACCAAGTGGTCACGGCCCACAATGGTTGTTTGCAAATGGAAGTCACAGTGCACGGCAAGATGGCACATGCCGCCATCCCTGACAGCGGCATCGATGCGTTACAAGGTGCCGTGGCCATGCTCAATGCTTTATATGCTCAGAACACCTTGTACAAAGCCATTCGCTCGAACGTGGTGGGCATCACGCACCCCTACCTGAATGTCGGGATGATCGAAGGTGGTACCAACACCAATGTGATTCCTGGCAAGGTGGTGTTCAAGCTAGACCGCCGCATGATCCCCGAAGAAATCCCCGAACAAGTCGAAGCCGATATTCGCCAAGTGCTGGCAAAGGCCATGGCCGATTACAACGCCTCACGCGACCCGGCGCATGCCATCACCATGGACGTGCGACGCATGCTCATGGCCCACGCCATGAAGCCACTGTCGGGCAACAAGCCCTTGGTTGATGCCCTGCAAAAGCACGGCGCTGAAGTCTTTGGTGAGCCGATCCCCGCCGTGGGCACCCCGCTTTACACCGATGTGCGCTTGTACGTCGAGCGCGGCATCCCTGGTGTGATTTATGGTGCTGGCCCACGCACGGTATTGGAGTCTCATGCCAAGCGTGCAGACGAGCGATTGGACTTGGAGGATCTGCGCAGAGCGACCAAGGTGGTGGCCCGCTCACTGAGTGATCTGTTGCGCTGAGCACTGTTGGGCGACTTTGCAAGGCAAGTACCCAGACGCCACTTTGCAGGATGCAGATCACTTGCTTTGCACACCGCCACCTAAGGCCAAACAAAGCTGAATCTTGCGGTGCATGCTTGGCCATGGAACGACGAAGGTGCTTGACACCCCCTGCCCCAGAGCGGCAGGGAGGCAAGCCTTGGATTTACAGGGACTTGGTCGAGAAATACCAGTCCTTCATGGCGTAACCCTCGCCTTTGCGCTTGGCAATGGCCTCGGGTGTTTTGGGCGGTGGCACGATCACGTCGCAACCGGGCGTCCAGCCCTCGGGGGTGGCGATCTTGTGGGCATCGCTGGTCTGCATGGCTTGCAACAAACGCACAAATTCTTCGATCGAGCGGCCGTTGCTCATCGGGTAGTACACCATGGCGCGAAGCTTGCCCTCAGGGTCAATGAAGAAGGTGGCACGCACGGCTTGGGTGTCGGCAGCACCGGGGTGGATCATGCCGTAGGCCTGGGCCACCTCCATCTTGATGTCGTCAATGATGGGGAAAGGAATCTCCACACCAAAGTTGTTCTGAATGCTTTGCATCCAGGCCAAGTGCGAATAGATGCTGTCGATCGACAAGCCGAGCAATTCGCAGTTCATGCTCTTGAACAACTCGGCACGTTTGGCAAATCCGATGAATTCGGTGGTGCACACAGGCGTGAAGTCGGCAGGGTGCGAGAACAGGATGAGCCACTTGCCTTTGTAGTCGGCGAGGCTTCTGGGGCCGTGGGTGGTGTTGGCGCTGAAGGCGGGAGCGGCTTCGTTGATGAGGGGCATGGACATGATGGGTTTCCTTTGAGGTTGACTATCGGTTTTTGAAATCGAGAGATTTATTCAATCGACAGATCCGACTGTACAGGCTCCAGCCCTCTTTGAGCATGAGTTATATCAATGTTGGCCATAGAGACAATGTCAGTCATCAAGCCGTCAACATTGATCCAGCTCAAACCATCAACCCCTTTTCAATGCTTGGCAGGCCCCGCGGCTTTGGCCGCCGCGTCAAAACCGCCTTTGGCCTGCCACTCTGTCATGCCACCTTGCAAGATGCGCACGTTCTCCCAACCTGCGACGCGCAGCGCAAAACCGGCTTGGGCCGACAGCGAACCGGTGTTGCAATAAATGAGCACAGGCTTGTTTTGAGGGATGGCATGGCGCTTGGCCAGCACCTGACGCCATTCGATGTTGATGGCGCCTGGAATGTGCCCTTTGGCGAATTGCGCCGGATCACGCGCATCAATCAGCAAGAATTTGGACCAATCGTCTTTGGGAATTTGCTCGGCAAAAATCACACCGCCGCCGTAGTCTGCAAAACCCAGATAGGCATCCATTTCGTCAATGGCAATGGCTTTCTTGTCAGCATGGGCAGTTGAAGCCAGCATCAAGCTGAAAATCGTGGCGGCTGCAAGCGCGAGGGTGCTCATGCGCATGATCTCTCCTATGTGTCAGGCAATGTCCATCTGGCCGAATATTGTCGCTGAATGGCTGCAAGACCCGCGACCACCCAAGCAGTGTGAATGATGAAAAACCATCCATTCAAACAGCAGTCTTGGGCTTGAGTCGGTTGATCCGGTAAGCCCATGCACAAGCAAGCGAGACACCCAATGCAACAACACCATAGCCAGCGCTCAGCTGACTTTCCATGGCGTATGCATTGCAAAGTCGTCTTTCGGTCGTCGCCAAAAATACACCCGTTGTGATCAACATCGATACGATGTAACCCACGAAAAAGAGCTGTACGACTGCAGGTGAACGACTGATGGATACTTGGATCATCGCTCCGCTGGCTATCAACGACAGAAGTTTAAAAGCATCCACTTGGGGCATGACCACTGCTCGGTCGATGGAGATGGGCAGCATCCAATAGGTGATGATGAATTGCGCTGCGATGAAGCCCGTTAATCCAAACTGGTTCCAACTTGCTGATGATGTTTTCTTTAAATCCCAACCGCTGCCCATCAAAAACCAGCCACCCGCAAAAAGCATGGGCATTTGAACCACCATGTGCCAGGCCATGCTCTGTTCAATCAGGCTGCGCCCTGGTGGTAGCGACAATGCGCTAGCGAGCAAACACAGGGCCATCCCCATCCATAACGCAAACCCAGGAGGCCCCATGTACCTCATGGCGCGTAGGCCAATGCAGTGCCTAGGGCGAATTTGGCATCGTTGTAATCAACGATGCGAAATAGTCTGCCTTCCCGGCTCACCAGATGCAGCGCGGCATTGTGTTCGAATTCTCCAAGCGGTGCCGGAATAACGATGATGCCAAAGGCATCCAGCAACTGCCCCCTGTCTTGCGGCGAGCTGAGGCTAAGGATGCGCCAAATGTCTGGGTCCATGCGCATACGGTCGCGGTACATACCAAGCGCATTGGGCGTGTCATGGGCAGGGTCAAAGCTAACCGATAACAGCCCGACCTTGTCCTCGAGTCCGCGCAGTTGAATTTCTCTCTGCAGTTGCTGGAACACCGTGCCAAGCGTGATGCAAAGCGTTTGGCAGCGTGTGTAGACAAAGTCCACCAGCCAAACCTTGTCACCTTGGGCAAGAACCTGTCGCAGGGTGCTTTGGTTGCCGTCGGCATCGTAGACTGCCAGCTCAGGCACGAGGGACGGGTTGTTGACCACTTCGGTGCGCCGAAGGGTCTCGGTGGTGAAAGCGTTGCCTTGCGCTGTTGCTTGAAGCAAAAGAAGGAGCCCCAGAGCCAGGACAACTGTGCTGGCCAAAAAGGTTTTCCACAAGCCAGGCGCTGAGTGTGTTTCTTTAGACACCGGACTTCAGTTCTTGTCCACCTTTGAAAGGCTCAGCGCGAGACTTTGTCGCCTCGCGTTGGGCGGCAACAGCTTCTTGCGTGACTTCAGCGGCCTTGTTTCCCCAATCACTTCGGATGTAACTCATCACAGCCGCAAGTTCAGCATCACTCAAACTCTTCCAGCCCGGCATGGCGCCTTTGTAGAGGGTGCCGTTGACCTCTAAATCGCCGTTCACACCATGCAGAAGAATCAGGGTCAAGATTTTGTCGTCACCGACCACCCAATCCGAAGCGACCAATGGTGGGAATACCCCCGCAATCCCCAAGCCGGTGGCCTGATGACAGGCAGCACAGTTGCCTTGGTAAATCTGTTTCCCGTCTGCTTTGGGGGCCGCACCTGCATCTACCACTTTGGGGCGCAAGGCAGTCAAGGTGCGTTGGTCACCGTAAGCAGAGTCTTCACCAGAGGGGGTGCTGTAGATGTAGAAGGCCCCCCACATCGCCATGGCGCCCAAGAACATGGTCAGGAACCACGGTAAGGGTCTAACGCCTTCATTGGGATCGGGAAGTTCCCGCTGGCGTTGTGGTGTGGTTTCTGGGTTTTCTGTTGATCTGCTTTTGTTCATCGTTTCTCCTGCGCTGATGCGGGGACAATGGGTGCCAGTGCTGGATAAGTGCGGTCCATTGCAAGCAGGTATGCCACCAGAGCCAGTGCTTCCGGGCGTGCCACGACAACCTGACCGGGTTGAGCAAACGCAGGCGGCAAATTCACAACTGTCTCATCCGGCTTTGCAGCGCCTTGGCGGACCTCGAAAAGATAGGGATAAGACGGCATGATGGAGCCTGGCGTGTAAGCACGCGGTTGATAGAGGTGTCCCAAATGCCAGTCTTTGCTGGGCTGTCTTGCGCCGATGTTCATCAGGTCAGGGCCAGTGCGCATGGTGCCCAAAAGATGAGGTGTGTCGTGTGCGTAATCGCCCGCAACGGATGCTCTGCCCCAGCCGCGCTGAAAATCAGGCGCTTGGGACATGTCTCTGGGTTGCTGAGAGTGACAGTAGACACAACCGTTGGCAATATAAGACTGTCGCCCTTCCAGTTGAAGGCTGGTGTAGGGCTTCAACGCAGGTGGTGGCGGCAGTTCTTTCAACAGCAAATAAGGCATGACCACCAGCAAAGCGGTAGCCCCCCCTAGGATGACCATGGCACCAGTGATGATGCGCATCTCGTCCATTTCCCAAAAGCTTTGACCCGTGCTCATGCTGCGACTCCTTTGGCTTCCAAACGGGCAACAAAAGAGCTGCCCAATAACGCAGCGCCAAGTCTTCTTGGGCCAAACTTCCAGCCCATGGCAAAGAAGTGGGCTGCAAAGACCAAGTGACCCAAGGTCATCAATGCCCCGCCGATGGAACGTGCTTCCAAATAGGGCAAGGTCAGTGCCACTGACTGCATGAAAGTGGTCTTCTCGTCCAGCATGGCCAGGCCTTGCAGCCATCCGCCTATGCTCAACCAGATGAAATAAACAGCAAAGCCCACCAGCACCAACCAAAAATGCAATGAAATCAGTTTGGGATAAGGCCACTCCCAATTCATGACCCTGGGCATGATGAAGTAAATAGAACCAAACATCACCATCGAGAAAAAGCCGTAAAGCCCAAGGTGGGCATGTGCGACGGTGTAGTGGGTGAAATGCGTGATGGTGTTAACCGAGCGCAGCGCTTCCAGTGAACCCTGGACAGAAGCAGCGGTGTACATCATGGCACCCAGCACGATAAAGCGAAGTGTTGGCGAATATGCCAGCGCACGAAAATTCCCCAGAACCGTCATGTGCTGATTGACAGCCACAGCAAATACAGGAATGACCATCATCACACTCTGAACAATGGAGATCGTGATCAGCCAAGAAGGCACTGGTCCACCGATGAGATGGTGTCCGCCAACTTGGCTGTAAAAAAACGCCAGACTCCAAAAACCAAGCAGCGATAAATTGTAGGAGTGGATGGGTTTTCCAAGCACTTTGGGAATGAAATAGTAAGCCGCCGCCAACCCAATCGGGGTGAACCAAAGCCCCAACACATTGTGACCAAACCACCAGTTCATGGTCGCCTGCTGGACCCCAAAATGCAAACCTGGCCAGTTGGCAATGAGAAACAAGATTGGAAACCACAAGAGTCCGGCACCGATGTACCAGACCGACACGTACAGGTGGTCCACCTTGCGGTTGAGCAGTGTCAACCACAAAGGAATGCCCACCAAGGCCCCGCCCACAACCAGCAAGATGTCAATCTGCCAGGGGTATTCCAACCATTCCAAACCATCGGAATAACCCATGGCAATCGCGACTGTTCCTGCAAACACCCCAATGGTCCAGAGGGTACCGCCCAACAAGGCGTAATTTCCACCAACCAACTCTGTTTTGAGCAAACGCGGAATCAACCAGATGGCCACGCCGATACCGGACAACGAACACCAACCATATGCCACCATGTTGAGGTGAATGGGGCGAATTCGGCCAAATGTCAGCCAGGCGTCGTAGACCCACCAATCTGGGGCATGCAGTTTGATAGAAGAGATCAAGCCCGCAACAGAAGCCAGCACCAACCAAACCACCGCAAGGGTCAAGCAGACACCCACCACCAACGATGTTGATTGGTCGGCATGGTCTCGTGCCCTTGCGTCATCGTCAGTGACCACGGCATCCGTCCCACTGGTCGGTCCCGTCGACTGCTGTAAGCCACTGATTTGCAAAGAAGTCGCCGCCGGGTCTTCAACCTTGCCCAGCTCATTCGGTACAAAAATGACCGTTGCCGCAGCGATGCCATCTCCAAACAAACCATTGGACATCGACCAAATGAAGATGAATAACGCGACCATCGAGAGAATGAATGTCCCTAAAAGTACGCTGACGGTGAAGTCCATGTGGATTAACCTCTGATGAATGAATCAAATCAAAAAATAACTGACTAGCTGGATCAGTCCTCGAGTGTTGAACAAGAGGTATCTTGATGCCACGTGTTATCGGCGGTCAAACAGTGCCGATAGTAATGCTCGATCTTGAAATCTGACAAAAAATAACTTCGGAAGACCGCATTGTTTTGAGAGATCAAGGTGACATTGCGTGCCCACTCACAACGGTGGTGAACAATGCATTGGTTCATCTCTTCACCACTGCTGAAGAAATGAACCGTGTAACGCCCTTGTGACAAATTCAAGTCTTTGTCCATGCTCACCAAACACACTGGATCTTTCATGGGCTTGAGCTGATCGGACGCGGCCAGGTGGTTCATCTCGGCTTGCATCAGCAGCTGATACCAATCGCCCACCAGACCCTTGCAATCAAAGAAAGCACGTTGAATTTGGATCAAAGACGGATTGACCAAGGGTTGCCCCGCAGGACCCAAACGCAACATGGCTTGATCACCCGAATAAGCCACGCCAGGCAATTCCAATCGAGCCGGTGCATCCTCCCAAGGCCAATACCAGGGACTGTCACTGCATGCGCCCAACAACAGCAGCAAGCTCAAGCACGACAGTCGAGTCCAGTTCATTCAGAACGCATATAGCCTGGATTGGGCAAGACACCCTCGAGCACCGGCACATTGGCTTTGCGAGCAGAGACCTTGCCGCCAGTTGCCGCTAACCACTGTTCGGCGACTTCCCAAATGGGTTTGAGGTTTTGCTTGGAGGCCTCCTCTGACACCGGTGCCCAACCGGCCACCTTATAGGTTTTATCGGGGTCGATGGGTTTGTCGTTCAACTGCATGTTGTGGATGCGTTGTCCCATGCTGGCCATGGGTCGGCAGGTGTACTTCAAACCACCCACACGCACCATGTCACCACCTTGTTGGTAATAAGGATCGGCGTTGAACAAATTGTCCGCCACGTCTTCCAAAATGGTTTTGATCATGCTGCCCTTCATGGGCGTGACCGTGGCATAGGAATAGGTCGTCGCCGTCATGTCCATCAGCCATTCTTTGGTGATGGCTTGGCCGGGCAGCAAACTGGTACCCCAACGGAAACCAGGTGAGAACGCAATCTCTGCGCTTTGCACATCCAACATGGCGTCGAGCAACAATTGATCGCCCGTGCCATTGAAATTGCCACGACGGTACAAACTGCCCTCGGTGATGGCCAGGGTTTTTTGCAATTCAGCCAAGTACGGGGCGCGGATACTGGTGATCAGGGCTTGCATTTGCGCATCTGCTGGCAGCAAATTGGCAAACACCGGCATCAATTTGTATCGGTAGTCGGTGACTTGTTTGTTTTTCACTTCGAGGTCCAGCACACCCAAAAACTTGCCGTTGGAGCCGGCATTGGTGACCAGGGTCTGACCAGACTTGTTGACCACCACCTTGGCCACGGGCATGCCGTCGTGGGTGTGACCACCCAGGATGGCGTCCAAGCCAGATACGCGAGAAGCCAATTTCAAATCCACATCCATGCCGTTGTGCGACAACAAGACCACCACTTGGGCACCCTTGGCACGGGCATCCAGGATCGTTTTTTGCAGGTTTTCTTCCTGGATGCCGAACTCCCAATCCGCGACCATGTAGCGGGGGTTGGCAATGGGCGTGTAGGGAAACGCCTGCCCAATGATGGCGCAAGGCACACCATTCATTTCGCGCATGACATAGGGTTTGAAGACCTGATCGCCAAAGTCTTTGGTTTTGATGTTGTGCGCCACAAAAGCCGTCTGCTCACCCAGCTTTTTCTCTACCAATTCGGTCACGCGTTCTTGACCATAGGTGAATTCAAAATGACCGGTCATGACATCCACACCCAACAAGCGACAGGCATCAACCATGTCTTGGCCCTTGGTCCATAGGGCTGTGGCTGAGCCTTGCCAAGTGTCACCACCGTCGAGCAACAACGCACCTGGGCGTGAAGCCTTCATGCGCTTGACCAAGGTGGCCAAATGCGCAAAGCCGCCCACCTTGCCATAGCGTTTGGCAGCGGTCTCGAATTGCAGGGAAGTCAGGGCATGGGATTGCGCCGTGTCCGGTTTCACGCCAGTGGCTTTGAGCAACTCGGTACCAACCAAATGCGGCAATTGGCCCTTGAGGCTTCCCAATCCCAGGTTCATGCTTGGCTCGCGAAAGTGCACAGGCAGCAACTGCGCATGACAGTCGGTCATGTGCAAAAAGGACACCTGCCCAAAGCGTGGCATTTCGTACAAGCCCTCCGCATCGGCAGCGGTTTTTTGGGCATGGCTGCCCATGGGCATACCCGCCATGACACCCGCCCCCAGCACCTGCATGAATTCACGTTTGGTCAAGTTCATGGGCTGTCTCGATTCATTGGTTGATGGGTGATTTGGGATCTAGCAACAAGGCCATCAGGTGCTGTAACTGGGTTTCAGTCAAGATCCCATTGTGGCCAAACCGCGGCATGCTGGAACAAGCGTTGTATCCACGGGCATTCCACAACTTGGCCCAGGTGTATTCCACGATAGGCTTGGCGGTGGCACTGTTCACATCAGTGATGCCGCGCAGCTTGCCGTAGTTGTACAAACTCGGACCCAAGGTGCCGTGTGAAATTTCTGTGTTGCTGATCTTGTGGCAGTTGTAGCAATTGCCACCATTGACCGAACCTTCTTTGTCCGACCAGGTTTTGCCGCGCCCATCTTGGGCAATCGCCTCGCCCAATTTGTAGTCGCCAATGAACTGACCATTGGCTGGCCATTGGATGGACTTGAAGTTTTCAGTGCGGATTTTTTCAGCCTGTTTTTCATTCAGCGGTTTACCCTGGTAGTCCGCTTCGCTGCACAGCAAATTGGCCTCATCAGGCGTTAATCGGTCCATGCCCGCTTGGCCTTGGGCACGAAAGGAGGTTTGAATGGACTGCTGAACGTCAGTACCGTAGTGGCTGCTTGTCACACCAGGTGTGGCACAAGCACTGAGCCCCCAAGCAAAGCCAGCGAGCAAAAGTGTATTGAGGTGAGATGTTTTCAATGGGGTTCCTTTGCGAGTCATCGACGAATGGCTGGAGCCGTTGTGGGAACACCTTTGGCAGTCACGCCTAAGTAGACGCCCAAAGCGGCAGAAGCCTCACTGCCAAACAATGCATAAGGAAAGCGTTGTTGGCGATAACAGTCATTCAAGCGCAACTGCATGCTCCACATCTGTCCATTGGAAACACGGTACGCTGGCCAGGCACCGAAACCCAAACCGGCACCCGCACTGGAGGTCAGGTTAGGCAGGTCTTGCAAGCGAATCCGTTTCTCATCTTGGGCATGGCAAGTCGAGCAAGCAAAGTCATGTGGACCTGAGCGGAAAAAAAACAATTTCTTACCCAAATCGAACATGCGCTTTTCTTCGGCATGGGCTTGTGGCAAATTGAACTTCTGCCCTTTGGACTCTGCCGCCACCCAGGTGGCCAAGGCGGTGATGTTGGCTTGCTCGCCTTTGCCATAAGGCGTGTTGCGGATCTGCTCTGCGTCAAAGCCTTGCAGCTTCTCCATGCAGGTCAGCAAGCGTGACTCCAAGTCTTGTACTTTTTGCGTGTCGGCAAAGTAGCGTGGCAACTCAACCCAAGCCCCTTTGACCATGCCAGGGCCCTTGCCCAAATCGCACTGCATCAGGTTGGCTTTTTTCGGACCGCGAGCTTGTTTCCACAAGTCTTCGCCCTTGGCCTCGAACAAATCGGCAGGATTGCCGTCTTGCAGCATGGCCCGGTATTCGGCGATGCCATCCGATGCAGATTTTTGTGCCGATGCGGTTGATACCGCAAAGACCAAGGCCACTGGGGCCAGGAAAGCGAGGTAGTGCTTCATGTCAAGACACCGTTGCTTCATCTGAGCGGGTGTCGCCCTTGTTGTCTTTCCAGGTCACAGTCACTTTGTCACCCGCTTTGCCGTTCTTGATGGTGAACTGCAAAAAAGGGTTTTTGGACACGCCTGGGCCCCACTCAGCCGTCATGACAGCCACGCCGTTGTGGGTGGCCGTGACCTCCTGGATATGCCAAGCGGGCACGATGGCGCCGGTGGCGTCCTTGCGTTGCCCGGACTCCATTTCGTGGCTCATCAAGACGCGGACATTGATTTTTTCACCAGCCATTTGGGCGCGAATGCGCATTGGATCTGCCATGTTGTTTCTCCTTGAATTGATGAAAAATTAACCGCCGCAGCCACCCAGCGTGACCTTGACTTCTTTTTTGGCAAAAACGGTTTTGCCATCTGCCATCACCGCAACGGCGTAAACATCACAAGATTGGCTCATCTTGGCGCGGGTTTGGTAACTGGATTCAACAGCAGGGTTGACCATGAACTGCGCCACCAAAGGGGACGGGTTTTTGTCGACCAAGAGCAACAGCCTTTTCACGCCAGGCATATTCGATTGCACAGTCATGGGCACGACAGCGCCGTTTTCAGCGATGTCAGGGGCAGTCAAACTGACCTCTTTGCTTTCGGTTGGCATGGGCAGTCCCAAGGCCTTGAAAACATCGGCTACAGATTTGGCTTCGAAGGCGGACTTCTCGAAGGCGTGGGCAAGCTGAGGCAGCATGCCAGAGCCCATCAATAAACTGGCGACAGCCAGGCTGCGCTTGAGTGCATCGCGACGTGTTTGCATGTCATTTCTCCTTTGATGATGAAAGTTGATTGCCTGCCAACCAGTCTGCGATGGTTTTGGCGTCAGCGGGTTTCAGGGTTTGAGCTGGCATGGGAATACTGCCCCACACGCCAGCACTGCCAGACACGATTTTGTTGGCCAGGTAGTCGGCTTTGCCCGGGTATTTGGCGGACACCTCAGACAGGCCAGGGCCAACGACTTTTTTCTCCAGACCGTGGCAACTCAGGCAGTTGTGGGTTTGAAGCAATCCCAGCACAGCAGCCGGTGGGCCTTTGGGCGCAGGGGCAGGCTTGGCGACCGTGGTCGAGACTCGCAGGGTTTGGACACCCTTTTGCTGACCCACCAAACGATTTTGATCGGCCAAGTTGCCATGTGCATCCCGGGCAAAGTCCGGCAGTGAGGAAGTGACTTTGACCTGGGAAGCGCAATTTTTCATACAAGCCGTGTTGGCTGTGTCCGGCTTGGTCGCATTGCTCATTTCAGAGCCGGGCCACAAAAAGTGCTGGGTGCTCATGCCCAGACGGTTGGGCATGCGGGCCTGGGCTTGAACAATGGTTTTCTCATTGAGTACAAACTGGTCATCCACCACATAACTGAGATTGAGCAGATAAGCAGTGACTGCATAGACCTCGTTGACGGTGAGTGTCTTAGGCGCATTCCAAGGCATGGCGCGGTTGATATAGTCCCAAACGGTTGCCAGGCTTGGGGCTTTCATGAAGGTGGTTCGCGCTGGAAAAGACGTGTCACTGAGTTTGGCCACGCGCCCAGTTTTCACGTCTTCTGCCTGCACGCCGCCTATCACCGGGTTGAACACTTCGTTGGACTCACCAAAAATCCCATGGCAACTCGCACACTTGGCTTCCCAGACATCTTGACCTTGCGCCACTGTGCCCTCACCTTTTGGCAAGCCTTTGAAATCAGGACGGACATCGATGTCCCACTTGGCCACTTCGGCTGGGGTTGCCACCCGCCCAATGCCAGGGTGGGCCTGTTGGGCTTGTGCCAAGCCAGCCATGGCCGTGAACAACAGGCCGAGTGTGACCTTGCTCATGCGGGTTTCAAGAGACTTGTACATTTTTCACCTCACCGCTTTCTTGCACCAGCCAGGACTGAATCGCGTTGTTATGGTAGATGGAGCGGGTGCCACGCACCTCTCGCAATTGCTTGATGCTCGGTTGCACAAAGCCGGTCTCGTCGGTTGCTCGGCTTTGGATGATGCAAGGCTTGCCATCCCAGACCCAATCCAGATTGAAGCGGGTCAGGCATTTGCTCAGCACTGGCGACTCCAAACGTGCAGGCTTCCAATTGGCGCCACCATCCACCGAGACATCCACCTTTTTGACCGCACCACGACCCGACCAAGCCAGACCTGTGATGTTGTAGAAGCCCTTGTTCAACAAGGCTTGACCACCTGACGGTGTGGTGACCACGCTTTTGCATTCTTGGATGCCACTGTATTGGCGGTGGGTTCCATCAGGCATCAAATCGATGTAGTGGATTGCCTCGTCTTTGGTGCCGTAGGGCTTGTCGCCCAACTCGATGCGACGCAAATACTTGACCCAGCTCACCCCTTGCACACCAGGCACCACCAAGCGCAGGGGATAACCGTTTTCGGGGCGCAGCATTTCACCGTTTTGGCCATAGGCGACCATCACTTCGCCTGACTTGATCAGGCTCATGGGAATGGTGCGGGTCATGGAAGAACCATCCCCACCCTCTGCCAAGACAAACTGCCCGGCTTTCAAGTCAGCCCCACAGTGCTCCAACAGGGTGATGAGGGGGACACCCGTGAACTCGCTGCAAGACAGCATGCCATGTGTGTATTGAACCGTGGGCACGGCTACATTGCCCCATTCCATGCCGGTGTTGGCTCCGCATTCGATGAAATGAAAACGGCTCACAGAAGGCAGCCGCATCAAATCATCCATGGTGAAAACCTGGGGTGTTTTGACCAGGCCGTTGACCATGAAACGGTGTGTGCGTGGATCGATGTCCCACCACCCTTGGTGATGGCGTTCGAAATGCAAGCCACTGGGTGTGACGATGCCAAACAGCGACTGCAATGGCGCAAACGAAACCGAGGCCTGGGTGGTTTGCGTCAAGCCTGGGCTTTGGCGACGCTGCAAATTGGCTTCAAATTGAGACGGTTTGCCGTAGCCGGGAGAGGCCACGCCCTGCCCCAAACCAGTGGCGTGTGCGGGCAATTGGAGGATGTGGGGGTCGCCTTCGGCAGCTGTTTGCGCCAAAGCACCGGCAGTGGCGGTCACGCCTGCGGCAGCGGCTAAGGCCTGGGCCAGGAAATTTCGGCGACCGTGCGCGGTTTGGCTTTTGACCGACTGAATGTCTTTTTGCGTCAGAAAGTACTCAGGCGCCTTGAGGATTTGACCGGGTGTTTTGTTCACATCAGTTTTCCTTAAATGTAAATTTATAAATTAACTGGGGATAATATATAACTTCACTAACAAAAAGAAAACCTAGGGATAACCCTGTATTTGAGGTCATTTCAGGAGTTCTTCCTCCAGTTGCAGGTAAAGATTGAAAGCATTCATGCGGTTGGCCACACCAAAAAGAGGCAAGCCTGCAAAAGCCGACCAGTCCACTGATCGGTAAGCTTCCTCAAAAGACCTTCCCTGTTCGATGGCTTGCATCATTTGAGCCCTAACAAAATGCAAATAGGCGCGGGTGGTTTCAATCTCTTGCAAGAATTGGCGAGAAGACGGTCCGTGACCTGGCACAACCACATCCACCTTCAAGCCGGAGAGTTCTGTCAAGGCTTGTTGCCAACGCCGACTGTCAGCTTGTCCGACAAAAGGGATCCGTTGACGAAAGACCAAGTCCCCTGCAAACAATACCCTTTGTTCTGGCAGGTAGACCACCAGGTCTTCCGGGGTATGTGCAGGCCCGAAATGCAGCACATGAAAATCCACGCCGCCAAGCTGCCATTGGACTGAGCCATTCAACCATTGACTGGCAAAAACCAGTTGGGTGGCTTCATCGACCCAGGGTGACAACTCGACCCGGGATGCAGCCAAACGGGCTTGGGCTGTGTCGGAGTAAAGATAATGCTTGCCACCCTCATGTGCCACGATGCGCGCGCCCAGTGACTGAAAAACTTGCAAACCGTAAATATGGTCTGCATGAAAGTGGGTCACCAGCACATGGGTGATCGGCAATGGCGTGATGCGACGGATTTCATCCACCAAGGCCTGCGCCAAAGCTGCCGAACCCAATGCGTCAATCACAACAACCCCATCACGGGTGATCACAAACCCTGCGTTGGAAATGAAGTTCCGATTGGCCTTTGAACCCAAAGCAGTCTGACCCTCCACCATGTACACCGACGTCGCCAAGGACTGGGGACAAACCCAGCAGCCACCAGCCTTCTCCTCAGCCTGTGCGGCATTCACCGCGCCAAGCCAAGCAATACACACCATCCAAATCCGCAGGACTCGCACGCAGATCAGCCCAAAGCCCTGTAAGCCTTGAGACCACCAGCAACATAGCGAACATTGACATAGCCCATTTGTTGCAAGGTGTTGGCCGACAAGGCGCCGCGGTTGTGCGCATTGCAGTAACAAAGGATGGGGGTGGTCAGGTCTGGGATCAGACCTTCAACGTTCATCTCAAGCTTGCCTCGGCTCAGGTGCAAGGCGCCAGGGACGTGATCCGCATCGTGTTCTTCTTTGTCACGGATATCCAGCACAACCCCGCCTTGCTGGACCCATGCGTCCACCTGGTCGGGGGACACACTTTTGACTTGCGACATGGCCTGATCGGCCAAGCTTTGAAATTTCGTGGTGTAAGCCATGTTGAACAACCTTTCTGTTTGGATACGGTTAATAAGTCAAATGCGTGGATTTGCCCCAAAACACCCGGTACGCAAACACCGTGTAAGCAATGATCACCGGCAAAACCACCAAGACACCATAAAAAATCACCATCAATGCCTCGGGAGAGCTCGCGGCCTGCCAAATATCGATTTTGTCGATCACCAACCAGGGAAACAAGCTGTAGGCCAAACCATAAAAGGAGAGCAAAAACACCCCGACCGTGCTGGCGAAGGGCACGCCAGCACCGTATTGGTTGCCTTGTGCCAAACGGGTTGGCAACCGGTTCAGGCTGCGTGAAATCACAAAAAACAAGCCCATGGTCATGGCAGGGATTGGGAACAACATGAGCAGATTGGGAAAGCTGAACCATTTGTCAAAAATCCGTGGAGAGACCCAGGGCGTGGCCACGGAAATGGCCAGCACACCCGCGGCCGTGAGCCACAAACTGCCTTTGGCCCAAGCCACTGCATTGAGTTGCAAGCCACCTTCGGTTTTCATGATCAACCAACTGGCACCCAACAGCCGGTAGGCAAAAACCAAACAAAAACCAATGAGCGCGCTGAACAGGTAGCTCACCATGTCTTGTTTGAAACCCAAGATCAACTGACCGAGCATGAAACCCTGTGACCACGAGGCCAGCAAGGAACCGATGAAAAAAGTCTTGTCCCACAGTGGACGGTGCTGTGCCTTGGCTTTGACCCGAAAGTCAAAAGCCACGCCGCGCAGAGACAACGCCACCAGCATCAGCGCCACCGGCAAATAGAGGGCACCCAAAATCACGCCATGCGCCAAAGGAAAACCCACCAACAAGACACCGACACCCAGCACCAACCAGGTTTCGTTGGCGTCCCAAAATGGTCCGATGCTGGCGATCATGGTGTTTTTTTGCTCGACCGTGTCCGCGCTGTCGAGCAAGGCGCCCACACCCAAGTCGTAGCCATCCAAGATGACATAGGCAAGCATGGACAGGGCCATGACAAGCGCAAATGCCAATGGCAACCAACCGGATGGGCTGGTGATATCAATGCCTGCATCAAACATGGCGAAGTCCTTGTGGGGTGGATTGGGTGAGGTGGTCTCCATGGGTTGCCTTGTTGGCCAAGTAAAACACCACGGACACATAAGCCGACAACAAAGCGATGTAGAGCGTGAGGTACAACGCCAATGACAAGGCGATGTTGCCCGCAGGTACCTGGGATGCAGCTTGTGCGGTGGTCAGCACACCTTGGACCAACCAAGGCTGTCGTCCGATTTCGGTCACATACCAACCAGACACCAATGCAACCCAGCCGGCAAAGGTCATGGCCACCAAAACCATGGCAGTGCGCCGCGACAGACCGTCTTTGAAACGCAGTTCATAGCTGGCAAACCAACTCACCGCCAACATCAACAAACCCACGCCAACCATGATGCGAAATGCCCAGAAGACCGGTCCGACGGGTGGGTGCTCAGCGAAGTCTTTGATGCCTTTGACTTCGCCATCCCAGTCGTGTGTCAGGTAGAAAGAGGCGAGTTTGGGGATGGCAATTTCATATTTGTTGGACTGCGTGGCTTGGTCAGGGATGGCGAACAACACAGCAGGCACGCCTTTTTGGGTTTCCCAAATTCCTTCCATGGCCGCTAACTTGGCCGGTTGGTATTGCATGGTATTGAGGCCATGCAGATCACCGACGAAGATTTGGACCGGAATCAACAGGGCTGCCACGGTGACACCGGTGCGCAAAGAGGCCATCACATCTTTGGCGCGGTCATTTTTCAGCCAGCGGTAGGCACTGATGCCTGCCAGCAAAAATGACGCTGTCAAGCCCGACGCCAACAGCATGTGTGTCATGCGGTAAGGGAATGAAGGGTTGAAGATCACCTCGAACCAACTGGTGACATGGGCTTGTCCGTTGATCATCTCAAAGCCGGCAGGTGTGTGCATCCAGGAGTTCAGGGCCAAGATCCAAAAGGCCGAGGCGGTGGTGCCCAAAGCCACCAGCCAGGTGGCCAGGGTATGCACCCCTTCACTGACCCGACCGCGACCAAACAGCATGATCCCCAGGAAAGTGGCCTCCAGAAAAAAGGCGGTCAACACCTCGTAGGCCAGCAGTGGACCGGCCACATTGCCTACGGCGTTCATGAACCCCGGCCAGTTGGTGCCGAATTGAAAGCTCATGGTGATGCCACTGACCACCCCCAACGCGAACGTCAGGGCGAAAATCTTGATCCAGAACTGGTAAGCATCCATCCAGTGCTGCTCGCCCGTGGCCACAAAGCGCGTCTTGAAAAACAGCAAAAACCAACCCATGGCAATGCTGATGGTTGGAAACAAAATATGGAAAGTGATGTTGGCAGCAAATTGCACACGCGCCAGCAAAATGGGATCAAGGGTGTCCATGGTTTATCTCATTCAGTCACAGAGTTGGGATCGGTTTTGATGGCACAGGTGCTGAAACCAAACAATTTGTAAGGCATGCAAATGCCCACGAGTCCGGTCGCCAGCAAGATCACGCCCAGCCAGGCCCATTGGCCCAGGACGCCAGTGGCGGCCAAAATGACCAGCACCAAGCCAACTGCGATGCGAAGAATGCGGTCGATGCCGCCAACGTTTTGAGTCATGATGTTTCCTTGAAGTTTGGGGTCAGTTCAAACCTTGAGCAACGCAGCGCTGACCCAACGCGCCAAATCGGGGGCCGACATCGCCCCAGGTTGTCTGGCCAGTTCACGGCCAGCCGCAAACACCGCCAATGTGGGAATGCTTCGAATGTTGTAGGTCGCAGCCAAGCTTTGTTCGTCCTCGGTGTTGACCTTCACAAAGCGGGCTCGCCCATGCATGTCTTGGCTCACTTTTTCGTATGCGGGTGCCATCATCCGACAAGGGCCACACCACGGTGCCCAAAAGTCCACCACCAAAGGCAAATCGCTTTTGGCCAATTGCGCCTTGAAAGCGGCTTCGCCCAAGTTGTCTGGTTGATGACTGAGCAAGGGCGCATGGCACACCCCACAGCTCAACTCGGCTTGCAATTTGTCAGACGGCACCCGGTTGGTGGCGTTGCAATGGGGACAAACCAGATGCAAGGGGTTCATGGTTTTTTGGCTACAAAGCCCACCAGTGCTGACATGCCACTGTGGCCTGCACCCTCTTGAATGCTGGTTTCATAGGTTTGACAGACCTGCACATCAAAGCCGGCAAAGGCTTGGCGCAGCAAGTCTTCGTCGTACAAATGATCCAGCTTGTCTGGGCCACCCGTCTTGTAAGTCAACTGGTTTTTGCCATAGCCTTGGATCAGCAGCACGCCTCCTGGCTTGAGGCATTGCTTGATTTTTTCAAACAACTCGGCACGTTCATCGGGTGCTGCAAATTGGAAAAAGACACCCGCGACCAGGTCGTAATGCGCGGGCTTCCAGTCAAACGACTGCCAATCACTGTGGATGAAATTCACGCTCACCTGGTGCTTCTTGGCCAGCGCTTTGGCTTTGTCGATCGCTGGAACAGAAAAATCAAAGGCATCAACCGTGAAGCCTTGCTGGGCCAACCAAACACTGTTGCGCCCCTCGCCATCGGCCAAAGCCAAGGCACGGCCTTGGCCCAACAAAGCAGCTTGGTCCACCAAAAATGCATTGGGCTCTTCACCGAACACATACGCCGGTGTGGAAAACCGTTTGTCCCACATGGCTTGAGGGTTGGAAAAACCTGTCATGGTTTGCGCCCCTTCACAGTGCGTTCAGCGGGATTTTGGCGTAGGCAATGCCGTTGTCTTCCTTGGGTGGCAACTCGCCCGCACGGATGTTGATTTGCACCGCTGGCAGGATCAGCACCGGCATTTCCAAGGTGGCGTCGCGCTTGGTGCGCATCTCGACAAATTCCGCTTCACTGATGCCGTCATGCACATGGATGTTCTTGGCTTTTTGCTCGGCGACGGTGGTCTCGAAATTCACCGCCCGACCGTTGGGTGGGTAATCGTGGCACATGAACAAACGGGTTTGAGGCGGCAGGCTCAAGATCTTGCGGGTAGAGGCGTAAAGGGTTTTCGCATCGCCACCAGGAAAGTCACAGCGGGCAGTGCCCACATCGGGCATGAACATGGTGTCGCCAACAAACACCGCGTCACCAAACTGGTAGGCCACGCAGGCAGGGGTGTGACCTGGGACGTACATGGTCTGG
The DNA here is from genome assembly GCA_945890735.1 of Bordetella parapertussis. Taxonomy (GTDB): domain Bacteria; phylum Pseudomonadota; class Gammaproteobacteria; order Burkholderiales; family Burkholderiaceae_C; genus Limnohabitans. Next base: position 10,209 of record CAMDCZ010000026.1, on the reverse strand, counting down.
CCATGGACATTGCCCACATCGATGCGGTCACCGTCTTTGAACAAGTGGTCAAACTGAGAACCATCTTGCTTGAAGCCGGGTTCGAGATTGAAGATGCCCTTGAACACGCCTTGCACCTGGGTGATGTGGTCACCGATGGCGATCTGGCCACCCAAGTGTTGCTTCAAGTAAGGCGCAGCGCTGAGGTGGTCGGCATGGGCATGGGTTTCCAAAATCCACGCCACTTTCAAGTCGTTTGATTTGACGAATTCAATGACTTTGTCAGCAGACTTGTGGCTGGTGCGGCCAGACTTGGGGTCGTAATCCAAGACCGAGTCGATGATGGCGCAGACAGCGCCGGGCTTTTCATAAACGACGTAAGTCACGGTCCAGGTAGCAGGGTCAAAAATACCGTGAACTTGGGGGTTGAGCGTTGCGGTGGTCATCAAAAACTCCTTTTTGAATTAGGTTGTTGATAATATATTGACAAATAATCTGTTTGTCAATATACTTTTCACATCTTCACAAAAACAGCCAGGAAAAACCGCCCATGGACACATCCACCTTGGACCTAGACAAAATGAAATCGTCGGCTGGCAATGCCTGCCGACTGATGAAAGTGCTCTCCAACCCTGACCGGCTCATGCTGCTGTGCCAGCTGTCACAAGGCGAAAAACGGGTGGGCGAACTCGAAGAGATTTTGGGCATCCTGCAACCCACCCTGTCCCAGCAACTGACTGTCTTGCGAGACGAAGAACTGGTGACCACACGCAGAGACGGCAAAAACATCTATTACCAAATCGCCAGCCCTCAAGCACTGGCGGTCATGAACGTTTTATTTGATCAATTTTGTGGACCAAACGCAGGAGAAAACACATGAATATCGACTGGACTCACTTCACGCCTTGGGCGTCACTTTCTGGCGGCATCATTTTGGGCGTGGCCTCGGCCATGTTCATTCTGATGAATGGCCGTATTTTGGGCATCAGCGGCATCCTCGGTGGCCTGTTGCCGCCCAAAGCTGGCGACACCACTTGGCGCCTGGCTTTCATGCTGGGGCTGTTGGTCGCACCTGCCGTTTTCCATGCGGTGGTTCCTGCGGTGTACATCACCCCGCCCCGCGTTGAAACAGCAGAATGGTTGGTGGTGATCGCAGGTTTGCTGGTGGGTATCGGTACCCGCTACGCCTCAGGTTGCACCAGCGGACACGGTGTCTGCGGCTTGTCCCGCCTGTCCCCTCGTTCTTTGGTGGCAACTGGCTCGTTCATGTTTGCCGGTTTCGTCACTGTCTACGTCATGCGTCACGTCATCTAAGGAAATCACCATGCTTCAAAAGAACCATCTCTACCGCCTCACTGAGTTCGCAGTGGGTTTGTTGTTTGGCCTGGGCCTGATGTGGTCCGGCATGACCGATGCCAGCAAGGTCATCGGCTTTCTGGATCTGTTTGGCAACTGGGACCCCTCTTTGGCCCTGGTCATGGGCGGGGCCATCATGGTCGGATTTTTTGCTTTCACCGTGGCCAAAAAACGCACCACCACCTTTTTTGGTGGGGTCCTGCGTTTTCCCACCAACATGGACATCGACAAAAAACTGGTCATTGGCAGCTTGATGTTTGGCACGGGCTGGGGCTTGGCTGGTTTTTGCCCTGGACCTGCGCTGGTTTCCATGGCCGATGGTCAACCCAAGGCATTGGTTTTCGTGTTAGCCATGTTGGTGGGCATGGTGGGTTTTGAACTCATGGACCGCTTCATCCACGCACCTCGCAAAGCCAAACTCAACGCCACCTGAAAACCACGATTGGAGACACCATGGATACCAAAGCCCTGACCCCTCACCTGAGCATCAGTCCGCAAATCCTCATCAACGAAGTGCAAGCGCTAGCGGATGCGGGTTTCAAAGCCATCATCTGTAACCGGCCTGATGGCGAAGGTCCCGACCAACCCAGCTTCGCAGAGATAGCGCAAGCAGCCAGTCAATTTGGATTGCAAGCGGCTTACCTGCCTGCTGAAACTGGCAAGGTACGAGACGAGGACGGCAAGGCCTTTGGCGATCTGCTGAAAACATTGCCTGCACCGGTGTTGGCTTACTGCCGCACCGGCATGCGCTCCACCACCATGTGGGCTTTGGCGCAATCCGGTGTCACCCCTCTGCCGCAGATTTTGGAAGCCTCCACCAAAGTCGGTTTCGACTTGAAGCCTTTGGTGCAACGCATTGCCAATGGCGGCAAAACCCCCACCAACCAAGCCGATGCCAGCCACGATGTGGTGATCGTCGGCGGCGGCGCGGCAGGCATCTCGGTGGCCTCCAGTCTCTTGGCCCGCAGTCCATTGCTGGACATCGCCATCATCGACCCCGCTGATGCGCACTTTTACCAACCCGGTTGGACCATGGTGGGTGGCGGCATCTTCAAACCCGGTGAAACCGCTCGCACCATGGCCTCGGTCATCCCCATCGATGTCAGCTGGATCAAAGCGGCTGTGGCTGCATTCGAACCCGAGCACAACCAAGTCATTTTGGAAGGCTGCCGGGTCGTCAAATACAAACAGTTGGTGGTTTGCCCTGGCTTGAAGCTGGATTGGCAAGGCATTGAAGGCTTGAGCGACACCCTGGGGCGCAACGGCGTCACCTCCAATTACCGCTTTGACCTCGCTCCCTACACCTGGGAATTGGTGCAAAGCTTGAAGGGCGGTAAGGCGATTTTTAGCCAGCCGCCCATGCCGATCAAATGCGCAGGCGCACCCCAAAAAGCCATGTACTTGTCAGCCGACCACTGGACCCGACAGGGCGTGCTCAACAACATCGACATCCAGTTTTGCAATGCGGGCGCGGTGCTGTTTGGGGTGGCCGACTATGTCCCAGCGCTCATGGAATATGTCAAGAAATACCGCATTGGCCTGAACTTTGGTGAAACCTTGGTGGCGGTGGACGGTCCAGCGCACCAAGCCACGTTCATGAAAAACATGGCCGATGGCAGCAAAGAAAAAGTGGTGCGTGACTTTGACATGATCCACGTGGTGCCCCCACAAAAAGCCCCCGACTTCGTGCGTGTCAGCCCCCTGGTGGACGCCGCTGGTTGGGTGGATGTGGACCCCTCTTCTCTGCGCCACAAAACCTATGCCAATGTGTTTGCTTTGGGCGACGTGGCCAACACCACCAATGCCAAAACCGCTGCGGCCGCGCGCAAGCAAGCCCCGGTGGTGGCGCACAACCTGTTGGTGGCCATGGGACAGTTGCAAGGGCAAGCAAAGTACGATGGCTATGGCTCATGCCCTCTCACGGTCGAGCGCGGCAAGATCGTGTTGGCCGAATTCACCTACGGCGGCAAGCTGGCCCCCAGCTTCCCTTCTTGGCTGATCGATGGCACAAAGCCCTCTGCTTTGGCCTGGTACCTGAAAGAACGCGTCCTGCCCCCCATCTATTGGGAAGCCATGCTCAAAGGCCGTGAGTGGATGGCACAACCTGAAATGGTGGGCTGATGACTGCTTTGACCCGCTGGCTGCCTTCGGTGCCCCTGCTGGACTGGGGGCGCAGCTACAACCGAGAAACCTTCACCAATGACGCAGTGGCGGCACTCATCGTGACCATCATGCTGATCCCGCAAAGCCTGGCCTATGCCTTGCTGGCGGGGTTGCCGCCCGAGGTGGGGTTGTACGCCAGCGTGGCGCCATTGCTGCTTTACGCAGTATTGGGCAGCAGTCGGGTGTTAGCGGTTGGGCCAGTGGCGGTGGTGTCGCTGATGACGGCTGCAGCGGTGGCCGAACATGCGGCTGCAGGCACCTATGCCTATTGGCAAGTGGCCATCACCTTGGCCTTTTTGTCGGGTGGCATGTTGCTGGTCATGGGCTTGCTGCGTTTGGGTTTCTTGGCCAATTTTTTGAGCCACCCTGTGATTTCTGGCTTCATCTCCGCCTCTGGTTTGCTGATTGCGCTCAGCCAACTCAAGACCATCATGGGTGTGAAAGCCGAAGGCCACAACTTCATCGAACTCTTGATGTCGCTGGCTCACCAAGCCTCGAACCTGCACCTGCTCACCTTGATGGTGGGCATCGCAGCCACCGTCTTTTTGTTTTGGGTGCGCAAGGGCTTGAAACCCTTGCTCATCCGCGCGGGTTTGACACCCAAGCTGGCCGATGTGTTGGCCAAAGCAGGCCCGGTGGTGGCGATTGCGCTCACCACTGCGCTGGCTTGGGGGCTGGACTGGCAAGGCCAAGGCATGAAGTTGGTGGGCACCGTGCCGCAAGGCTTGCCCCCTTTGACAACCCCTTTGTGGGACTTGGCGCTCTGGCAAAAACTGTTTGTGCCCGCCCTGCTGATCAGCGTGGTGGGTTTCGTGGAATCGGTGTCGGTGGGTCAAACCTTGGCTGCCAAACGCCGCCAACGCATCGAACCTGACCAAGAGTTGGTGGCCTTGGGTGCCAGCAATTTGTCAGCCGCATTCACCGGCGGTTTTCCTGTCACGGGTGGCTTTGCCCGCTCGGTGGTCAATTTCGATGCTGGTGCGGTCACCCCGGCTGCAGGTGTTTACACCGCGGTGGGCATCACCCTGGCTTCCCTGTTTTTAACGCCGGCTTTGTTTTACCTGCCACAAGCCACCTTGGCAGCCACCATTGTGGTGGCCGTCTTGTCCTTGGTTGACTTCGGTATCTTGAAATCGACTTGGCGCTTTTCCAAGCTCGACTTCACGGCCGTGGCCACCACACTGCTGGCCACCTTATTGGTCGGCGTGGAAAGTGGTTTGGTCATGGGCGTGGTGGTGTCCTTGGCGCTGTTTTTGTTCCGCGCCAGTCGGCCCCACATTGCCACCGTGGGTTTGGTGCCAGGCACCGAGCATTTCCGCAATGTGCTGCGCCACGATGTCTTGGTCAGCCCCAAGTTGGTGTGTCTGCGGGTGGACGCCAGCATGTTCTTCGCCAATGCCCGGGGTGTGGAAGACCGCATCAACGCCGAGGTGGCGGCTCGTCCTGGGCTTGAACATGTGTTGTTGCAATGCTCGGCGGTGAACGACATCGATGCCAGTGCTTTGGAGAGTTTGGAAGCGATTGCCAGCCGCTTGAAAGACTCGGGCATTGCCCTGCATTTCTCGGAAATCAAAGGTCCGGTGATGGACAAGCTCAACACCACAGACTTCCTGACCCACTTGAACGGCCAAGTATTTCTCACCAATTACCAGGCCATTCAAGCACTCACGCCCGAAATCGTTCAGGCGCAATGAACATTCTGCAAATCAAGCTATTCAGGACCAAAGACTTTCAGCTCACTCGCTTTCCAGTCGTGAAGATCGCCCCAAGGTCCAGACCAGCCCCACACCGTAAGTGACGCCGCTGTTGCTGACATGCAAAGGGCTGCCGCTGTTGACACCCAAGTGGGCTGCATCCCAACGGGTCAAGCCAAACACACGCACATCTTTGTTGATGGCATGGTTCAGGCTCAATTGAAAGCGCGGTGAAATCAAGCCCGCTTTGGCGTCATAAGCCTCGCGCTGTGCCGTAGCGTAAGCAGCTGGTACGCCATACAAATACTGGTTGAACTGCTTGTCGCCATACATCAGTCCAAAACTGCTCGAAACCCCCACGCCCCCCAACAGGTTGAGATGGTTGTAGGTGATGCGCGGTTCAAAAGCCAAGCCCCGAAAACCAACACCCCCTTGAAATTCAAAAACCCCTCGCAACGGAACTTCCAAACGAACCAAACTGTTGGCGCTGGGTCGCGCCAGTGTGTATTTGATGCGTGGGCCAAACTCCAACAGAAAACCTAAATCAGGCATGCCTGAACGAACCGCGACATCATCACTGGCTGCACTCAATGAACCAGCAAATCCCAGGTCAATCTCGACATTTTCAGTTTTTCTGATTCGTGCACCGAAGTTACCGCCACCAGCTCTCAAAATGGGCCCGCGGTAAACCAACCAAGGCAAAACCACTCCTTTTTGAACCCTGTCAGCAGCACCTGGGTATGCCGGTGTCTGCAAAGCAAAACCTGCGATGCCCACCTCCCACAGCGGACGGGAACCGCCCTCCACGTCTGGTTCATTTTGCGCAAACGCCATGCTGGCCATGCCAAAGACAGCGACGGCGAAAGTGGTTTGAAGTGGCGCAGGGTGTGGCATGTGAGTTTCTTTTCGTGGGATGGCGCAAGCTTACCAAGCATGGCTTGCATTCTCAGTCACCCTCGTCAATCAGCCATTCAAGCAGACTCGATGGCCAAAACATGAGCGTCATGGCGGATTTGGCGGAAGCAGTGGTCAAATTTGCTAAAGTCGATCAAAACAACAATTCCAGAAAGCGGTCATGGGCGATTACACCAACATGTCGGGCTACTACGATGTCATCATGACCTCCGGTTACTACGATTACAGCAAGATTGTTGACAGCCTCACTTCCCATGGGCCCCAAGTCAATGTGCTTGAGATCGGTTGCGGCACCGGCCTGATCCTGGAAGAACTCGCCAAACGCCAACCCAGTCTGTCGATCACCGGGATCGACCTGACCGGCCCGATGCTGTCCATCGCGCAAAAGCGCTTGGCCCCTTTTCCCACGGTTTCCTTGTCGCAGCAAAACATTTGCGAGCTCACGCTGGAGATGCAGCACGAATTGGCTTTCTCATATGGCGGTGTTTGGTATTTCGTGATCGACGGCGACCAAGAGCCGTTCATGGTCAGCCACATCGCGGACGAACATGCCAACCGCCTGGGTTTTGAGCGTTTGTCCCAACACATGGCCCCAGGCGGCACCCTGCTCTTGGGTATTCAAGGCCCCCACCATGACTATGAAACCACGATCTCTAATGGCATGGTCTATTCACAGAAGATCGACCCCACCCCCATCGGTTTCACCAAACACTACTATTTGAAGGACGGTGCGCAGACCGTGATGGACCAAACAGTCCATTACCGCACCTACAGTTTCAGCGAGGCAAAGGCTTTGATGAGCAGTTTTGGCTTTGAATACGTGAACCACGCAGACGCGCACAAGATGTTTTTGCAATTTCGCAAAGTTGCCGCATGAGCCTGCCTCGTTTGTTCTTCATAGGCGTGGGCAACATGGGCAACCCGATGGCCGCCAATTTGCTCAAAGCGGGTTACCCGCTCACCGTGCATGACATCAGCCCAGACAAAGCCAACAATCTCTTGAACCTGGGCGCGGTCTGGGCCGACAGCATTGCCGTCGGCTGCGCCAACGCCGATGTCATCATGGCTTCGTTGCCTGGACCGCCACAAGTGCGCGAGGTGATGTTGAGCGAGCATGGCGTCTTGGCCAGCGCCCGAGCAGGTGCCACCATCATCGACACCTCAACCAGCGCGGTAGAACTGGTGCAAGAGCTGGTGGCTTTGGCAAAAGCCAAAGACCTGGGTTTTTTAGAGGCCCCGGTGACCAATGCGGTAGACATGGCGGCGCTGGGTCGCTTGTCTATTTTTGTGGGTGGCGATGAGGCTTTGTACCAACAACACCAATCCTTGTTTGAAGTGATTGGCGAAAAAATTTTCCACGTGGGCGACCCTGGGAACGGCGCGACCATCAAACTGCTGACCAATTTGCTGTGGTTTGTGAGTGCTGCCGCGATTGGCGAAGGTTTGATGCTGGGGGCCAAAGCAGGCATTCCACTCAACACCGTCTGGGAAGCTATCAAGTCGAGTGCTGGCAACAGTTGGGTGGCTGAGCATGATGTGCCCTCTATCTTTGCAGGTCACTATGACCCCAGCTTTTCTTTGGCACTGTGTTGTAAAGACCTGGGGTTGATCAACCAAATAGCGAAAACCCAAGGCTATGAACTGCCCATGGGCAGCAAGGCGCAGGCCTTGTTTCAAGAAGCCATGCAAACCTATGGCCCTGAGGCGGCCGAATTGCATGTGGTCAAGTTGCTCGAAGAGCGCGTTGGACACTTGCTGCGACCATGAGCCGACGCGAACGCTTGCTGGCCGAAGCACACCTGCACATGCCGCAAGGTGTGGCGGAAAACTACCGTTATTGGGGCGAGGACCGCACGGTTTTCATAGCCCATGCGCAAGGCTGTACCCTGACAGATGTGGATGGCCGTGACTTTGTCGACTTTCGCCTGGGGTATGGGCCAATCATCTTGGGCTACCGTGACCCAAGGGTGGACAACGCCGTCATTGAACAGATCACACAACGGGGAACCCTTACCGGCTTTGCCACCGAGCTAGACACCACCGTGGTGAAACAAATCAAAGCGCTTTGCCCACACATTGACAAAGTGCGCTTTGCCAACTCCGGAACAGAAGCCGTCATGGGCGCGGTACGCACTGCTCGTGGCTTCACGGGCCGAGACCGGATTGCCATCGTCGAAGGTTCGTTCCACGGTTTGTACGACGAGATGATGTGGAAGTCCGACATCGAACATTGGCAACCAGGCAGTGGCTCAACACCTGATGTGATTTCCTTTGGCATTGGCGTGCCCGAACGCAGCCGCGAACTCTTGAGCATCATCAGCCACAATGATTTTGAGCACCTCGAATACCTGTTCAAGACCCAAGGCGAACAATTGGCCTGCGTGGTGATCGAACCGATCATCGGCAACGCAGGCAGTGTGGCGGCCAGTCAGGCATGGATGCAGCGCTTGCGCGACCTCTGTACACAGTACGGCACGCTCTTGATCATCGACGAGGTCAAGTCGGGCTTTCGGGTGGCCAAGGGCGGCGCACAGTCTTTGTATGGCATCACCGGCGACTTGAGCACCTATGCCAAAGCCATGGGCAACGGCTACCCGGTGGCGGCCTTTGGTGGACGTGCCGAGGTGATGGAGGTGGTGGGTTCGGGGCCAGGCCGTGTGGTTCACGGCGGCACGTACACCGCCAACCTCGTGGCTTTGAGCGCGGCACACGCCACCTTGCGCATCTTGAGCGACACCGATGCGCTGCAATCCATCCATCAAACGGGCGACAAGCTCAAAGCCTTGCTCGGCCGGGTGTTCACCGCTGCTGGGGTGGAACATGCATTCGCTGGGCCTTCTGCCATGTTTGGTATCCACTTCAGTGCCACTGTACCGACCAACTACCGCGATTGGCGAACAACAGACAGCGCACTCTACAACCGCTTTGCCTGGGCATTGATTGACCGTGGCTTCATGCTCGAGCCCGATTCGCGCGAGCCTTGGTTTGTCTGTGAGGCCCATCAACACATGGACTTTGGGCAGCTCGAAGACATGGCCCACCAAGCCATGCGGGCAGCGCAGTCATCGCGCTGAGGCTGAACAGAACCAGCTGACCCATCACAGCAAAGGGTAAACACTGCGCATGACTCCAATAAATCAGCCATAGTCGAGGTCTTGCTGGCAAAGCTTGCGTACAGTTGCTTGTGCGGTTTTTGCCTGATTGGTACATCTGGGAATTTCACATGCTCGTACGCCTCTTGTATGTCAGTCAACCGGTCGGCCCCATCACCACCGCAGTCACTTCGTCCTTGTTGGCCCTGTCAAGTCAATTCAACAAGCAAGAAAACATCACAGGCGTGCTGTGCCAGGGCTCGGGACTGTACATGCAGGTACTGGAAGGCGAGCGCAACAAAGTCAATCGCCTGTTTGGCAAAATCATGGCCGACAAACGGCATGAACGTATCGAACTGCTTTCCATGGAAGACATTTCGCAAAGACAGTTTGGGCTCTGGTCGATGGCGCTCGTGCACTTGTCCACCGACGACCCGATGGTGAAAATGGGCCACCCCGAATTTGACCCCTACGCTGCCAGCAGCAGTGACGCCATGAAGCTGATACACAGCCTCATCAAAGCGGGGGTTCCCATCGACAAGGCGGGTGAGTGACATGCGTTTATCAGACCTCGAAGTGACACAGGGCATGCTGGGCCTCAACGGTTGGACCCTGGCCCAAGACAAGTCCTGCATTCAAAAAGAATGGGTCTTTGATCGTTTCTCAACTGCCCTGGCTTTCTTTATGTCCGTGGGCAAGTTGGCTGAAGAGGCCAACCATCATCCAGAATGCTTGTCCAGCTACACCCGAATGCGGATCCGTTTGTGGACGCATGATGCCAACGGATTGACCTCTAAAGATTTTGAACTGGCACAACACATAGACGGTCTGGGCGCTGGCGAGACCCAGTGACCCCAAGGTCAAGGCAAGCCATCGTCAATGGCTTTTGCTTTGCTTGAGACTGCAGTAGTGCTGATCTCCGCCTGATCCGCCAACATCCATGAACACCTGACCATCAATGGCATAGGTGTCTCTTCGCACAATGCCACCCATCATCACAGACTCGGACA
>CAMDCZ010000025.1 GCA_945890735.1 Bordetella parapertussis | reverse complement strand
GTGTCGCACTGCCCACGCCAGTAGTCGGCAGTGCCAAACCACGGAAAGTGCATCGGAAAAGCCGGGTCATCTTGGCGGCTGGCCAACCAGGCGCTGTAGTGAATGATGCGCAAGGTGCGCAGCGGCTCCACCCATTGCAGCTCTTGTCGGTCAAAGGGGCGCATGCTCTCGTAGCCCTCTAAAACGATCGCGAGCTTTTGTCGACGCTCGAGCTCATCGCCGTGCAACAACATCCACAGGTCTTGCACCGCCGGGCCCATGCGGGCGTCATCCAAATCCACGAAATGCGGCCCAGGCTGCGGCATGCCCTCGGGTGTCCACAAAATATTGCCGGGGTGGCAGTCGCCATGCAATCGCAACTGCTGCACTTGCGCGGGCATGCGTGAGCGCACCAAATCCAACGCTTGGGTACACAAGCCCAGCCACTGCTGTTGCACTTCAGCGGCGACCCAGCCTTGCGACACCAACAGGTCGCGCGGTGCCTCGCCAAAGGTGTGCAGGTTCAAGGCGGGGCGGTGCACAAAGGCTTGTCGCTCGCCCACCAAATGCATGCGTGCCATGAGGCGGCCAATCCACATGAGCACATCGGGGTCATCTAACTCGGGCGCCCGCCCGCCTCGGCACGGGCTCACACTGAACCAGAAATGCCCATCCACGCCGTCATGCACGATGCGTGCTTCGTGCAGGCTCATGCCGTTCAAGACCAGGGGGCCGACGACAGGTATGTCGTCCGCCACCAACGCTGCGGTGAACGCGTGTTCCTCTCGGATCTGTGCCTCGTTCCAACGTCCAGGTCGGTAAAACTTGGCCACCACGCTGCTGTCATCATCCAAATGCACTTGGTAAACGCGGTTTTCATAGGAGCTCAGCGCGCTCAAACGACCATCGACTGCCAAGCCCAATCCGCCCAATGCATCGAGCACCACCGAGGGCGTGAGCGCCTGGTAGGGATGGGACACGCTCACACGCCCCAAACGATGGCTTGCCCCGCTTTATGGCAGCGCTGCAACATGTCGATGATCGGTTTGGCGCGTTGACGCAAGCTGATGGCCTCCAAGCGAGGAGGCGTTTGGCCTTGGGCTTTGGCCTCGGCCGCTGCCTGCGCCTGTGCCGTCTCTTGATGGGTCACAGCTTGTTGCAAGGCGGCGATGGCATCCAGCATCTCCGCGGCTTCGATGATGCCCTGAGGCCCCGGCGCCTTGCCGATGATCTGTAAAAACTGCTTACCCTGCGGTTCGAGCAAGATCAGGTCACCCGCGGCTTTGGATTTGAATTTATAGAGCATGTGTCTATTGTGCGCCCAAGGGAAAACCCTTTGGCTCGGTTGGCAATCACCGCTTGACGCGATTTACTTTAGGCCTCAACAATTGGGACATGAACATTTTGTGCATTGGCGGTGGCCCCGCTGGACTGTATTTCGCGCTGCTCATGAAGCAGCAAAACCCAGCCCACCAGATCACCGTGGTGGAACGCAATCGCCCTTACGACACCTTTGGTTGGGGTGTGGTGCTGAGCGACCAAACCCTGCAAAACCTGCAGGCAGCCGATGCACACACGGCCCAGTTGATTGGCGACGCGTTCAACCATTGGGATGACATTGAGGTGTTTTTCAAGGGCCGCAGTGTGCGCTCCACAGGGCACGGGTTTTGCGGGATTGGCCGCAAGCATTTGCTCAACATTTTGCAGACCCGCTGCGAAGAACTCGGTGTGCAGCTGGTGTTCGAGACCGATGTGAGCGACGACCAAGCCCTGGCCCAGCAGTACCAAGCTGATTTGGTGATCGCCAGCGATGGCTTGAACAGCCGCATCCGCACACGCTATGCAGCCTCTTACCAACCCGACATCGATGTGCGCCATTGCCGTTTTGTGTGGTTGGGCACACACAAAACCTTTGACGCATTCACTTTTGCCTTTGAGCAAACCGAGCACGGTTGGTTCCAGGCCCATGCATACAAATACAACGACACCACTTCCACCTTCATCGTCGAAACACCCGAGTCGGTGTGGAAAGCGCACGGCATCGACCAGATGAGCCAAGAAGAGGGTGTGGCGTTTTGTCAAAACCTCTTTGCCAAGTACTTGGATGGCCACAGCCTCATGAGCAACGCCGCTCACTTGCGTGGTTCGGCTAACTGGATACAGTTTCCTCGCGTGATCTGCCAGACTTGGGTGCATTGGACCGACACAGCTGGCAAGCGCACGCCTGTGGTGCTGATGGGTGACGCGGCACATACCGCGCACTACTCGATCGGCAGTGGTACCAAGCTCGCTTTGGAAGACGCGATTGATTTGGCAAACACCTTTGCCCAACACCCAAATGCCGACATGACAACCGTGCTGCAAGCCTACCAAGAGCGGCGCAGTGTCGAGGTGCTGAAAATCCAAAATGCAGCACGCAATTCCACCGAGTGGTTTGAGCATGTCGAGCGCTATGCCCACATGGACATCGAGCAATTCACTTACGCCTTGCTCACCCGCTCGCAGCGCATCAGCCATGAAAACCTGCGGCTGCGCGACCCGGCTTGGCTGGGACATTTCGAGTCTTGGTTGTCAGGCGGTCGACCCGTCGCACCCATGCTCTTACCCTACACATTGCGCGGGCTCACATTGAAAAACCGGATCGTGGTGTCACCCATGGCCACCTACAGTGCGGTTGAGGGCTTGGTCAATGACTTTCATTTGGTGCACCTCGGCGCTCGCGCTTTGGGTGGCGCAGGTTTGCTGATGGTCGAGATGACCAGCCCCACACCCGAGGGGCGCATCACTGCCGGGTGTCCAGGCCTTTGGAACGATGCACAGCAAGTCGCGTTCAAGCGGATCACCGACTTTGTGCACCAACACCATGCCCACATCGGGCTGCAACTCGGTCACAGTGGCGCAAAAGGGTCGACCCAATTGGGTTGGGAATCCATTGATGAGCCGATGCAAACAGGCAACTGGCCGCTGATGGCCGCCAGCCCAGTGGCGTATGGGCCGAACAACGCGGTGCCACGCGCCATGACCCTCGCTGACATGCAAACCTTGAAGGGGCAGTTTGTTCAAGCAACGCAGCGTGCCCTTGCGGCTGGGTTTGATTGGCTAGAGCTGCATTGTGCGCATGGCTACTTGCTCTCAGGATTCATCTGCCCATTGACCAATCACCGAAACGATGCCTATGGCGGCAGCTTGGAGAACCGCTGCCGTTACCCCTTGGAAGTGTTTCAAGCCATGCGCGCCGTTTGGCCAGCAGACAAGCCCATGGGCGTGCGCATTTCAGCCCATGACTGGGCGCCTGGGGGCAACACCGATGACGATGCGGTGGCCATTGCACGCTTGTTCAAGGCGGTCGGTTGCGATGTGATCGATGTGTCCTCAGGGCAAACCACCCGCTTGGCCAAACCGGTGTATGGACGCATGTACCAAACGCCCTTTGCTGACCGCATTCGCAACGAAGTGCACATTGCCACCATGGCCGTGGGAGCCATCAGCGAGGCTGACCATGCCAACAGCATCATCGCTGCAGGCCGTGCTGACTTGTGTGCCATTGCACGCCCGCACTTGGCTGATCCGAACTGGACATTGCACGAAGCCGCCAAATTGGCCAGCCGTGAGGTGGCTTGGCCTCGCCCCTACGAAGCGGGCCGCGATCAACTCTACCGTTTGCTCAACTCACCGAGGTAACCATGGATCTGGAAGCAAGAGCACACAGCAACCATCCCGAAGCCTTGCGCCTGTGGCTGCGCATGCTCACCTGCACGCAACTGATTGAAAAACAGGTGCGAAGTGGCTTGCGGGAAGAATTCAACACCACCTTGCCCCGCTTTGATTTGTTGTCGCAACTCGAGCGAACACCGCAAGGCATGAAGATGACCGAGTTGTCACGCCGCATGATGGTCACCAGCGGCAACATCACGCCCGTGACGGACCAGTTGGTCAAAGAGGGTTTGATCGAACGCATCGGCCTGCCCGATGACCGTCGGGCCTGGTTGATTCGCTTGACCGCCACAGGCCGTGCCCAGTTCAAAAAAATGGCCAAGCGCCACGAAGCCTGGATTGTTCATGCCTTTGAGAGTTTGAACAGCCAAGAAGTCAAGAGCCTGCATAACCTCTTGGGTCGGGTGAAACAACACAGCAAGTCTTCAGCGGAGTCCACATGAAACATTTCATCCCCGACAGCAACCCGATGCATGGACAGTACCAAAGCTGGCGTTCGCACACAGCCGAACACTTTGACTGGGTGTGCGATGAGCAAGGTGTGGCCACCCTGACCTTGAACCGCCCCGAGCGCAAAAACCCACTCACCTTTGCATCCTATGCCGAGCTGCGCGACCTGTTTCACGGCCTGCGCTTGGCCTCGGATGTGCGGGTGGTGGTGGTGCAAGGTGCAGGGGGGAATTTTTGTTCTGGTGGCGATGTGCACGAGATCATCGGACCGCTCACCCAAATGACCATGCCCGAGTTGCTCACGTTCACACGCATGACTGGCGACCTGGTCAAGGCCATGCGCTTGTGTCCGCAACCCATCATCGCCGCCATGGACGGTGTGTGTGCCGGCGCAGGTGCCATGCTGGCTTTGGCCAGCGACATGCGCTTGGGCACCGACCGCACGCGTGTGTCGTATTTGTTTTCAAGGGTCGGCTTGGCGGGTGCTGACATGGGCGCCTGCAGTTTGCTGCCCCGTGTGATTGGGCAAGGTCGTGCCAGCGAACTCTTGTTCACTGGACGCGCGATGAGCGCGGCTGAAGGTTTGGCCTGGGGGTTTTTCAACCAGCTGCATGCACCTGAGGCCTTGACAGGTGCCGCCCAAGCTTTGGCATTGGGATTGGCACAGGGTCCCAGTTTTGCGCATGGCATGACCAAAACCATGCTCCACCAAGAATGGTCCATGACCTTGGACCAAGCGATCGAGGCCGAGGCACAGGCGCAAGCCATTTGCATGCAAACGCAAGACTTCCACCGTGCTTACCAAGCGTTTGCCGCCAAACAGCAACCTGTGTTCGAGGGCGATTGAGATGAACACACCTTGGGCTTTGCCGTTTTTTGAAGACCGCCACCGCGAATTGGCCGCCTCTTTGCACGCATGGATGCTCACCCAGCGAGTCAATGAGCAAGACGACCGCGCTGCTTGCCGCGAATGGGTTCACAAACTGGGAGAAGCGGGTTGGTTGCGTTATGCGGTGCCCCTGGCCCATGGCGGCGCATGGGCAGCGCTGGACTCACGTGCTCTCGTCATCATCCGCGAAACCTTGTCACAGTTTTCTCCGTTGGCGGATTTTGCGTTCGCGATGCAAGGCTTGGGCAGTGGCGCCATCACCCTGGCAGGCACGCCCTCACAGCAAGCCCGGTATTTGCCTGCCGTGGCATCGGGCCAAAAGATTGCTGCCTTTGCCTTGAGCGAACCCGACGCTGGTTCGGATGTGGCAGGCATGCGCACAAGCGCCACCCCGGTGTCACAGGGCTTTGAGGTCAATGGCGTCAAAACCTGGATCAGCAACGGCGGCATGGCCGACTTTTATGTGCTCTTTGCCAAAACCGATCCGGCGGCTGGTGCGCGCGGCATGTCTGCTTTCATCGTGGATGCGCCGCATCCAGGTTTACAAGACGATGAACACCTGCAAGTCATGTCGCCTCACCCGTTGGCTACCCTGCGTTTCAACCACTGCCAATTGGATCAGTCGGCTTTGCTGGGTGACGTGAATGGTGGCTTCAAACTTGCCATGCGTACCTTGGATATTTTCCGTGCCTCAGTGGCTGGTGCCGCACTGGGCATGGGTCGACGCGCGTTGCAAGATGCCGTGAACCACGTGCAGTCGCGTCACATGTTTGGTCAACGTCTGAGTGATTTTCAATTGACTCAAGCCCGCTTAGGCGACATGGCGTCCTTGCTCGAATCTGCTGCACTGCTGACTTACCGCGCGGCTTGGATACGCGACACCGCCGGCAGCGATGGTCCAGCGGCCAGCGCTTACACACAAGCAGCGGCCATGGCCAAGCTCACTGCGACAGAAAATGCCTCCAAGGTCATTGACATGGCACTGCAAATGCACGGTGGCATGGGTGTCATGGTTGGCAACAAGCTCGAAGCCTTGTACCGAGACATACGTTCACTGCGTATCTATGAAGGCGCCTCTGAGGTGCAACAACTCATCATCGGCAAATCGGTTCTCAAAGGTCTGCCGTGAGCATTCAAACCGATCGTTTTGTCCACGATCGCTTACCGCCACGCAGTGCTTGGCCTGTCATGACCTACCCGACCGATTCACTCCAAGGTGATCAGCCCCTGAACCTCGTGCATCGGTTGTTTGACATGGCCTTGCAAGCAGCTTGGGCGGACCAGCCCTTGTTTCGCTCGTCCGACACCTGCTTGACTTACCGTCAAGCTAACTTACTGGTTAACCAATATGCCCACACCCTGGTGCAAACCGGCTTGGTGCCTGGCAACCGCGTGCTGATACGCGGCACCAACAGCATTGGTTTTGCCTTGGCCTGGTTGGCCACGGTCAAAGCGGGCATGGTGGCTGTGGCGACCATGCCTTTGTTGCGCGCCAAAGAACTGGGCGAGATCATCCACAAGTCGCAGCCGAGTTTGGTGCTTTGTGATGTGTCCTTGTCACACGACATGCGCATCGCCCTTGATGCCCTCGATGACCCACCGTCTTTCTTGGCATTTGGTGACCCTTCCTCGCCCACCAGTCTAGAAGCACAAAGCAGCCTGCAACCCACTGAGTTCATGGCTACACCCACTGTCGGTGATGATGTCGCCTTGTTGGCATTCACCTCTGGTACGACCGGTTCACCCAAGGCTGCCTGTCATTCCCATTTGGATATCTGGTCAGCTTGCCAAGCTTGGCCACGCCATGTGCTCAAAGCCACCCAACACGACACCGTGGTGGGCACACCGCCCTTGGCCTTCACCTTTGGCTTGGGTGGCCTGTTGCTTTTTCCCATGGTCGCAGGCGCCAGTGTCTATTTCCCTCAAGGCCCCTTGCACCCAAGCGCCATGGTGCAAGCCATGCAAGACGCCGCTTGCACCATTTGTTACACCGCACCGACTTTTTACCGTCAAATGGCCCCCATCATTGGCCAGCATCAGGTGCCCAGTTTGCGCATCAGTGTCAGCGCCGGCGAGGCTTTGCCAGTCGCCACGCGTCAATTGTGGCGGTCTGTGACTGGTCTTGAATTGCTTGACGGCATTGGCGCGACAGAGATGTTCCACATCTTCATTTCATCTCCTCCTGAAGAGGTTCGCACGGGCAGTATCGGTCGTGTGGTACCTGGCTATGAGGCCTGTGTGATCGGCACCCACGGTGAGGTCCTGCCTGCCGGAGAGGTCGGCCGTTTGGCCGTGCGCGGCCCCACGGGATGCAAATATTTGGATGACCCACGCCAATCCACTTACGTGACCAGCGGGTGGAATTTTCCAGGTGACGCCGTCTTGCAAGACGAGGATGGGTATTTCTTTTACCAGTCCCGCGCCGACGACATGATCATCAGTGCCGGCTACAACATCGCAGGCCCTGAGGTTGAAGATGCATTGCTGGCGCACCCGGCGGTGGCGGAATGTGGCGTGGTCGGCAAGCCTGACCCCGAGCGTGGCATGATTGTTCAAGCCTTTTGCGTGCTTGCCCAAGGCTTTGATTCTTCGCCTGCCATGGTGAAAGCCTTGCAAGACCATGTCAAACAAACGCTGGCGCCTTACAAGTACCCAAGAGACATCGTCTTCCTTGCTCAACTTCCACGGACACCCACTGGCAAACTGCAACGCTTCAAGTTGCGTGAATTCATCCCCTTTTGAAAGACACCATGCACACTGTTTTATTGCCCGAAGGCTGGGAGCGCCCCAAAGGTTACGCCAATGGCATTGCAGCGCGAGGCGTGCACATATTTGTTGGCGGTCAAATCGGTTGGTCGCCAAGCCAGCAGTTCGAGTCCGATGATTTCATTGCTCAAACTGCCCAGGCTTTGCGCAATGTGTTGGCGGTATTGCATGCTGCGGATGCAGGGCCCGAGCACATGGTGCGCATGACCTGGTACATCACCGATCGCAACGCTTATGTGTCTGGCTTGAAAGAAGTGGGGCAGGTGTACCGCGACATCATGGGTCGACATTTCCCCGCCATGACTTGCATCGTGGTTCAAGCGCTGGTCGAAGTCCGCGCTTTGGTCGAAATTGAAGTCACTGCCGTCAAACCTGATTGAAAGCGATGTTGCTGCTTGCTCATGCACTCGCCAGGCATGCCAACAGCTGTTGGTTAAAGGCGTCTGCTTGCTCGTATGACACCCAATGTCCAGCGTCCTTGATCAACGTAAAGCTGCGTAAATCACATTGCGTCAAGGCTTGCCTGAGCTCGGGCAGCTTGCCTTCATACAGTGCATCGTGTTCGCCCCAAATACCATGCACTTGACACTGCCATTGGCTTTGCAATGACAGCAGCGCATCGCTGCGTGCAATGCGCCTTCTGCGCAATCGGTCGCGCTCTACGTTCCTCGCTTGCATGACCAACAAGTCTGGTGTGACCAGGTCTTCGTTGCGCAGCATGATGGCCAGTAAATTGTTTTTGTGCACGGCCTCGCGTTCTTCGGGGCTCATGTTGTCACGAAAGCCTCGCATGTTGGGGATGTTGTTGGACAAGCCCAAGCCTGGAACCCCCACCAACACCAGCCGCTTGATGCGCATGGGTTGATGTGCTGCTAAAAATCCTGCGATCAAGCCACCGAATGAAAAACCCACCAGATCGATGGGCGCTTGCTTGAACAAACCTTGCAAACCTTGTTCCACCGGAAGGGCCAAGTCATCCGCATCGACCGCGTCTGCAGGCAATTCAGAGTCCCCCAAGCCTGGCGTGTCCAAGGCCCAGACAGCACGCTGCTGACTCAGCGGCAAGACATTGCGCACCCAGTGGTTCCAGCTGCCACTGCCGCCGTGCAGCAGCACCAAGGGATGGCCTGCATCTTTGTTCCACACATGCCAGACCTGCGTGCCTGAGGCCGTGCTCAACTCGATGCGCTCTGCACGGCCAGATGCTTCTTGCAATGCTTGTTTCAAAGGGGACATGGGTGGTGTGTATCCAAGCGGGCTCGCCATGCAAAACGCCCACTGAGAAGTGGGCGTCGTGTGTTTGGTTGCGCGAGCAAGATTTGAACTTGCGACCTTTGGGTTATGAGCCCAACGAGCTACCAGGCTGCTCCATCGCGCGTCGTGTGAGGTGATTGTAGCTGTTATTCAGCTGCAGCAGTGGGTGTTTCGGTGATGTCTGGACGGTCCACCAATTCAACCAAGGCCATGGGTGCATTGTCACCAACGCGGTAACCCATTTTCAAAATGCGTGTGTAACCGCCGGGACGTGTTTTGTAACGGGGGCCGAGTTCGGCAAACAACTTGACCACGTTGTCGCGGTTGCGCAAGCGGTTGAAAGCCAAACGCTTGTTGGACAAGGTGGGTTCTTTGGCGAGTGTGAGCATGGGCTCGATCACGCGGCGCAGTTCTTTGGCCTTGGGCAAAGTGGTTTTGATGGCTTCGTGCTCGATCAACGAGTTCATCATGTTTTGCAACATGGCCAACCGGTGTGAGCTGGTGCGGTTGAGTTTTCGGAGTCCGTGTCCGTGACGCATGGTGTTGTCCTTTCTTGACTGACGCTTGTTTTGCCGGCCGCCGTATCAGGTACGGCCAGGGGTTTTGCAACTGGTTGTTGCTTATTCAAATACGCTTGGCTTCCAAACCGGCAGGTGGCCAGCCTTCGAGCTTCATGCCCAAAGTCAAACCACGTGAAGCCAACACTTCTTTGATTTCGTTCAAAGACTTGCGGCCCAGGTTCGGGGTTTTCAACAGTTCGTTTTCGGTGCGTTGGATCAAATCGCCGATGTAGAAAATGTTTTCTGCTTTCAAGCAATTGGCCGAACGCACGGTGAGTTCGAGTTCGTCCACAGGGCGCAACAAAATCGGATCGACTTGCTGTGTGCTGCGTGGCGCGGGTGAATCGAAGGCCGCCAATTCGCCGCCCTCTAACTGTGCAAACACCGCGAGTTGTTCGACCAAAATTTTGGCGGAAGAACGCACAGCGTCTTCAGCGGTGATCGCACCGTTGGTTTCAATCTCAACCACCAAGCGGTCCAAGTCGGTGCGTTGTTCGACACGGGCGTTTTCAACGCTGTAGCTCACGCGCTTGACGGGCGAGAACGATGCATCGAGCACAATGCGGCCGATGGATTTGTTGACTTCGTCGGCATGGCGGCGCATGCTGCCAGGCACATAGCCACGGCCTTTTTCCACCTTGAGTTGGATGTCGATCTTGCCGCCGTGCGACAAATTGGCAATCACGTGCTCTGGGTTGATGATTTCTACGTCGTGCGGTGTTTGGATGTCTGCTGCTGTGACCTGGCCTTCGCCGTCCTTGCGCAAACTCAAAGTGACTTCGTCACGGTTGTGTAACTTGAAGACCACGCCCTTCAAGTTCAACAAAATATTCACCACGTCTTCTTGCACGCCGTCAATGGATGAGTACTCGTGCAACACGCCAGCGATGGTGACATCGGTGACTGCGTAGCCAACCATGGAAGACAACAACACGCGGCGCAAAGCATTGCCCAGGGTGTGTCCATAGCCACGCTCGAACGGCTCCAAGGTGACCTTGGATTTGTTGTGGCCAAGTTGTTCGACTTGAATGGCTTTGGGCTTCAGGAGATTTGTTTGCATTCGTTTTTCCTCTCAATACCCCCGGCTCGTTACACCGGTAAGGCGGATGATGACCCCTGGACAACCATGCCCAGGGCGGCGGATTCATGGAGCCTGACGGCCCCGGTTAACGCGAATACAACTCAACGATCAGGGATTCGTTGATGTCAGCCGCAAATTCGTCACGGTCAGGGGTCTTCTTGAAGACGCCTTCAGCTTTGTCCACATTGACGTCAACCCATGCAGGCATGCCGACTTGGGTGGCCAATTGGAGAGCCTCAAGCACACGGCCTTGCTTTTTGGATTTCTCACGCACGCTGACCACGTCACCGGCTTTGACCAAATAAGAAGGGATGTTGACTTGGTGGCCGTTGACCGTGATGGCTTTGTGCGACACCAACTGACGCGCTTCAGCACGTGTGGAGCCAAAACCCATGCGGTAAACCACATTGTCCAGACGCGATTCAAGCAAAGACAACAGGTTGGAACCGGTGTTGCCCTTTTGCTGGTCAGCCATCGCAAAGTAGCGGCGGAACTGACGCTCCAACACGCCGTACATGCGCTTGACTTTTTGTTTTTCACGCAACTGCAAACCGAAGTCAGACATGCGCTGACCAGAGGTGCGGCCATGCTGGCCTGGTTTGCTGTCGAATTTGGCTTTGTCCGCGATCGAGCGACGTGCGCTCTTCAAGAACAGATCGGTGCCTTCACGGCGTGAGAGTTTGGCCTTGGGGCCTAAGTAACGTGCCACTTGAACTTCCTTTTATGTCAACTGCCCGTGCAGAGCACGGGGAGCCGTCGGTGAAATCACCAACGGCGGTGGGCTTGGTTTGAAATCAGATGCGACGGCGCTTTTGCGGACGGCATCCGTTGTGAGGAACCGGCGTCACATCAGAGATGGAGTTGATGCGAATGCCCAGGGCTGCCAATGCGCGAACCGAAGATTCACGGCCGGGGCCGGGACCTTTGATCTCCACATCGAGGTTCTTGATGCCCTGATCAATGGCAGCACGGCCAGCCACTTCGGAAGCCACCTGAGCGGCAAACGGTGTGGACTTGCGTGAGCCCTTGAAACCTTGACCACCCGACGAAGCCCAAGACAAAGCGTTGCCTTGACGATCGGTGATGGTGATGATGGTGTTGTTGAAAGACGCGTGAACGTGCGCGATGCCGTCCGCAACGTTTTTGCGAACCTTCTTGCGCACGCGTTGTGCGGCTGAATTGACGGGTGCTTTTGCCATGGGGTTCCCTCTTTATTTCTTCAGCGATTGAGCCGCCTTGCGGGGGCCTTTGCGCGTGCGTGCATTGGTGCGTGTGCGCTGACCGCGCATGGGCAAGCCACGGCGATGGCGGAAACCACGGTAACAACCGATGTCCATCAAACGCTTGATGTTCATGGTGGTTTCACGGCGCAAATCGCCTTCGATGGTGAACAAGGCGATCTGGTCGCGGATTTTTTCAAGGTCTGAATCGGTCAGATCTTTGATTTTCTTGGCGTAGTCGATGCCGCAGGCTTCGCAAATTTTGCGAGCGCGTGTGCGACCAATGCCAAAAATGGATGTCAAGCCAATTTCAGTGTGCTTGTGCGGTGGGATGTTGATACCAGCGATACGTGCCATGTTGTGACCTCTTTAATGCGGTGAAAGATCAGCCTTGACGCTGTTTGTGACGTGGGTCCGTGCAGATGACACGCACCACGCCCTTGCGGCGGATGATCTTGCAGTTGCGGCAAATTGTTTTGACCGAAGCCGAAACTTTCATTTCATTCTCCTAAAAACCCAGGATGCACACCTTTGCGCATCCCAACAAACTCTGCATGTTTTGCGCCTTACTTGGCGCGAAACACAATCCTTGCCCTGCTCAAATCGTAGGGCGTTAACTCAACCGTCACTTTGTCCCCTGGCAGGATTCGGATGTAGTGCATCCGCATCTTGCCGGAGATGTGTCCGAGCACCACATGGCCGTTTTCCAGTTTGACCCGGAAGGTGGCATTGGGGAGGTTTTCAACAACCTCTCCTTGCATCTGGATGACATCGTCCTTTGCCATGCGCCCAATCAACCACCTGGAGCCATCTTGAAGTTGGCCTTTTTGAGCAGCGATTCATATTGCTGGCTCATCAGGTAGTTTTGCACTTGGGCCATGAAGTCCATGGTGACAACCACGATGATCAGCAACGACGTGCCACCAAAGTAGAAAGGCACGTTGTACTTGAGGATGAGAAATTCGGGCACCAGACAAACAAAGGTGATGTAGATCGCACCAGCGAATGTCAAACGCAACAAAATCTTGTCGATGAAACGGGCGGTTTGGTCACCGGGGCGAATGCCAGGGATGAAGCCGCCGCTTTTCTTCAGGTTGTCTGCCGTCTCGCGGCTGTTGAACACCAAAGCAGTGTAGAAAAAGCAGAAAAACACAATGGCAACCGCATACAACATCACATAAACGGGCTGACCAGGGGCCAATGCCGCAGAAATGTCCTTCAACCAAATCATGCTGTCGCCGGTGCTGAACCAACTGACGATGGTCGAGGGCAGCAAAATGATGGAAGAAGCAAAAATCGGAGGGATGACACCCGCCATGTTGAGCTTCAGGGGCAGGTGAGAAGACTGTCCACCATAGACCTTGTTGCCCACTTGACGGCGCGCGTAGTTGACCAAGATCTTGCGCTGGCCACGCTCAACAAACACCACGAAGTAAGTGATCAAGGCAACCAGCAGCACAATCAGCAAAGCCACAATGATGCTCATGGAACCGGTGCGAACCAACTCCAGCAAACCGCCGATCGAGCTGGGCAAGCCAGCAGCGATGCCCGCAAAGATGATGATGGAGATGCCGTTGCCCAAACCGCGCTCGGTGATTTGCTCTCCCAGCCACATCAGGAACATGGTGCCGGCGGTCAATGAAACGACGGAAGTCACGCGAAAGCCGATGCCAGGGGAGATCACCAAACCAGCCGATGACTCGAGCGCCATGGCAATGCCCAAGGACTGGAAAATGGCCAAGCCCAATGTGCCGTAACGGGTGTATTGGGTGATCTTGCGACGACCGGCTTCGCCTTCTTTTTTCAAGGCTTCCATGCTGGGCACCACGTAAGACATCAGCTGCATGATGATCGATGCAGAGATGTAAGGCATGATGCCAAGCGCCAAAATACTGAAACGCGACAACGCTCCACCGGAGAACATGTTGAACAGGTTCAGGATGCCGTTTTGCTCGCCTTTGAACAATTGCGCCAGCTGGTTGGGGTCAATGCCCGGCACCGGGATGTGGGTGCCCAGACGGTAAACCACCAAGGCGAGCAGCAAAAAGACGAGACGGCGACGCAAGTCTCCGTACTTGTCTTTATTGGCCATGGACGCGTTGGTTGCCAAGTGTTTTCTCCTGCGCTTTACGCGACCGAGCCGCCAGCGGCTTCAATGGCAGCTTTGGCGCCAGCAGTGGCACCCACGCCGGTCAATTTGACAGCGCGTGAAAGCTCGCCGGTCTTGATGACTTTGACCACCTTGGCCATTTGGCTGACCAGACCTGCGGTCTTGAGCGCCAAGATGTCGATGTCCGTGATGTCCAAGGCTTGCAAAGAAGTCAGTGTGACTTCTTCGTTGTACTTCAGGCTGTGTGACTTGAAGCCGCGCTTGGGCAAACGGCGCTGCAAAGGCATTTGACCGCCCTCAAAACCCACTTTGTGGTAGCCGCCTGAGCGAGATTTTTGACCTTTGTGGCCACGGCCTGCGGTTTTACCCAGACCCGAACCGATACCGCGGCCAACACGGCGGCGGTCTTTGCGGGAGCCATCTGCTGGCTTGATTTCATTGAGTTGCATGGCTGACCCTTAGAGAACTTTGACCAGGTAGCTGATCTTGTTGATCATTCCGCGCACTGCAGGTGTGTCTTGCAGTTCGCTGGTGCTGCCGATTTTGCGCAAGCCCAAACCACGCACGGTGGCGCGGTGTGACTCTTTGGTGCCGATCGGGCTGCGCACCAACTGCACTTTGACGGTAGAGGTAGATGTGGACATGTCGTTGCTCCCGGATTAGACGAAGAGTTCTTCGACGGTCTTGCCACGCTTGGCCGCAACTTCCGATGCGGTGGTGGATTTGATCAATGCATCAAATGTGGCGCGAACCATGTTGTAAGGGTTGCTCGAACCATGGCTTTTGGCCACGATGTCGGTGATGCCCATGACTTCAAACACCGCACGCATGGGGCCACCAGCGATGATGCCGGTGCCTTTGGGGGCGGGTGCCATTTGTACGCTGGCTGCACCGTGGTGGCCAGTGACGTTGTGATGGATGGTGCCGTTTTTCAATGACACTTTGTGCATGTTGCGACGGGCTTCTTCCATCGCTTTTTGCACAGCCGCAGGCACTTCTTTGGATTTGCCTTTGCCCATGCCGACGCGACCATCGCCATCACCGACCACGGTGAGCGCTGCGAAGCCGAGGATGCGACCACCCTTGACCACTTTGGTCACGCGGTTGACCGCGATCATTTTTTCCTTCAGACCGTCGTCACGACTGTCGTCTTGCACTTTAGCTTGAACTTTTGCCATGGTGTGTATCCGTGTCTGTTAGAACTGCAAGCCGGCAGCACGTGCGGCTTCGGCCAATGATTTGACGCGACCGTGGTAGGCAAAGCCTGAGCGGTCGAAAGCGACTTTTTCCACGCCAGCGGCTTTGGCTTTTTCAGCGATGCGCTTGCCGATCATTTCGGCGGCGTGTTGGTTGCCACCTTTGCCGACTGCGCCCAAGCTCTTGCGAACATCGGCTTCAGCGGTAGAGGCCGAGGCAATCACTTTGGTGCCGTCGCCAGAAATGACGCTGGCGTAGATGTGCAAATTGGTGCGGTTGACCATCAAACGTGCAACGCCTTGCGTGGCAATGCGGATACGGGTTTGACGCGAACGGCGCAGACGCTGCTGTTTTTTGCTTAGCATGTTGCAGCTCCTTATTTCTTCTTGGTCTCTTTGATCGTGATCTTTTCGTCCGAATATCGGATGCCCTTGCCTTTGTAAGGCTCGGGTGGACGAACAGCGCGAATTTCAGCAGCGATCTGACCGACTCGTTGGCGGTCAGCACCTTTGATGATGATCTCGGTGGGGGCTGGTGTTTCGACTTTGATGCCAGCAGGCATGTCAAAGTTGACTGGGTGTGAGTAACCCACAGCCAGGTTGAGCTTGGCACCTTGGGCGGCGGCTTTGTAGCCCACGCCAACCAGATTGAGCTTTTTCTCAAAGCCTTTGGTCACACCAACCACCATGTTGTTGACCAATTGGCGCAGCGTGCCGCTCATGGCATTGGCTTCACGGGATTCGTTGGCCGCCTCGAAAGTCAGCACATCGCCTTGACGAAGCACTTTGACCAAAGCATTGTTGGCAATCGACAACTGACCGCCAGCGCCTTTGACGCTGATGTGTTGTTCGTTCATGGTCACGTCCACACCTGCGGGGACGGTGACGGGCATTTTGGCAACTCGGGACATGTTCGTTTCTCCCTTAAGCCACGTAGCAAAGAACTTCGCCGCCCACGCCAGTGGCGCGAGCTTTGCGGTCGGTCATCACACCTTTGGGGGTGGTGACGATGGCGACACCCAAGCCGTTCATGACTTGAGGAATGGCGTCGTGGCCTTTGTAGACACGCAAGCCAGGGCGAGAGACACGCTCGATGCGCTCAATCACAGGGCGGCCTGCGTAGTATTTCAAGGCGATTTCCAACTCCGATTTGCCATCTTCGGTTTTGACGCGGAAGCCATCGATATAGCCCTCCTCTTTCAACACCTGAACAATGGCCATCTTGACCTTGGATGCGGGGACCGACACGGTCGGCTTGGCCACCATCTGCGCATTGCGAATTCGCGTCAGCAGGTCGGCAATGGGATCACTCATGCTCATATTGAATTTCTCCTGCCTGTTTACCAGCTGGCCTTGGTGATGCCGGGAATGTTGCCTGCAAAGGCTAATTCACGGATCTTGGCGCGACCCAAACCAAATTGACGGAAGGTGCCACGGGGGCGACCGGTGATTTCGCAACGATTGCGTTGACGTGTGGGGTTGGCGTTGCGGGGCAACTTTTGCAAACCCAAACGGGCGGCAGCGCGGTCTTCATCGCTGCGCTTGAAATCGTTGGCAATCGCCTTGAGTTCCGCGTGTTTTTTCGCGTACTTGGCGACCAGTTTGTCTCGCTTGAGCTCGCGCTCGATCAAAGCTACTTTAGCCACAGGGCACCTCAGTTCTTGAACGGGAAACGGAAGGCGGCGAGCAGTGCTTTGCACTCATCGTCGGTCTTGGCCGTGGTGGTGATGCTGATGTTGAGACCGCGCAGGGCATCAACCTTGTCGTACTCGATCTCTGGAAAGATGATTTGCTCTTTCACGCCGATGTTGTAGTTGCCGCGGCCATCAAAAGCGCGACCAGAAATACCACGGAAGTCACGCACACGGGGCAGGGCCACGGTGACGAAACGGTCGAGGAATTCATACATGCGCACACCGCGCAACGTGACCATGCAACCGATGGGTTGCTGTTCGCGGATTTTGAAACCAGCGATCGCCTTGCGGGCCTTGGTCACGACAGGTTTTTGGCCTGCGATTTTGGTCAGGTCGCCCACCGCGTGGTCCATGACCTTCTTGTCGGCAACGGCTTCACTCACACCCATGTTGAGGGTGATCTTGGTCAGACGCGGCACTTCCATGGGGGATTTGTAACCGAACTTGGTGGTCAACTCAGGGACCACTTTTTCACGATAGTGTTGTTGGAGTCGTGCCATGTTCATGCCGCCTTGATGACTTCGCCGCTGGATTTGAAGACGCGAACCTTCGAACCATCGGTATTGATCTTGATGCCCACGCGATCGGCTTTGCCGGTGGTGGCGTTGTAAATAGCCACATTGGACTGGTGAATGGGCATGGTTTTTTCGACGATGCCACCATTGGTGCCAGCCATGGGATTGGGCTTGGTGTGTTTTTTCACCAAATTGATGCCGTCGACAAGGAGATGCGAGTCGTCTTGACGCAAGCTCACTTTGCCTCGCTTGCCTTTGTCGCGGCCTGCGATGACGATGACTTCGTCGCCTTTGCGGATTTTGTTCATGGTCTGGTCCTCAGAGTACTTCGGGCGCCAAAGACACGATCTTCATGAAGCGCTCGGTGCGCAGCTCGCGCGTGACCGGGCCAAAGATGCGGGTGCCGATGGGCTCCAATTTGGCGTTGAGCAAGACGGCAGCGTTGCTGTCGAATTTCACCAGCGAGCCGTCGCCGCGGCGAATGCCCTTGGCGGTACGCACGACCACTGCGCTGTAGATCTCGCCTTTTTTGACGCGACCACGGGGCGCAGCTTCTTTGATGCTCACTTTGATGATGTCGCCCACACTGGCGTAACGACGCTTGGAACCGCCGAGCACCTTGATGCACAAAACGGACTTCGCACCGGTGTTGTCGGCGACCTCTAATCTGGATTCTGTCTGGATCATTTCTGTTTCCCAACTTGTACCGCGCCTCAAAACCCCCAATGGGCTTCAAAAACTCGATCAGTCTTGGGCCCGTCATCCGTGCTGCAAACCATTTTGCAGCGCGTCTGTTTGGGCGTTGTTTCCCCTGCTGTTTGAAAAGCAGAGCCAGCTATTGTGCCACAGTTTCTGGGCCGCGCGAAATTTATTTCATACCGTTTGCCTATCCATGCGGCCTGAAGCCCGGCAGCCGAGGGCTAAACAGCGGTCAAGGTGTATTGTTTGGCGAGCAACAAATAATCTGAAAGTTTTATTTTTGTGCAGCCTTCAGCTTGCAAGATGGCCGCCACCTGCTCGGCCACGGTCACCGACGCCTGGGCATCCAAAAACAACAGCCGCGAACGCCTCGCCAGCACGTCTTCGACGCAGCGGGCGTATTCGTAGCGCGCGGCAAACCGCACCATGGCCTCGCTCAAGCCGGGCAACAGCCAGACATCGGCGCCTGGCAACTGCGCCAACAAACTTTGCTCGTCACCATACAAATGTGGGCCTTGGGGGGCCATCAAGCTGACCGGGTGGGGGTTGATCGCCAAGCCAGCACCGATGAGGTGGCTGGGCAGGGCGATAGGCAGGCGGCCTGGCGGAATCAGCTGGCTGGTGAGGCATTGGGACAACACATCCTCAGCCATGGCGCGGTAGGTGGTCCATTTGCCGCCGGTCACGGTGACCAGGCCACTGCGGCTGACACTGACCGAATGTTCACGGCTCAGCCCTTTGGTGCTGACACCCTCTTCTTGGTGCGGTTTGACCAAGGGGCGCAAACCCACCCACACGCTGCGAACATCCGAGCGCTGCGGCGTCCTCAACAGGTAACGGGCCGACTCACGCAAGATGAAATTCACCTCTTCTTGAAAGGGCAAGGGCTCGCGCGGCATGTCTTCACGGGGCGTGTCGGTCGTCCCCAAAATGAGTTTGCCCAGCCATGGCACAGCAAACAAGACCCTGCCATCGGTGGTTTTGGGTACCAACAGCGCGTGATCACCGGGCAAAAACGAGCGATCAACCACCAGGTGCACGCCTTGGCTGGGCGCGAGCATCGGTTTGACCGTGGTGCCCGCAGGCTGCGCGTCTAACTGGCGCAGCTGGTCCACCCACACACCGGTGGCGTTGACCACGCATGCCGCTTGGATGTCAAAGCCTTGCCCGGATTCTTGGTCTTGGCAGCTCAGGCCTTTGACCAAGCCATCGTGGTGGTGCAGTTCGGTCACGGGACAGTAATTGAGCAGCAATGCGCCGGCTTTGGCCGCGCTGCGCGCGAGGTTGATGGCATATCGGGCGTCATCAAACTGACCGTCCCAATACTGCACGCCACCTTGCAAGCCTTGGAGCTTGAGGCCCGGCATGCGCGCTTTCACACTGGCGGCGCTTAAAAATTCGGTGCGGCCCAAGCCATCAGCGCCCGCCAAAAAATCGTAGAGTTTCAAACCGATGCCATAAAAGCCGGTTTCCCACCAGCGGTAGGAGGGCATCACAAACGGAATGGGTTGAGCCAAATGCGGCGCGTCGTGCAACAACACCGAGCGCTCGTGCAAGGCTTCGCGCACCAGGCTGACATTGCCTTGGGCCAAATAGCGAACACCGCCATGGACCAGTTTGGTCGAGCGTGAGGAAGTGCCTTT
Organism: Bordetella parapertussis; assembly: GCA_945890735.1. Taxonomy (GTDB): domain Bacteria; phylum Pseudomonadota; class Gammaproteobacteria; order Burkholderiales; family Burkholderiaceae_C; genus Limnohabitans. The sequence continues at coordinate 12,150 of CAMDCZ010000025.1, read as the reverse complement.
GGCGAAGTCGTGCGACTCGAGCAACACCACCGAGTAGCCACGCTTGCTGGCCTCCAGGGCCACGCCCAAGCCAGTGGCACCACCACCGATCACCGCGATGTCGTAGGTATGCGGTCGGGCCAACTGTTGGAGAAGTTCAGAGCGGGTCATGGTTGACTGACCAAAGACGGGCCTGCGACCACACAGCCACAGGCCCCAAGACAGCGGGCGCGCCAAGCAGGCGACGCGCCCGGTCCGGCTTTAGCGAACGCGACCTTCCTTCCAAGCGTTGAGCAGCTTTTCGTAAGCGATGGTTTCGCCTTTTGGCTTCTCATTGGTCAGCTTGGCCCAAGGTGCAGCTTTGTCGCTCAGGTATTTCGCTGGGTCGCCCTTGGGGTTGAGTTTGGGAGCGCAGCGGGCCATGCCTGCACGCTCCAAACGGGCCATCACGTCGTCCATCTCATTGGCGAGGTTGTCCATGGCTTGCTGGGGTGTTTTCTCACCGGTCACAGCCACCGCCACGTTTTTCCACCACAACTGTGCCAGCTTGGGGTAGTCAGGCACGTTGGTGCCCGTGGGGGTCCAAGCCACACGCGCAGGGCTGCGGTAGAACTCGACCAAGCCACCGAGTTTGGGCGCCATTTTGGTCATGGCGTCTGAACGGATGTCGGATTCGCGGATCGGTGTCAAACCCACGATGGTCTTTTTCAGTGAGGTGGTTTTGGCCGTCACAAACTGCGCATACAACCAGGCTGCAGCGGTTTTGTTGGCGTCATGGTCTTTGAAGAAAGTCCATGAACCCACGTCTTGGTAACCGTTTTGCATGCCTTGTTTCCAGTAAGGGCCATTGGGGCCAGGGGCCATGCGCCACTTGGGTGTGCCGTCGGCGTTCACCACTGGCAAGCCTGGCTTGGTCATGTCGGCCGTGAAAGCGGTGTACCAGAAAATTTGCTGGGCAATCTGGCCTTGCGCAGGCACCGGACCGGCTTCACCGAAGGTCATGCCAATGGCTTCTTTGGGTGAGTATTTCTTCATCCAGTCCACGTACTTGGTCAGCGCATAGACAGCCGCAGGAGAGTTGGTTGCACCGCCTCGGGCCACTGAGGCGCCTTGCGGGTTACAGCCATCGGCAGATGCGCGGATGCCCCACTCGTCAACAGGTCGACCGTTGGGGATACCAATGTCAGCGGTACCAGCCATGGACAGCCATGCGTCGGTGAAACGCCAGCCCAAGGACGGATCTTTCTTGCCGTAGTCCATGTGGCCATAGATGGGCTTACCGTCGATGGTTTTCACATCATTGGTGAAGAACTCGGCGATGTCTTCATAGGCGCTCCAATTGAGTGGCACACCCAGGTCGTAGCCGTACTTGGCCTTGAATTTGTCTTTGATTTCTTTGCGCTCGAACAAGTCAGCACGGAACCAGTACAGGTTGGCAAACTGTTGGTCGGGCAATTGGTAGAGTTTCTTGTCAGGCCCGGTGGTGAAACTGGTGCCAATGAAGTCTTTCAAGTCGAGGCCAGGGTTGGTCCACTCTTTGCCGGCGCCAGACATGTAGTCGGTCAAATTCATGATCTTGCCGTAGCGGTAATGGGTACCGATCAGGTCGGAGTCGGAAATCCAGCCGTCGTAAATCGACTTACCAGACTGCATGGAGGTTTGCAGTTTTTCAACCACGTCACCTTCTTGGATCAGGTCATGCTTGACCTTGATGCCGGTGATTTCGGTGAAGGCCTTGGCCAGGGTTTTGGACTCGTACTCGTGGGTGGTGATGGTTTCGGACACCACAGAGATTTCTTTCACACCCTTGGCCTGCAGTTTTTTTGCGGCTTCGATGAACCACTTCATTTCCGCCATCTGCTTGTCTTTGGACAAGGTGGATGGCTGGAACTCGCTGTCAACCCACTTCTTTGCCTCTGCCTCGCCAGCCCAGGCGCTGTGCCCAAGCACGAGCGCGCAAGCGGCGAAAGCGATCGCACGGTATTTCAATTTCATGCCAGTCTCCTAAAAGTTTCCCCCTGCTTTGAGAAAACACGTGTCTTGGGGAAGTTGCAGACCGTGTCATGGTTTGGTCGGGCTAGCCTTTGCGCATCACAAAGACCAACCAAACCGCACTCGCCAACGTGGCCCACCAAATCGAGGGCTCTTCGCTCAATCCGAACCAAATCATCCATTGCCCAGCCAAGCCAACGAACATCAGGTGCAGGTAAGCACAACCCAACAGGCCAATGAACAAACGGTCACCCCGGGTGGTCACCAGCGGCAAAAAGCCTTTGCGCGCCACCGTGGGCTCGCGCCGCTCCCACACCGTCATGCCAATCAACATCAGCACGATGCAGGTGAAAAAAATCGCCACCGGGGTGGTCCATGCCATCCACTCAAGCATTTGCAAAGCTCCTGTATGGCGTCATACCCGCCCCATGGCAAAGCCTTTGGCGATGTAGTGCCGCACAAACCAAATCACAATCGCGCCGGGCACGATGGTGAGCACACCGGCCGCCGCCAAGGTGGCCCAATCCATGCCAGACGCGCTCACGGTGCGGGTCATGGTGGCCACGATCGGCTTGGCGTTCACGCTGGTCAGCGTACGCGCCAGCAACAACTCGACCCAACTGAACATGAAACAGAAAAAAGCCGTCACCCCGACACCCGCCTTGATCAGCGGCAAAAACACCTTGACGAAAAACGCGGGAAAGCTGTAGCCATCGATGTAAGCGGTTTCGTCGATTTCACGCGGAATGCCGCTCATGAACCCTTCCAAAATCCACACGGCCAAAGGCACGTTGAACAACAAATGCGCCATGGCGACAGCGATGTGGGTGTCCATCAAACCGACCGTGGTGTAGAGCTGAAAGAATGGCAACAAAAAGACGGCTGGTGGGGTCATGCGGTTGGTCAGCAACCAGAAAAACACGTGCTTGTCGCCTAAAAAGCTGTAGCGGGAAAACGCATAGGCCGCAGGCAAGGCCACCGTGACCGAGATCACGGTGTTGATGGCCACATAGATCAAGCTGTTGATGTAGCCCGAGTACCAAGACACGTCGGTGAAGATGGTGGCGTAGTTGTCCCAGGTGGGGTTGGCCGGGAACAGGCTGAAGCTGGACAAAATTTCTTGGTTGGTGCGAAAGCTCATGTTGAGCATCCAGTAGATGGGCAACAAGGCAAACACGATATAGAGCAGTAAGAACAGGTTGCGCTTTTTGAAGCGGCGATCATCCATGCTCGCTCTCCTTGGCTTGGGTGCCCACGCTTTGCATCCAGTTGTAGAGGATGAAGCACAGCAACAAAATGATCAGGAAATAAATCAGCGAGAAGGCCGCCGCGGGCCCCAAGTCAAACTGGCCGACGGCTTTTTGCGTCAGGTACTGGCTCAAGAAGGTGGTGGCGTTGCCAGGGCCACCGCCAGTCAGCACAAACGGCTCGGTGTAAATCATGAAGCTGTCCATGAATCGCAGCAGCACCGCGATCATCAACACGCCGCGCAACTTGGGCAGTTGGATGTAGCGAAACACCGCGAACTTGGACGCGCCATCGACTTGGGCGGCCTGGTAATACGCGTCAGGGATGCTGCGCAAGCCTGCGAAACACAGCAGTGCCACCAAGGGCGTCCAGTGCCAAATGTCCATCACCAACACGGTCAGCCAAGCGTCGAGCGCGTTGCCGGTGTAGTTGTAGTCCACCCCCAAGGCTTGCAGTGTCGCCCCCAGCAGGCCAATGTCTGCACGGCCATATATTTGCCAAATCGTGCCCACGACGTTCCAAGGAATCAGCAAGGACAAAGCGATCAGCACCAAGGTGACCGAGGCTTGCCAGCCTTTGGCGGGCATGGACAGCGCCAAGGCAATGCCCAAAGGAATTTGCACCAACAAAACGGCCAAGGAAAACAGGATTTGCCGCCACAGCGCTTCGTGCAGATCTTGGTCGCGCATCACCGCCGCAAACCATTCGGTGCCCACAAACACGCGGCGTTCGGGCGAGATGATGTCTTGCACCGAGTAATTGACCACGGTCATGAGCGGCAAGATGGCCGAAAACGCCACGCACACCAGCACCGGCAAGATCAGCAACCAGGCTTTTTGATTGACGGGTTTCATGCCACCAGCTCCTCGTCGTTGTAAAAGCAAGTGTGGGGGCCCAGCACTTGCAAATACACGGTTTGCCCAGCCAGCGGTGGCGCAGTGCTGCTGGTGGCCATGCGCACCCGCAGAACTTCGCCTGCACACTCGGTGGTGAGCAAGCCGCTGGTGCCCAGGTCTTGCCAACGCAGCACCCGCGCTGGCAAACAACCCTCGGTTGCTTGGTCATGCAGGCCCAGGTATTCGGGGCGAATGCCCAACTTCAAACGGCCCGCGCCAGCGATTTTTTGTGCCATGCTGGCTGACAAGCCCAGGCGATGTTCACCGATGTGCAACTGCTCGCCCTGCACAAGGGCTGGCAAAAAATTCATGCCGGGCGAACCAATGAAATGACCCACAAAAGTATGGGCGGGGCGCTCAAACAATGCCTCGGCACTGCCCACTTGCACGGCACGCCCACGCGTCATCACCACCACCTCTTGCGCAAAAGTGAGCGCTTCTACCTGGTCGTGGGTGACGTAAATCAGGGTGTGCTTGAACTCTTGGTGCACTTGCTTGAGCTTGCGACGCAGCTGCCACTTCAGGTGCGGGTCGATGACGGTGAGCGGTTCGTCAAACAATATCGCCGCCACGTCGGGGCGGACCAAGCCCCGCCCGAGCGAGATTTTTTGTTTCGCATCTGCCGACAAACCGGCGGCCCGCTGATTGAGTTGACCATTGAGTTCGAGCATCTCGGCGATCTGTCCCACCCGCTCGCGGATTTGCGCCTCGGGCATGCGGCGGTTGCGCAGGGGAAACGCCAGGTTGTCAGCCACGGTCATGGTGTCATAGATGACCGGAAACTGAAACACTTGTGCGATGTTGCGCTGCTGTGGGCTTTTGTCGGTCACGTCATCGCCGTTGAAGCGCACCTGCCCATGCGAGGGTTTGACCAAGCCTGAGATGAGGTTGAGCATGGTGGTTTTGCCGCAGCCCGACGGGCCAAGCAAGGCGTAAGCGCCACCGGCCTGGAACGTCATTTTTAGGGGCAGCAAGGCGTAGTCGCTGTCTTGCTGAGGGTTGGGGCCGTAGGCGTGGGCCAGGTCGAGGTCGATGCGGGCCACCATGTCAGTGACCTCCCCGATGCAGGTTCAAGGGCGCACGCAACAAGCCGCCGGCCAAGTCAAACACATAGGCATCTTGTTCATTCACCGAAACGGTCATGGATTGCCCAATGTCATGCACATGCACGCCGGTTTGCTGCATCACCAACTCGATGCCGCCACAGTCCAGGTGCACAAAGGTGTCAGTGCCGGAAATCTCGGCCAATTGCACGCGACCCATCAGACCCATGTCGCCAGCTTGGGCTTGGGTGCGCAGCACCGATGCGCGCAAACCGATTTGCAAAGGCCCGGCATCGGCGGCCACGCCGCTCAGACTCAAGGCACTGCCATTGGCCAGTCGCCACGCGCCCGCCTGGGGTGAGGCGTGCAAGACATTGATCGGTGGGTCGCTGAAAGCGCGGGCCACCTCGAGCGACTGCGGCTGGCGAAACACCTCCAAGGTTGGTCCGTACTGCAATACCCGGCCTTGGTGCATGACCGCGGTGTAGCCGCCCAAGAGCAAAGCTTCGCTGGGCTCGGTCGTGGCATACACCACGGTGCCACTGCCAGCTTCAAACAACTGGGTCAGGTCCTCGCGCAATTCTTCACGTAACTTGTAGTCCAGGTTGACCAAGGGCTCGTCCAAAAACATGAGGGGTGCGCGCTTGGCCAAGGCCCGCGCCAAGGCTACCCGCTGCTGTTGACCCCCCGAGAGTTCGGCGGGCAAGCGCTTCAAAAACGGGTCGATGCGCAGGCGCTTGGCCATGGCCTGCACTTGGGCGTCGATGTCACTGTCGCCGCGCAAACGCAGGGGCGAGGCGATGTTGTCGTACACCGTCATCGAAGGGTAGTTGATGAACTGTTGATACACCATGGACACATTGCGTTCACGCACCGGCACGCCAGTCACGTCTTGGCCATCGACCCACACCCGCCCCGTGGTGGGCAGGTCCAACCCCGCCATCAAGCGCATCAGGCTGGTTTTGCCCGCTTGGGTCGCGCCCAGCAAGACCGTGACCGCGTTCGGTGCGAGCGCCATGTCCAAGGGGTACAGGTGCACCTGGGCGGCAACGGTTTGGCTGATTTGTTCGAGTTTCAAGGACATCAGGAGGTTGGGTTTTCTTTTCTTTTCGCATTCTTGTTCGTATTTGTTTTTATTGATTCGGTATTTTCCCTAAGTTGGTGCCCATGCAAGATCGCTTATGGTTGCCGTTAACCCTGATGTCCAAGCCCCCATGACCCCGAATCCACGCCAAACACAACTCCTTGACTTGGTCCAGGCCCGTGGCTCGGCCTCTATCGAGTTCTTGGCCGACACGTTCTCGGTCACCTTGCAAACCGTGAGGCGGGACGTGCAGCGCCTGGCCGAAGCAGGCTTGCTGTCGCGCTTTCACGGCGGGGTGCGCACGCCCAGCTCCACCACCGAAAACATCGCCTACCGCCAGCGTCAGGCCCTGTCCTTGGACGGCAAAACCCGCATCGCCAAAGCCATCGCGGCCTGTGTGCCGCATGGCTGCTCGCTGATCATGAACATCGGCACCACCATGGAAGCGGTGGCGCGTGAATTGCGTCAGCACCGTGGCCTGCGGGTGATCACCAACAACCTGAACGTGGCGCAAATTTTGAGCGATAACCCTGACTGCGAGGTGATCGTCACCGGCGGCGTGGTGCGCGGCGTGGACCGCGGCATCGTGGGTGAGGCGGCGGTGGACTTCATCCGCCAGTTCAAGGTGGACATCGGCCTGATTGGCATCAGCGGTATCGAAGCCGACGGCACGATGCGCGACTTCGATTACCGAGAGGTCAAGGTGGCCAAGGCGATCATTGAGCACTCCCGCCAGGTGTGGCTGGCCGCTGACAGCACCAAGTTCAATCGCCCTGCCATGGTGGAGCTGGCCCACCTCTCGCACATCGACCATTTGTTCACCGATGCGCCACCCCCCGACAGCTTTACCCATTTGCTTGAGCAGTCGGGCGTGGAATGCACCGTGGCCGATGAAAGCAAACCGACACCCGCGTTGTCGCTGGTGAGCTGATCCCTTCCTGACTGCACGGCAAGACCCATGACCTATATCCTGGCCCTCGACCAAGGCACCTCCAGCTCGCGCAGCATCGTGTTCAAGCCCGATGGCAGCGTGCTGGCTTTGGCGCAACAAGAATTTCGGCAAATCTACCCCCACCCCGGCTGGGTCGAACACGATCCCCAAGAGATCTGGACCAGCCAACTCGCCACCGCCCGCCAAGCCTTGCAACAAGCGGGCATCAGCGCCACCCAAGTCACCTCCTTGGGCATCACCAACCAACGAGAAACCACGGTGGTGTGGCGGCGCGACACCGGCCAAGCCATTTACAACGCCATTGTTTGGCAAGACCGCCGCGCTGAGCCCGAGTGCCTGCGCCTGCGTGAAGCCGGTGCCGTGCCCATGGTGCAACAAAAAACCGGGCTCTTGATTGATGCCTATTTTTCTGCCACCAAGTTGCAATGGGTGTTGAACCACGTGGCGGGCGCACGCGACATGGCTGAGCGGGGTGAATTGGCCTTTGGCACGGTCGACAGTTGGCTGATGTGGAACCTGACTGGCGGCCAGGTGCATGCCACCGATGTCAGCAACGCAGCACGCACCATGCTCTTCAACATCCACACCAACCAATGGGATGAGGCCTTGCTCCAGCTGCTGGACATCCCGGCCTCGGTGTTGCCCCAAGTGCACCCCTCTGCCAGCGCCTTTGGCCAAACCCAAGCGCAGTGGCTGGGCGCGGCCCTGCCGATCGGCGGGGTGGCAGGCGACCAGCAAAGCGCGTTGTTTGGACAAGCGTGTTTCAGCGCGGGCCAAGCCAAAAACACCTACGGCACGGGCTGCTTCATGCTGATGCACACCGGCGGTCAGTTTCAAACCAGCCACAACGGCTTGATCACCACCAGCGCGGCGCAAGCCGACGCCACGCCTGCTTTCGCTTTGGAAGGCAGCGTGTTCATTGGCGGCGCAGTGGTGCAGTGGCTGCGCGATGGCCTGCGCGCTTTTGACAAAAGCGCAGACGTGCAATCACTGGCCGAAAGCGTCCCCGACTCGGGTGGTGTGGTTTTGGTGCCCGCCTTCACCGGGTTGGGTGCCCCCTATTGGCAAGCCGATGCGCGGGGTGCGATGGTCGGTTTGTCGCGCGGCACCACCATGGCGCACATCGCCCGCGCCGCCCTGGAAAGCATTGCGTTTCAAAGCACCGCGCTGTTGCAAGCCATGAACCGCGATGCGGCTCAACCCGTGACCGAGTTGCGGGTCGACGGCGGCGCTTGCGTCAACGATTTGCTCATGCAGTTCCAAGCCGATGTGCTGGGCATCCCGGTGTTGCGCCCGCAAGTGATTGAAACCACCGCGCTGGGCGCGGCTTATTTGGCGGGCTTGAGCGCAGGCATTTACCAAAGCCCGCAGGAGCTTGCACAGCATTGGCGGGTGCAGCGGCGCTTTGAACCACAGATGTCTCGCGACCAAGCGCACTCGCTGATGGCGCATTGGGAAAAAGCGGTGCGCCAAACCGTGGCGGCCTGACCCGCTTGTCCCACCAGCAGCCGAGCATGGGTGCTGGGCAAGTACCCAATCAACGGTCTTGGCAATTGGCATGACAATCAGCGGCTGATGTCACCAGCCACGCACAGGATGTATCCATGACCGCCAGCCCCACTTCATTGCTGCCCATCGTCTTCATTGGCGGGGGCAACATGGCCACTGCCTTGATCACGGGCTTGCGCAAGCAAGGGGTCTCTGCGGCGTCCATCCACGTGGTCGAGCCACTTGAGACCGCCCGCCAACACCTGCACGACAGCTTGGGCGTGCACGCCGTGGCCACTGCTGACCACAGCCTGGCAGGCGCACAACTCGTGGTCTGGGCGATCAAGCCGCAGTTGTTCAAGGCAGTGGCCGAACCGCTGCAAGCCCTGTTTGCCAGCGCGCTGCACCTGAGCGTGGCCGCCGGCATCCGCAGCGACAGCCTGGCGCAGTGGCTGGGCAGCCAACGCGTGGTCCGCGCGATGCCCAACACCCCCGCCTTGGTCGGTTTGGGCCAAACCGGTTTGTTTGCCCGTGACGCGGTCACGCCACTGGAGAGACAAGCCGTCAGCGCCTTGATGCAGGCGGTGGGTGAATCGATTTGGGTAGACCATGAAACGCAACTCGACGCGGTGACCGCGGTGTCAGGCTCGGGCCCGGCTTATGTGTTTTATGTGATCGAAGCGATGGTGGCGGCGGGCGTGCGCATGGGCTTGTCGCCTGAGCAAGCCCACCAATTGAGCGTGGGCACCTTGGTGGGGGCGTCCGAGTTGGCGCGTGCCAGCAGCGAGTCGCCTGCGGTGCTGCGCGAGCGCGTGACCTCCAAAGGCGGCACGACCCATGCCGCCATCAGCCGCCTGCAAGCCGATGGCGTGGCCGCGCTGATTGAACAAGCCATGTTGGCCGCCGCCGAGCGAGCCAAAACCCTGGGTGACGAGCTCGGCTGAGCCTGGTCAAGCGCGCATTTGCCACACAAGCGTGTGCTGCAGTTCAAGCACGGATTTGCAGGCCCAGCGCTATGCCTGCAAACACCGTGGCACCCAACCAATGGTTCATGCGAAACGCCTTGAAGCACCCTGCACGTTCACGCTTGTAAATCATCCCAAAATGCCACAGCGCCTGGACACCGGCGATCTCGATGGCAAACCATTGCGGCCAGCCCAAACCTTGGTCATGCAGCAACCACAGCGTACCGAGCAGATACACAGCGTAGAACACCATGACCGCCAGCACGTCGTGCTTGCCCAATGTGATCGCTGAGGTTTTCATGCCGATGCGCAAGTCGTCTTCGCGGTCCACCATGGCGTATTCGGTGTCATAAGCCAAGACCCAAAAGACATTGAAAAACATCAAACCCCATGCCAGTGGCGGCACCGAATGCCAAACACCTTGGAGGGTCAATGGCCCGCCATGGACCGCGGCAAACGCCATCGGAATGCCAAAACTGAAAGCCACGCCCAAGACCGCTTGCGGCATCGCCACCAAACGCTTGGCATAGGGGTAGGCCAGGGTGACGGCCAGCGCCACAACAGACCATGCGATGGTCACCGCGTTGGTGGTGAGCACCAAACCAAAGGCACACAGCGCCAACACCGCGCCAGCCCCCAAGGCTTGTTTGACCGACAAGGCACCCGAGGTCACCGGCCGCGCGGCGGTCCGCTCGACGTGTTTGTCAAATTCACGGTCGGCCACATCGTTGACGCAACAACCCGCGCTGCGCATGAGCACCGTGCCCAGCACAAACACGCTGAGCAAATGCCACCCCGGGAAACCGCCGCTGGCCAGCCACAAGGCGCCCAAGGTGGGCCACAGCAGCAGCAGCCAACCCGCGGGGCGGTTCCAGCGGATCAGGTCGAGGTAGAGCGAGAGGGTGCTGCGCGTTGACGCGTTGTCGGTGTGGGTATTTGCCGTGGAATCGGACATGGTCTTGGCCTTGCTTCAGGTCAGGCGCTGCACACCCGGCAAGTCACTCGCCACGATCGCGTTGCGCAAGGCAGCAATGGCTTCATAGCGGGTGAAGCTGCGCCGCCAAGCCAGCACCACGCGGCGCGTGGGCGGTGCGTCATGCCCGTCCACCACCGGCAAATAGCGGACATAGGTGTCCAGGGATTTTTTCTTCCTTCCCGTGCTGACCATGGCGTCATGGGGCACGCTCAAGCGCGGCACCAAGGTCACGCCCATGCCAGCGGCCACCATGTGTTTGATGGTCTCCAGCGACGAGCCTTCAAAGCTTTTTCGGATGCCTTCCGCGTCGCTGGAAAACTTGGCGAACTCGGGACAGACCTCCAGCACATGGTCTCGGAAACAGTGCCCATTGCCCAGCAACAACATGGTCTCGGCTTTGAGCTCAGCGGCACTGATGCTGTCTTGCTTTGCCAGCGGGTGGTTGCTGGGCACGGCCGCCAAAAAGGGCTCGTCATACAGCGGCGCGATCGCCAAACCGGTGTCAGGAAAAGGCTCTGCCATGATCGCGCAATCGATCTCGCCGGTGCGCAACATCTCCAAAAGCTTGACGGTGAAATGCTCTTGGAGCATGAGCGGCATCTGCGGTGTCATGTTGATGCTGTGACGCACCAGCTCGGGCAGCAAATAGGGCGCGATCGTGTAGATCACACCCAATCGCAACGGGCCCGAGAGCGGGTCTTTGCCGCGCTTGGCCAGCTCTTTGATGCTGGCGGCTTGGTCCAAGACGCTTTGCGCTTGGCGCACGATTTCAGACCCCAGGGGCGTCACCGTCACCTCGTTGGCGTTGCGCTCAAACAGCTTGACCTGCAGTTCTTCTTCCAGGTTTTTGATGCCCACCGACAGCGTGGGCTGCGACACAAAGCAGGCTTCGGCAGCGCGGCCAAAGTGCTTTTCTCGGGCAACAGCCACGATGTATTTCAGTTCGGTGAGTGTCATGGGGTTTCAGGCTTTGAGGAAATCGGATTTTGCACCCAACCAGCGCTGCACATGGCGCTCGGCCAAATCGGTGTATTGGTCGAGCAGGGTGGGTGCCAAGCGCTGTGCCCAGGCCAGCAATTCGGTGTCCACGCCCAGATCAGCAAAGCGCAGCATGGCCGCGCCTGATTGCCGCGCACCCAGGAATTCACCCGGCCCACGGATGTCCAAGTCTCGGCGAGCGATTTCAAAGCCGTCGTTGGTGTCGCTCATCGCTTTGAGGCGCGCTCGCGCGGTGTCGCTCAAGCGCCCATGCTCGCCCAGGGAATACAACAACACACAGGCCGAGGCCGCCGCGCCGCGCCCCACCCGCCCACGCAACTGGTGCAGCTGGCTCAGGCCAAAGCGCTCAGCATGCTCGATCACCATCAGCGAAGCGTTGGGCACATCCACCCCCACCTCGATCACCGTGGTGCTGACCAAGACACCCATTTGCCCTTGCACAAACAACGACATCACGGCTTTTTTCTCGGCCTGCGGCATGCGTGAATGCAGCAAACCGACCATCACCCCGGGCAAGGCTTCACACAA
>CAMDCZ010000024.1 GCA_945890735.1 Bordetella parapertussis | reverse complement strand
GTGGTGGTGCATTGATGGCATTCACCACCATATGAACGCCTCTGACAGCTCTGCGCCTTTGCTGCACATCGCCCAAGGCGTGGCGACCATCACACTGAACCGCCCCGCACAGCGCAACCGCTTGGAAAACGCTGATCTTTCGGTGTTGCTTCAGCATTTTGAACAAATCAACCTCGATAAAAGCGTTCGGGTGATGGTGCTGACCGCCAACACCCAAGGACACCCCAAGCCTGTGTTTTGTGCGGGCTATGACATCGGTGGTTTCAGCGATGCCGATCACGGCTCCACCGCTTTTGACAAAGTCCCGAAAGCTTTAAACCAGCTGCGTCCCATCACCATATGCGCGTTAAACGGCAGTATCTATGGCGGCGCCACCGACTTGGTGTTGGCCTGCGATTTGCGGTTGGCGCAAGAGGGTATCGAGTGGCGCATGCCTGCTGCGGCGTTGGGTTTGCACTACTACCCCAGCGGCTTGCAACGCTATGTCAGCCACTTTGGCATAGCCGCAGCCAAGCGAGCCTTTCTCACGGCAAGGGTTTTTTCGTCGAAGGATTTACAAGCCTTGGGCTTGTTTGAAAGCTTTTCATCCACTGCAGATTTTCCAGTGCAACTTCAAACACTCGTCAACGATGTGCTGGCCTTGGCACCGTTGGCTGCACAAGCCATGAAGCGCTCTTTGAACGAAATTGCCGCAGGTCACTACGATGAAGCAACGCTGCGTGAGCGTGAAGCACAAAGCAGCCGCACCGAGGATTTTGCAGAGGGTGTGAAAGCGTTTGCAGAACGAAGAAAGCCAGTGTTCAAAGGGCGGTGATCAAGCCCTTCTGGGCATGCGAAACGGCAACATGGCTTGCACCACGGGCGACACCAACCTGGACATGGTGATGCTTTCGTGAAAGCTTTGCACCTGTTCGCCCAACAAACTGCTGTGCAACAAGGCACGTTGGTAAAACGGTGTGTCTTCCAACTGCTCGGCCACTTGCACCGGTCCATCGCTGCGCATGCGCCGCTGGATGCGCCACAGGGTCTTGGGCAAGCTTTGGCGAGGGGGCGCATCAAAGGGCAGCACCTCGCCATGGGGGGTGAAACGCAGGGCCAAGAGTTTGTCGCCTGCAGTCGTTTCACCTTGAATGTCGTAAATCACGGCAGTACTGCCGTCACGCAAGGGGCTGCGTGACCAGTCCCAGGCGTGGCAAGCACCGGTCACCGGTTCGTCGCCCTCGTTCGAGTCCAAATAACCCCAACCCTGCCAGCTTTGCTGCGGGTGTTGAAAGTCCACTTCCACCCGCGCACGCGGTGCCAACGGGCCCCAGCGGTGCATGCCTCGCGCATCGATCGGTGTGCTGAAGTGGAACAGGCGTTCGGGATGCACACGCACCTGGCCCTTGACGCGAAATGGCCAAGGCATGCCCACCTCATCGATGTCGATCACCAGGCTGTGTCCGTCCCAGCGCACCTGGCTCGGTCCGATGGTGAACTGCTGGCTGTCGCGGTGGCAGTGCGCCGCGCCGCGCTCGGTCATGGTCCAGCGCTTGGCCTGGCGTGAATAAAGCGCGACGTTGAGTGCGCAAAAATCGTCTGGCTGGGTGACGCGGCCACCCCGTCTGGCCCAAGCGTAATAGGGTGAAAACACACTGCCGACAAACGCAATGATGGTCAGGCCATGCAGGCCGTCGTCACTCAGTGCGTCAAGGTACCACCAGAGGTAGCCGCCCGCGGGGACAACCTGGTCAAACCGAGGTTGGCCATCAGGGCCGCGGCCGCCAGACGCCCGGACATGGCCGCCATCGGCACCCCCGGCCCCGGGTGCACGCTGCCCCCCGCCAGGTACAGACCCGGCACCTGGGCTTTGGCGTTCGAACGGGCGAACGCCGCCATCCATCCATGCGTGGCCTGGCCGTACAAGGCCCCGCCCGTCGCTGGAAACAGTTGGTGAAAGTCCTGGGGTGTGGTGCGAACGCATGATGGGGAAGGCTCCAACTGTAAAGGCAGGCCACATGCAGCCAACAATTCCTGGCTGCTGGCGGTGCACGCATCCAACTCGGCGGTTGTGAAACTGCGCTTGTCCCCAATGGCAGGGGCATTGACCAGACACAACAAGCGTTCTTTGCTGCCCAGGGTTTGGTAAACACTTCTGTCTTGTCCACACACGTAAACCGTGGGCTTGGCAGGCAAGCGGCCTTGCTGAAAAATCGCTTCAAACTCCTGCGAGTAGTTGGAGCGGAAAAACACATTGTGTCTGTCGAGTTGCATGGCAGCCGTTGGGACATGCATCGACCAGGTGATGGCTGACAAAGAACGCGGTTGCACCCGCCTTGCCACCGCTTGTCGAACCCCAGGCCCGAGCAAGCCTTGGCGCAAGGCGGCCACATCGCCATTGAAGATCACGCTGTCGGCATGCAAGCTGTCGCCCGTCGCCAAACGCACCCCAGACACACGGCCTTGGGTAAGCTCCAAGCGCTCACACTCGGTGTTGAGCAGGTACTGCACACCGCGCGCCGCACCCAAGCGCATCAGGCATTGGGCCAAGGCATGCATGCCGCCTTTGACCGACCAGACCCCATCGCGCTCAACCTGTGAGATCAGCATCAAGGTGGCGGGGGCCTCCCAAGGCGAGGAGCCGCAGTACGTGGCGTAGCGGGCAAAGAGCTGCTGCAATCGCGGATCGGTGAACTGTCGTCCCAAGCTTTGCCACAAACTGCGCATGGGACCGACAGATGCCAGCGTGGCCAATCCGCGCGGGCCCAAGCCAGTCATCATCTGCGCCATGCTGGGCGACGCTGAACGGATGAAGGGGCCCTCCAGGGTGTCATAGACCGCCATCGTGGTTTGGCAAAACTGCACAAAGCGATCTGCCTCCGCCGCGCCGGCAAATGCCCGCACCGCTTGGTAGGAAGCCTGTGGACTGGCGAACAAATCCAGCTGAGAGCCATCCTCCCAAAAATGCCGCGCCAAAACCTGTAGAGGGTTAACGGTTAATTCAGCCTCCAATTGGGTCCCGATGGATGCCATCAACTCGTCAAACACCCAGCGCATCGTGAACACGGTCGGCCCGCTGTCGACGGGCACACCGTCCACCATGATTTGCCGCATCTTGCCGCCGACTTGTTCAGCCTTGTCGATGACAGTGACCGACAAACCCTGGTCTGCGAGCGCCAATGCGCTGACCAAACCGGCCATGCCTGCCCCAACCACCACCACCCGGTGTTCAGCCATGTGCCGCTCCCTGGACCGCGGGCAACCAATTGCCTTGGCTGTGCAGCACACGCATGCGCACAAACATGGACTCGGAAAAAAATTCGTTTTTATAAGCGGCTGCAATGGCTTGTTGGTGCGCCCCGGTGTGGGCGTAGTCGACCATGGCTTGGGTGTCTTGCCAGAGACTGAAGGTGCATTGGCGCACCAAGGGTGCTTCGCCCAGACCCATGGCCACTTGGCAGCCTGGTGCCTTTTGCAAATCGGTTTGGGCGGCAGGTGCGTAGCGCCAAAATGCCACCGCCTTGGCAGGCCGAATGCTCGCGCGGGTCAGGGCTGCGATGGCTGGTGTCGAGGCCGGTTCTTGGGCATAACGACCCAAGCAGTTTTCATGGGTGGACTGCCATGTCCGGCCATCCCACTCGCCACGCGAAGACGTCACAGCCAAGATGCTTGCATACCAACTGCGCGCCCTTTCTTGGTAGGCGCGAACGGTCTTGGATTGCAAAAATGCATCTGCTTGGTTGGCATGTTGAAACACACAGACCAGACCCTGGTGCGTGGCGCTGGGACGCAGACTGAAGCCGCCCGCATGGCCACTGCCCATGACCTTGGAGAACAAGATGCCGGGCGTGTCTTTGAAGGCCCCAGAACCTTGCGCCAACCGCATCCAACCCCAGCCTTGGTGGACTCTCAGGAAATCCACCAACAGCACCACCACCACGCCTGAGACTGCCATCGACACGGGATCTTGGTTGACCATGGGTGCCTCATGTGCGCTGGTTGGGGTGTGGACAGCTGCGTGAAACTACTTGCTGGCGACCTGGGCCTGTTTGACCGAGGGCTGCAGTAACTCAGGGAAGTCTTTGGCCATCTGAGCACCATTGAGTGGCTTGTAAGCCCCTTGGTGACAGGTAGCGCAATTGAGCTTGGCCACGTCTCCCAACTCCCCTTTTCGGTGGGCTGGGAAGACAGGCGTCAGCGGCGCCATGTAATTCAAGTTGAGGTCACGCGCCATGCGAATGCCATGCCAAGCAGTTGCCCGTTGTGGCGGACTCTCCTCCCAGCTTTGGAAAGAACGGCTGTTGTGGCAATAGGTGCAGTTCACACCCAGCGCGGTGGACATGTGCGTCATCAAACCATAGGTGAATTCGGTCTGCTTGGTGGAATGCAGGTTGCCAGACGGCAAGGCTGTGGGGCCATTCATCCGAATGTCTTTGCTGTCCAACAAAAACGGGGTGAACGGGTCATTGGGCAGCGAGGACAGGTTGACCACGGCAGCAGGTTCGTTTTGCCCGGCTTTGTCGCCGATGAAATTCGAACCCTCGGGTTGGTGGTCTTTGGTGAACCAAATCTCGCTGGGCACGGGTTGGCCTCGGTGGCAGGTGTAGCAAGTCACACCGGTTTGTGCCACGTGTGGCTGCCATTCGCTGTTGATGTGTTGTGTCATCTCGAGCATGCGACGCGCCACGACTTTGGTGTATTTCTCGTCATCCGCGAAGTTGGCGGGGTTGTGGCAGTAGACACAGCCACCGTCGTTGGGCGAGACCCAGGCAGTCATGGACACCATCAATCGGTTGAACTCGGCCACGCTCAGGTTGCCCAAGACCTTGACGTTCTTGTATGCCTGCGCAGCTTTGGGGCCTTCGCCAGGCGCTTGCGGTATTGCCACAGGCGGTTGGTTGGCCTCGGTTTTGATCGCCAACAAGCGCGGGTTGTAGACCTGGACCATGCCGGTGCCTCGGTAGCCACTTTGCACACTGTCTTGGAAGGGCCGTTCACAGCCACTCAACAAGAAGACTGCGCCCAAAGCCGCGGCGAATTGCAACCATCGTTTCAAAAGGTAGGAAGTTGTCATGGTTTGACTCCCAGGCTGAGCGCTGGATCAACCACCGCAGGGAACACATTGGGGTAAGGCGGCGCCACGCCATGCTTGATTGCCCACAGGTACCAGTTGTCGACCACGGTACCGGTCAACAAAATCCCGATACCGCCAGTGATGGGACACAGGACCGCGAACCACCAGGCCCAACGGTGGATCGACTCCATCGTGGCGTTGAAACCCATGGTCCAGCGCCAGAACAAGGCCGCCCGCTCGGATGCGGTGCCACGGTCAACGATTTGTTCGATCTCGCGTTCACCGCCGAAACGGGTCACTGCCAAGATCGTCGCGCCGTGCATGCCAAACAACAACACCGAGCCGTACAAGAAGACGATCGACAAGGCATGGAAAGGGTTGTAGAAGAGATTGCCATAACGGATGGACAAAGCAGCGGTCCAGTCCAGGTGCGGAAAGATGCCATAGGGCACGGCTTCAGACCAAGAGCCCATCAAGATGGGGCGGAAAAAGCCCAAGACAAACATCAACCACAAGGCTGCAGCGAATGCCCACGCCACATGGGTCCCCAAACCCAACTGGGTGGCGCGGCGGTACATGCGGGCCCACCACAACAAAACGGATGCGCTCAAGAAAATACCGGTGATCAAAAACCAGCCACCTTGGTTCAAGGGTGGCCAGGACAAACCGTACTCCGGTGGCGGTGGCTCCAGCGCCAACCAAAACAACTGCCGCACAAACTGCACCGGGTCGTAATGCACCGAGGCCAACATGTTCATGCCAATGATGTTGAAGGCAATCAGTCCGCAAATCAGCGATGCCAAGCCCAAGCCGCCAAGGTAGATCGGGCCCAGTTGCGCATTGCCAATCTTGCCCAAGATCCACCACAAAGCGGGGTGTCCTGTGCGGGGGCTGTTGCCGTGGGGCAGTTCATTGCCCATGTGCACAGGCCCGCGGGCTTGTACGGTGGTGAAGAGATTGAGGTAGTCCATGTGCGTTCGCTCCAATCTGTCGTTCAAGGCCATTGCGACCAAATAGGCATGTTCAACCACCAACCCCACCACTCAGGCCAACCACGGCTCCAGAAGGGCCCGCTGATGACAATGCACAAGGCGCTGAACATCACAGCCGCCACCGCCAAAAACACCCCCAAGCGGTGAATACCCAAGGTGCCGATCGAGTAACCGATGGTGTCGCGGAAAAAGGTGTCTTCATGCTCTGGCGTTTTGACCACTTGGCCCATGCCAGGGTTGGTGGCTGACAAAATCAAGGCGCCATGCAAGGACAGCGCAAACACCGTGGCGAAGAAGAAACTCACCGCCAGCATGTGGGCGGGGTTGTAGTGAAAGTGCAGGTACTGGTAGCCGACGTTGGACACCCAGTCCAAGTGGCTGTAGATGCCGTAGGGGAAACCGTGCCCCCAGGCGCCCATGAGCAAGGGGCGAATGACTTCGAGGGTGACATAGGCAAAGATGGCCACGCTGAACACCGCAGGGACGTGGTAACCCATGCCTAATTTGCGACAGATTTCGACCTCTCGCAAGGCCCAAGACACAAACGCGCCGATCGCGCAAATCGTGATGAGCTGCCACAAGCCGCCTTTGAGCAAGGGCGCAAAACCCAAGCCATAGGACAAGTCAGGCGGCGCGATGCTGATTTGCCACAAATTCCAGGTGGTTCCTTGAGACGCGCCCCACAAAATCATGGCGGTGCCCAAGAACGAAAAAAAGATGGTGGTGACACCGAAGAAGCCCACGTAAAAAGGGCCGACCCAAAAGTCAAACAAATCACCAGCGACCAGGGTTCCGCCCCGCACTCGGTATTTTTTTTCAAAGCTGAGCATGGCCATCGTTAGCCCTCCTGCCGCATAGGATGTGAAATGGGTGTTGAAAAATGCAGATGCTGTGACCCGTCAAGCGGGCGGCAGCACCTGCGGTACTGCCAAGACTCAAGACTTCTCGGAAGACACTGCGGCAGGCATGGGGGCGTTTTGCGCCGATGCAGCCACGGGTTTCTTTGCGCCGTCGAGCCAGTTGAATTTGTTGGTGCTGAGCAAAATGAGGTGAATCATCGCTGCCAGGCCAAACAGGAAAATGCCCTGCACGACCATTGCACGCAATGGATCGTAAAGTCGCCAAATTCTCCACATGGTGATTTCTCCTAGATGATGTATGACATGAACGTGTAAACCGAGGCTTTGACACCCGAAATCATGTTCGTCATGTTTTCTGCACCTGGCAGCCAGCTTTTCCAACGCACGCCGACCAGCTGGCCGAGCAAAGCGAATGAAAAAAGCAGCACAAAACAAGGCACAAAAATCAAGACAAACGCAATCTGGTCATCCCAGCTGGATGGTTTGGATGCGATATCGAAAGTGTTTTCAGTCATGGTTTAACTCCGTTCGTTAATGAACTTGACTCAGACGAACCAGGGCCGCCATGCCCAGACCAGGATGTGGGCCAACACAGCAACAGCTGTGAAGCCAACGGTTCCCTGAATCCAGTAATGGTGGAACTCCTGAGCCTCTTCGTCAGTCAGCCCGGAAATGGAAGTCCGATGGTTTGACATGCGATGCTCCTTCAACAAAATGGCCGTGAGGCCAACGCTGCGCCCAACCCGCGCAACCTGGGCAGCCGCAGCAAGAGCCACGACATCGGGGAGATTTCATGCGCTGCAGCACATGAAAAGTAGGTGATGGGGTTCATGCGACTTCTCCCAAGCCCAGCTCAGCGCCGGCTTGTTGCACATGGTCCAAGGTGACCAGGTCTTCGCCTTTGGCGCGGGCCTTGCCCTCGGCCAAATCACGCAGACGCTTGGCCGCTGAAATTTGCACCAACACCGGTTGCCCGGCGACGATGGTGTGCAAGCGTGTTTGCGCGGCATCGTCCCAAGGGGTGTTTTCTTGGGCGCCGCTGATGCCGCGTGCCAAGGTGGCGTCGACTTTGTCCATGTCGGTGCCCAGGGGCAGGATGTGGAACAAGGCATCGAACAGGGCATTGCAGACCTCTTGAATCAAGTAGGTTGCACCGCTGTAGCCCATGAACGGGGTGCCGGTGTGGCGACGGATGATCGCGCCAGGGAAAGAGGCCGGTACGAACGAGGCTTTCATCGGGCCGGTGCTGCCCGCTTCGGCCAGGTACATGCGCTCGTTGTAGCTGCCAAACAAGATCAGGGGCATTTGCTTGTGGACCAACTCACGCACCTGCGCGTTGTCTGTTTTTTGGCCAGGCAGGCGAGACACCGCGAATTTGCAGGGCATGCCCATTTCGGTTTCCAAAAACTTGCGGATGCCGCGTGCATAGGTGTCGGTGGCGACCACCGCGAAACTGGCAGTGGCAAAGAAGTCTTGGGTGACCGAGCGCCACAGATCCCAAACAGGTTTGATGGTGGTGTGGCGTTCGCGCTGAATGAAGGGCTCGGGGTCCAGGTCCAGCAACTCGCCCAACTTGCGCAAAAACTTGGTGGTGCTGTGCAGGCCAATCGGGGCTTGCAGGTAGGGGCGGTCCAAGGCCTCGCACAACATGCGGCCAAACTCGCGGTACATGCAAATATTGACATCGGCTTCGACCAGTTGCGACACCTCGGCCAAATGGCTGCCCAGCGGGAACACCATGTTGATGTCGGCGCCAATGCCTTGCACCAAGCGGCGGATCTCAGCCAAATCGCTCGGGCTGTTGAAGGTGCCGTAGCAAGGACCGATGATGTTCACGCGAGGCTTCTCGCCTGCTTTGCGCACCCGCTTGGGCACTTTTTTCATGCCGTACTCGGTCCACAACCAGTACATCGCACGGTTGGCACATTGCCATTGGTCTTCGTCAATGGTGCGCGGCAAAAAGCGCATCAGGTTGGTGCCCTCGGGCGTGACACCGCCGCCAATCATTTCGGCAATGGAACCTGTGACCACCACGGCGGGCAAGTCAGGGTCGAGTACTTGGTGGGCACGCTTCATCGCGCCCTCGGTGCCTTCGCGACCGAGTTGTTCCTCGGCCAAACCGGTCACGACAATTGGCAGCTCGTGCGGTGGCAAGGCATCGGTGTAGTGCAACACCGATGTGACTGGCAGGTTTTCGCAACCGACCGGGCCGTCGATGACAACTTGCAAGCCTTTGATGGCAGTGAACACATACACCGCACCCCAATAGCCGCCTGCACGATCGTGGTCAAGTACCAGCATCAGCCCATCTCCTCGGCTTTGCGTTTCTTTTGCTTTTTCTCAAACTGGCGCCGCACTTCTTTTTTGAAGTCAGGGTGCATCACCGGCACACGCTCCCAGACACCGGCTTCATCGCCTTGGCCGACCGAGCCAAAGAAGGCTTTCATTTCGTCAAAGCGGGCTTGGTTGCCGATGGCGGCATTGACCACCTGAATCAAGGAGCCCGCGCCGGCCACGCCCATCAGAGGCCGCGCAGAAATCAGGTTGGTGAAATACAAGGAAGGAATGCACAGCTCTTTGGCCGCTTGCACCACAGGGGTGGTGCCAATGGCCAACTGCGGCTTGAACTCGTGCATGGCTGCCAGGTCTTGCTCCAGCGAAGCACGGAACTGCACATGCACCCCTTTGGCCTGGAGCCAATCGGCATCGTGTTGGTTCCAGGCGGTGGCGGGACAGGCACTGCCGACATAGCGCAGGTCTGCACCGCACTCGATCAGCAAACGTGCCACCAACAGCTCAGAGCCTTCATAGCCACTGAGGGTGATGCGGCCGTTGATTTTTTGGGAAGCCAGCACACCGCGCATCGCGCCCAGGGTTTGGTTGCGCGCCGCGTCGATCTTGTCTTGGCTGACACCACAGGCTTGGCCGATGGCGCCCAGCCAATCGTGGGTGCCTTCGATGCCCACAGGGGCGGAGCCGACGATGGGCCGGCCTGCTGCTTGGAATTCACGCACGCTGGCGGTGTAGAAAGGGTGGATCGCGGCGACCGCTTTGCAGTCGAGCGCGGCGTACAACTCGCGCCACTCACGGGTGGGTGCGACCGTGCCAACGGCCAAGTCCATGGGCGCGATCATTTGCGCAATGATCATCGGATCGGCGGGGAACATTTCGCCCAGCAAAGTGATCGTGGGCTTGGCGCTTCGGCCTTGACGGGGGGCAGCCACGGGGCCCGCCATGGCTTCGTGGCGCGCGTATTGCAGCATGGCACCGGCCAACACATCTTTGGCCTCGGCATGGGTGGGCACACCAAAACCCGGCACATCGATGCCGATGATGCGCACACCATTGATCTCTTTGGGCAGCAACTGCAAAGGCACCCCGCTGGCGGTGGGCACGCACAGGTTGATGATCACGATGACGTCTAACTTCTCAGGGTCAGCCTCGGCATACACCGCGTCGCGGATGTCCTCGAACAGCTTGCCAGTGACCAAGGTCTCGGAGTTGAAAGGCACATAGCCCACGGTGCGTCGTGCGCCGTAAAAGTGGGAGGTGAACGTCAAACCATAGACACAACAGGCCGAGCCGCTCAAGATGGTGGCGGTGCGGCGCATGCGCAAACCCACGCGCAAGGAACCAAACGCGGGGCACATGCTTTGTGGCTGGTCGTGCGGGCCTTTGGGGTAGTCGGTGGCGTACTGCGCCAGCACATCGCTTTTACCGGCTTTGGCGGCAGCGTCCAGCATCTGGTCCTTGCCGGCATGGCAACCCAGGCCATCGGCGCTGGCCGCGGCTGGGTTGGGCAAAGGGGTGATGGGGATGATGTCGCTCATGGCTCAGGCCTCGTCGTAAACGACTTCCAAGGTGGGGCGGTCAATGACGGTTTTGCCGGTCATGTCCACCTCGGTGGCCGGGGTCATGACAAAGTCACGGCCAGTCACATCTGCGCTGAACAGGCCCAAAAGCTGGTCTTGGGTTTGCGGCTTGGGCCGCTTTGGAGGTGCATCCGCCACGTTTTTCGCCAGTTCGGCGAACAAGGCGCCCCACTCACCGTCGGGCTTGCCGATGATTTCGTAGCTGGCACTCTTGCGGCGGATGTCTTCATTGGCTGGAATCGCAGCCAAGACAGGTATGCCCGCGTTGGCGGCAAAGGCCTGCGCCTCGCCAGTCCCGTCGTCTTTGTTGATGACCATGCCGGCCACGCCCACGTTGCCACCGAGTTTGCGGAAATACTCGACCGCGCTGCACACGTTGTTGGCCACATAAAGCGACTGCAAATCGTTGGAGCCGACGACGATGACTTTTTGGCACATGTCGCGCGCGATGGGCAGGCCGAAACCGCCACACACCACGTCGCCCAAAAAGTCGAGCAACACATAGTCAAACCCCCACTCGTGGAAGCCGAGTTTTTCCAGGGTTTCAAAGCCATGGATGATGCCTCGACCACCGCAGCCACGACCGACCTCGGGGCCGCCGAGCTCCATCGCAAACACGCCGTCGCGGATGAAGCACACGTCGCCGATCTTGACTTCTTCGCCAGCGAGTTTTTTCTTGGAAGAGGTTTCGATGATGGTTGGACAAGCTTTGCCACCAAACAGCAAACTGGTGGTGTCGCTCTTGGGGTCACAGCCAATCAGCAGCACTTTTTTGCCCTGCTGCGCCATCATGTAACTCAGGTTGGCCAGCGTGAAGCTTTTGCCAATGCCGCCCTTGCCGTAAATGGCTATGACCTGGGTTTCTTTGGTGACCTCGCCGGTGTGCACAGCGTCGGGCTCCTGAAAGGCCTCTTGCCGTAAACGGTCAACGAACTGAATTGGCTTGTCTGCATTGCTGTTGGTTTGACTCATCAGGGGCTCCAATCACCGTCATCGATGGAAATGCATCGTTCTGGGTTGTATTTTTAGAGTTACATTGCCTTGTGTCAATGTAAATTGACGTTTTCGGCCCCAGCCTAGGGTAATTACTTAGGATTTACGACCCAAAAGCAGTCTGGTGTGCAAGGGCATCGGGTTAGACAGCAGGTCAACCGCTTCAAACCCCGCCGCCAGCATGAAGCCCCGCAGTTCATCGGCCGTGCGCAAACGACCGCTGCCCATGGCCAACAAGTAAAAATGAAAGTAGGCATCCCCGACCATGGGCGGCTCGCCCAAAGACTGCGCCATGGGTTCGGCCAACAGCAAGCGACCGCCGCGCGGCAAAGCGTGGTAAATCTTGGCGAGCAAGTCTTTGACCACTGCATCAGGGTGGTCATGGGCCACCCGCACCAAGGTCACCAGATCGGCGCCCTGGGGTAGCGGGTCGCTGATGAAGCTGCCGCCATGGGTGCTGACCCGATCGGCCACGCCCAACTGTTGCATGCGGGCTTGGGCCAGCGCCGCCACCGGTGGCAAATCGAACAGCATGAGTTGCAAATGTGGCGCATGCCGAGCCAGCGCACCGACCCAACCGCCCTGACCGCCACCGACATCGAGCATGCGCTCGTGGCCGTGGAAGTCATAGGAAGCCAGCAGTTCTTCCACGACAAAGCGTTGAGAGGTGGCCATCAGCTCTGAATACCGCGCCACCTGTGCCGCCTCCCACCCCTGCGTGCTGTCGCCGTCCATGTAGGGCCAATAGGCTTGCATGTGCGGCTGGACCTGGTCACGCAACAAAGCGAGCGGGTCGCGCATGTCGTCGAACAACACTGCGTTGTGTTCGATCATGAGTTGCAGTCCTCGGTCGGCCGCCACGGGCGCACCCAATGGACCCAGGCCATACAACTGCTGACCCCGGCTTTCCAGCAAGCGCAAAGACACGGCCGAATGCAATAAGCGCTGCATGGCGGGGGGAGTCATCTGGCAGGCTTTGGCGAGATCGTCCAAAGCCATGGGCTGGCGGCGCAACATGTCAAACAACTGCAGGCGCACACAGGCAAGCAATACCTGTGAATGGACAAACCCAGCCATGACCTCGAACAACTGCGAGGCCCTGCGGCGTGTGACCCAGCGGGTCAGGGGGTTGCCAATCGCCCAGCGGTAAAAGCCGGGTGAAGTCATCCAGCTGTCGATGCGCTGGTCGAGCCAGCGACGCCAAGCAGAACGCGCGGCAGCGGGCTTGGCAAAGGGCTTGGCCAGGTCCAGGCTTTTCAGATTCACTCCTGCCATTGGCGGCACCTCAGGCACTCACACGCATGGGCGAAAGCTGGGCCTGCTGGGCGATCAACGCGCAAGCCGAAGGCGGCACCAAGCGCTCTGACTCTTGCATGACCAACTGGCGCATGGCAGAGCGGTTTTCACAAGCGGGAACCGCCTCGACGGCATCCCCCATGAGGCGGTTGAAATAGTCAAGCGCACCTTTGAGCCCCAGGTCGGCTGCCGCACTGGGGCGACCGTGTGTCGCATCCTGGCCAGCAGGCTTGCCCAGTTGATGGTCTTGCAGCATGACATCTCGGATGTCGTCAGCGACTTGGTAGGCCTCTCCCAAGGTGTCGCCCAAAGCGCGCCAAGGTGTGGGGTCCACGCCTGCAGATTGCGCACCCGCCATGGTGGCCGCCACAAACAGTGCACCGGTTTTGGCGCGTTGGTATTGACTCAAGGTCACCCGGGTTTCGCATTCCCAGGCTTGGCCGGCCACGATGCCGTCAGGGGCACCCACGCCGTCAGAAACCGTGGCCAAGAGCTCGACCAAGCGGGCTGGATGTTGGCGACCACTTCGAGCCAACACTTGGTATGCCATGACAATCAGAGCGTCGCCAGTGAGCAGCGCCAGCGGCTCGCCGAATTGTTTGTGGACCGTGACTTGGCCGCGTCGCATGTCGGCATCGTCAAAGCAAGGCATGTCGTCATGCACCAAGGAGGCACAGTGCAACAACTCGATCGCTGCCGCGGCCGCATCGGTGAGTGCCGAATCGTCCTCGCCACAGGCCTTGGCGACCGCCAAACACAGTTGCGGTCGGATGCGCGCACCGCCCGGAAACACTGCGTGGCGCATGGCGGCCATCAAGCGGGGGGGGGCACTCTGGGTATGCGTGAGGGTGAAATGCTGTTCGAGCGCAGCTTCGATGCGTGTCAACATGGACATGGGAACCCCCGCAGGCGGCGTGACAAACATCGCCCTGACCATTCAGGACGACATGCACGAGTGTCAATTTAACATGACACAAGGGTTTGTCAATTGCAATGAACCTAGGGTTTTACCTAGGTCTCGCCTGCCGGCGGGTTCACATGCCCAGTGGACTGACCCCAAATAACCATCTGTGGCCGCCAAACATCAGCAAGGTCCAGACCGCCACGCCGATCAGGATCACCCGTGCATTGCGGTTGATCGCCGGTGCGGTGGGCTCAGCATCGGCTGGCAGGGCCTGCGCGGCCAAACGGTCACGTTGCCGGCTGGCCCGAAAAACCAGCACCGACCAGACCAAAAAAGTACCAAACAACACCAGGTCAACCACGCGCCCATTGGCCAACAAGTGCGCCAGGGCCCAGACCTTGACCGACAACACCATCGGGTGGCGCAAACGTTGTTTGAAACTGTTGTGGGGCACATAAGCGGCCACCAGCAGCACCAGGGACACCAACATCAACAAGGCCGCAGCGTGGCGCGTGGCTACCGGTGGCACCCACAGCATGGGACTGTCCCAGCGCACCAGCCCAAACCCATAGACCATCAAGACAAAGCCCAGCAAGGAAACCAAGCTGTAGAGAACCTTGAACATGTTGTCGCCCAAACGCGCTTGCAAAGCGATGCGCCAACCCTCGGCGAAAACACGCAGGGAATGGACCCCCACAAACAACACCAAACCCAGTATGAACAAGCCCATGTGATTCTCCCTGTTGATTCAATGCTGACGCTGCAATACCCAAGCCGCCAAAGCCTGCAAAGCTCGGGTGTCCGGCAATCCACTTTGGACCAGTGCATGGTAAGCCTGGTCGGCCAAACGATTGGCCTCTGTCCTCGCGCCCTCCAAACCCAGCAGCGACACGTAAGTGGGTTTGTCGTTGGCGGCATCTTTGCCGACGGTTTTGCCAAGCACCGAAGCATCCGCAGTGACATCCAAGATGTCGTCAACCACTTGGAAGGCCACGCCCAGGGCTTGGCCAAATTGGCGCAAATCTGACATCACACTGGCCGATGCCTGTCCGCACTGCGCACCCATCACCACGCTGGCCTCGAGCAGGGCACCGGTTTTGCAGCGGTGCATTTGCCGCAATTCGTCGGCACTCAAGCGCAGGCCCACGCTGGCCAAATCGATCGCTTGCCCGCCCGCCATGCCGGCATGACCGGCTGCACGGGCCAAGGTGGCACACAACTGCGCCTGAACCTGCGGGGGAATGTCGGCGGGCGCAGGCGTGAGCAACTCAAACGCCAAGGTTTGCAAAGCATCGCCGGCGAGCAAGGCCTGGGCTTGGCCAAACTGCACATGCACCGTTGGCTTGCCTCGGCGCAGCACATCGTTGTCCATGCACGGCATGTCGTCATGAACCAAAGAGTAAGCGTGGATCAGCTCCATGGCGCAGGCTGCGCGCATGGCCGCGTCATGCATCCAGGGCTGCTGCTGTGCGTCACGCACCGCTTCCATGCTGGCCAACACCAACAAGGGGCGCAGGCGTTTACCGCCATCGAGCACCGCATAGCGCATCGCCTCGCCCAAGCGGGCCGGCGCGTCTGCAGGCACCCAGGCTTGCAGCGCCTCTTCAACCGCCAACAGGTGCGCCTGGCTCCAGGCGGTCATGTCAAAACTGCTCATTCGCCAGTCCAGGACTTCAGGCTGCCGGCTTCGAGCACCTGTATTTGATCCTCCACCGCCTGCAATTGCTGGCGACAGTGGTTGAGCAAGAAGGCCCCGCGTTGGTAGGTTTGCAGCAAATCGGCCAGCGGCATTTGGCCCGATTCGAGCAGGGCCACCAACTGCTCCAACTCTTTCAAGCCGGCCTCGTAACTGGCGGGTACCGCCTCGGGTTGGGGGGCGGTGGTTTGGGGTTTGGCGGCCTTGGTCATGGGGTTTGCAGGTTGGTTTGGGCGCGATTGTAGGGGTGTGCTTGGACGAGGCTACAATCCCCTTCCCTCTGGCGACCTGCCAGTTTTTTAATCACCTCCCTGTGGGGAGTCTTTAGGTCAGGACGTTCCATGTCTGATTTAAGTCTTCAACTGCAGCAGGCCTCTGGCCAACTCCCAGTTACCAGTTACTTTGACGACGCGCTTTACCAGCGCGAAATGGCTTTGCTGTTCCAGCAAGGGCCGCGTTACGTGGGTCACGCTTTGGCGGTCCCCGAGGTGGGCGACTTCATGGCCCTGCCCCAAGAACACGAGGGCCGCGCTTTGGTGCGCAATGCCCAAGGGATTGAACTGATCTCTAATATATGTCGCCACCGCCAGGCGGTGATGCTCAAAGGCCGTGGCAACCTGAACGATCCGGCCCGTGCCATGGGCGGCAACATCGTCTGCCCCTTGCACCGCTGGACCTACAGCTCCCATGGCCAGTTGCTGGGTGCACCCCATTTTCAGCAGGACCCGTGCCTGAACCTCAACAACTACCAGCTGCGGGAGTGGAACGGCTTGCTGTTTGAGGACAACGGCCGCGACATCGAGGCCGATTTGGCCCAGATGGGCCCGCGCAGCCAACTCGACTTCACGGGCTACGCCCTGGACCACGTCGAGCTGCATGAATGCAACTACAACTGGAAAACCTTCATTGAGGTCTACCTCGAGGACTACCACGTTGGCCCCTTCCATCCGGGGCTGGGTAACTTTGTCACCTGCGACGATTTGCAATGGGAATTCAAAAAAGAGTATTCCGTGCAAACCGTTGGTGTGGCCAACCGCCTGGGCAAAGCCGGCAGTCCGATTTACGAGCGCTGGCACGACGCCTTGCTGCAATACAACCAAGGCGCGGTGCCGCCCCATGGCGCGATCTGGCTGACCTACTACCCGCACATCATGGTCGAGTGGTACCCCCACGTGCTCACCGTCTCCAGCTTGCATCCCATGGGACCGCGCAAAACCATGAACATGGTGCAGTTCTTCTATCCGGAAGAAATCGTGGCATTCGAACGCGAGTTTGTCGAGGCCCAACGCGCGGCCTACATGGAGACCTGCATCGAGGACGATGAGATTGCCGAACGCATGGACCAAGGCCGCTGGGCTTTGATGCAGCGCGGCGACAACGAAATCGGCCCCTACCAAAGCCCGATGGAAGACGGCATGCAGCAGTTCCACGAGTGGTATCACCAACGCATGCACGACAAGGCTTAAATGCAAGCTTTATGGATGCTGCTGGCTGCAGCGTTGTTGGCCAGCATGAGCGTTTGCGTGAAATATGCATCGGTTCATTTCCACGCCAGTGAATTGGTTTTTTTCCGTGGCCTGATCAGCCTGGTGTTCATGGCCATTTATGCGCGCTTTAGCGGTCTGTCCCTCAAAACGACCATCCCGGCCATGCACTTTTGGCGCAGCATCGTGGGTGTCACATCCCTCGGTGCTTGGTTTTATGCGATTGGCGAACTGCCTTTGGCCACTGCCATGACCCTGAATTACATGAGCAGCGTGTGGATCGCCGCCTTTTTGGTCGGCGGCTCCTTGATGGGCGCGCTCACCGGCGGTCAACACGACGTGCGCCGCCAAGGCCCGCTGGTGCTGGCGGTACTCGCTGGTTTCGTGGGTGTGGTGTTGATGTTGCGTCCGACCCTGGAGCAAAACCAACTGTTTGCTGGCCTGGTGGGTTTGATTTCGGGCTTTTTCGCTGCGTTTGCCTACCTGCACGTGATGGCCCTGGGCCGCACCGGCGAACCCGTGGCCCGCATTGTGTTTTATTTTGCGCTGGGCACGACGCTGGCCGGCTTGTTGGGCACGGCTGTCACCGGCTTGTCCACCTGGGATTGGGGCCATGCATTCTGGCTATTGCCCATGGGCATCCTGGCCTCTTTGGGTCAAGTTTGTTTGACCCGCGCGTTTTCGCGCGGCTCCACCTTGGTCGTGGCGAATTTGCAATACACCGGCATCGTGTTTGCCGCCCTCTACGGCATGCTGTTGTTTGAAGAGCAACTGCCCACCATCGGCTGGATCGGCATGTGGCTGATCATCGCCAGTGGTGTTGCCTCCACCGTTTTGCGCACCCGCGCTGTCCCTGACTCACCCGCCGAGGAGCATTGACCCATGTACACCACCTTGATTTCCGTCAGCCAGTTGCAAGCCTTGCACACACCCCTGGTGCTCATCGATTGCAGCGCCGACTTGACCCATCACGCCGCTGGTCGCCAACAATTTGAAACACAGCACATCGCCGGCGCCTTGTTCGCTGACATCCACACCGACTTGTGTACCCATGACCCAGCCCTGGCTGTCAATGCAGGGCGACACCCCCTGCCGACACGCGAGCACTTTGCCGATTGGCTGGGCGCTTGCGGGATCACAGCCCAAACCCAGGTCGTGGTGTATGACCGCCAAACCATGAACTACTGTGGCCGCTTGTGGTGGATGCTCAAATGGTGCGGCCACGAGGCCGTGGCGGTGTTGGATGGCGGCTTGCAAGCTTGGGAGGCGGCCGGTGGCGCGATGGCTTCAGGGCCTGCCAAGCCAACCCAAGCGACTGCCTTCGTGCTGCGCGAACCTTTGGTGGTCCTGCGACACACGGCAGATGTGGCAGCGGGATTGGACAAGCCCACGCAAACCATCGTGGATGCCCGCGCCCCAGCGCGCTTCCACGGCGAAACCGAGCCCTTTGACCCGGTGGCGGGCCACATTCCCGGCGCCTTGAACCGTCCGTTCACCAGCAACTTCACGCCCGAAGGTTTCATGAAAAGCCCAGCGGTCTTGAAGGCCGAGTTTGAAACACTGCTCAATGGGCGCGATGCCAGCACGGTGGTGCACCATTGCGGCAGTGGCATCAGCGCCGTCCCCAACGTGTTGGCGATGGAAGTGGCTGGCCTGGGCTGCCCTGCTTTGTACGCCGGCAGCTGGAGCGAGTGGTGCAACACACCCGGCTTACCCATGAAAACCCTGAAAACCACATGAACATGAAGGTTTTATGTCGGCGCACAAACGCCCAAGCCGGTTTTACAAGAGGATGGTCCTCGGCTTATCATTGACATTTTTTAAACAGGGATACCCATGTCATTCAACAAAACCTCGCTAGCTTGGCTGCTTTTGGGCTGCTTTGCATTGCCTGCTGTCGCCGACACCACTGATGTCAAGACACAAACCATCGTCGAAGTGAAGAAAAAAGGGGAGCATTGCGAAAATGACCCCAATTGCTTTAACCGCTACCACCCTGCCATCAAACCGGTGGCGCGCGCCAAACCCGGCGACCTGATCGTGGTGCACACCCGTGACGCGTTGGATGCCAAGCTCAATATCAATTCCAAACCCAAAGACGTCACCGCCATCGACACCAATTTGATCCACCCGATGACGGGCCCCATCTACATCGAAGGCGCCAAGCGCGGCGATGTGTTGGCGATCAAACTGATTGACATCAACCCCAATGAATACGGCTACACCACGCTGATTCCTGGTTTTGGCTTTTTGCCCGACATGTTTCCCGATCCTTATGTCGCCAACTGGAAGTTGAACCGCTACGAGGCCGTCTCTGCCCAGTTGCCCGGCGTTCGCATCCCCATGAATGGTTTCATGGGCTCGGTTGGCGTGATGCCAGGCGAAGAAGAAGTTGAAAAATGGCTGGCCCGCGAAGCCCAACTGGGTGCCGCAGGTGGCGTGGCTTTGCCCCCTCAGCCCATCAGCGCTCGCCCTGCCGAGATTTGTGGCCCCAATGGTTCACACAAAG
Organism: Bordetella parapertussis; assembly: GCA_945890735.1. Taxonomy (GTDB): domain Bacteria; phylum Pseudomonadota; class Gammaproteobacteria; order Burkholderiales; family Burkholderiaceae_C; genus Limnohabitans. The sequence continues at coordinate 12,377 of CAMDCZ010000024.1, read as the reverse complement.
ACAAATGCCTGCGCACCGTGCCTCCCCGTGAAAACGGCGGCAACATGGACGTCAAGCAAATGGTCGAAGGCACCACATTGCTGTTGCCCTGCTTCATCGATGGTTGCGGCTTCTTCATTGGTGATGTGCACTATGCACAAGGCGATGGTGAAGTGGCAGGTACCGCCATTGAAATGGGCGCTGTTGTGACGGTTTCCACCGAAATCCGCAAAGGCATGGCTTCTTTGGTCAAACAACCCATGTTCGAAGGCGGCTCACAAATCAAGAAATTGGAGCCAGACAGCTTCCACGCCGTGGTCGGTTATCCCTTCAAAAAGGCTGGTGAAGTTCCTCCCCAATGGGCTTACCTGGACAGCGAAAAAATCAAGCCTTTGACCAACTTGTCCAACGACGTGACCTTGGCTGCACGCAACTCACTGATTGCCATGCTCGACTGGCTGATGGCCACCAAAGGTCTGAGCAAAGAGCAAGCCCTGGTGGTTGCCAGCGTGGCCTGTGACTTGCGCATCAGCAACGTGGTTGACGTGCCCAACTATGCTGTGACGACCATCTGCCCGATGGAAATCTTCGACAAAAAATAACATCCGATCAACCCCTGCAAAGAGCGAGTTCAACTCGCTCTTTTTTTTGGCAACGCTTCTCATGAACAGACGTTTCTTCTTGACACAACTCAGCCTGCTGGGCGGGTTGTTAGCCGGGTCCGCGTGGGCGCACACACCCTATCGTTTTTGGAATGTTTTTCGCAAGCGCAATTTGCAAATCATGACCTCGCTGGAGGATGAAGCTGGAGACAACACCGGCGAAGCCTGGGTAGCGGTGTTGCGGGAGAACCTGCCTCTCAGCCGTGCCATGGTGAGCCGCGCCCACCAAATGACGCGCACCGCCAGTTTGCTCAAAACCGACCAAGTCAAGCTCGCGGTGCTGTCCCATGCGCATGCGCAACAGATGGTGTCTGGCGCGCCACCCTTTGCCGAATTTGCACCCATGCAGCTCGACATCTTGGTGGATGATGGTCAACACCTGCTGGTCTGTCGCCCGGATTTGCCGCTCTACCATGCGTATTTGCTGACCATGGCCCTGATGGAATCTGCCAACAGCTTGAAGCTGCTCAAGCCGGCCGTCCCCCGGTTTGGCATGGCACTGCATCCTGGTGCGCTGGCGCATTACCGTGGCGAGAAATTGGAACCACCACCAGCGCCGGCCGAGTCATGAAGCGACAGCTGCATCTGCGTGTCTGCGCTTGGTTGCTGGGGTGTGCCTGCAGCCTGAGCAGCTGGGCGCACGACTCGATCACCACTGACACACGTCAGCGCTTCATGTTGACATTGCAGCAAACCCAGCAAGTGCTGGCTTCCTCAAGCTCGGTGGTCGACAAAGCCAAGGCGCACTTCACGATGGCCACCACCTTGGATGAGATTCGCGATTTATTCAACGAAGACATCCAAAGCCATGGCGCCGTCAATGGGTTGGAGTCAACCGTGCTGCTGGCCGAGTTGGCCCGCGGCGGGTTCACTTTGCAAAAATCCATGCAGATCGGTTTGTACTTGTCGCCCTTGGAACATTACCGCCGTGCTTTGTCGCTCCATCCCAAGGCTGGGTATGCGACGCTGGCCTCCTACCGATTGTTTAAAAACCAGTTTTACGACAGCTTCACCGACAACCCGCTCAAGCCCTTGTCACAAACCCGCGAAGAACTCATCCAACTGCTTGAAATAGGCGAAACCTTGCTCAAATCCAAGGACCCGATCGTCAACCAGGAAGAGGTGCAGTTCATTCAAGCCATTCACACCCTGCAAGCCATCGATCAACAAGTGCTTGCACCAGCTGAAGGGCGTCAAAAATTCAAGCAACTGCTGACCCAGTTGCGCAACCAGTATCCGAAAAGCCTCAAACCTCTGACACTAGAGGCCCTGAAAAACTTTTGACCAATCCATGACTGATTTTTTACGCATGATGGTGACATGGCTGCAACAAGCAACCACGGGTTTGTTGCTCATGGTGTTGTTGGTGGCAACACCTGTGTCAGCGCACCAAACAGGCAACAGCTATCTTTCTGTGACCGAGGACAATGGCCAACTGCGCGTCGACATTGATTTCATCGTCAGAGACCTGAACAGCTTGTTACAAAACACCGCGCAAGCCAGCACGGACACACCCACTTCCACCCCCACACCCGAGCAACTGCAGGCCAAGCAAGCCGCCATCACCCAGGTCATTCAGTCCTCATTGGTGGTGGATATCAACGAGCAAGCACATGCCTTGGACTTCATCGATCAGTCGGTGGTGCTGCACAACGATGGCCTGTATGTCCGGCAGCGCTTCAGCGGTCAGCGCATCCCGGCCACGGTGCAGTTTGTGGTGGTGCGGTATGGGTTTTTCAACCAAAACGACAAGCTGGGTCGGGCCTTTTTCAAACTGCGGTTGGGACAAGAAGAAATCTCGTCGGTCTTCGATTCCAGCAAAGATACCCAGCGGTTTGCCATGGGTGACGCCAAGCGCTGGGCCACCGTGGGCTTGTTCACCCAAGAGGGTGCCATGCATATTTGGGGCGGCCCTGACCATCTCTTGTTTCTTTTCACCTTGTTGTTGCCAGGTTTGATGCTCCTGCAGCGGGGCTCAGACACCCACAAGCTTGGCACCCGTGCCGCATGGTTGTTTGCACTCAAGGTGATCACCGCATTCACCCTGGCGCACTCGGTCACCTTGCTGGCCTCGGTCATGGACTGGATCACCCTGCCATCGCGCTGGATCGAGTCAGCCATCGCTTTGTCGATCATGCTGTCGGCCGCCTTGAATTTGCAAAAACGCATCGTCCTCAGCCATTGGAAACTGGCGCTGGTGTTTGGCCTGATTCATGGCATGGGCTTTGCCAATGGCCTGCGCGAGCTGGGTCTGTCCCACTTGTATTTCCTGGAGGCGTTGTTGGCATTCAACATCGGGGTGGAGCTGGGACAAATCGCTGCCGTCCTGGCCGTGGGTATACCGATCGTGTTGCTGGCGCGCACTGAGAAGTCCAAGGCATGGCTGACCCGTTGGATATCAGTGACTGTTTTCCTGATTGCCTTGTTTTGGCTGATTGAGCGTTTGTGGCTGGCCAGTTGAAAACCGACAGGCCCGCATGATCAGTGAAAGCCCACGTAACGCACAAAGCTGGTTTTGTCTTCCCGAACCGACTTGACCTGGTTGGCCACGAAGTCCTCATCCGGGTAGCCCATGGCAATGCAGATCATGATGTTTTGATCGTCTGGAATCTGGGCGTGCTCACGCACCACCTTGGATTGCATGATGCCCTGGCCGTTGATCACGCAACCCAAGCCACGCTCCCATGCGGCCAACACGATCGCGTGTGAAAACGCACCCAAATCAAACTGGCTGATGGCGGCGGGCTCCAGGTACTTGTCGTAGGTCAAGACCAATGACACCGGTGCATCAAACTGCCGAAAGCCACGCATCACCCAATCGGTGCGGCGTGCTTTATCGTCACGCGCAATGCCCATGACCTCGAACAACTGAATGGCAATGTCCACCTGACGTCTGCGGTGGATGCCCTCGTATTCTTCTTTCATGGGGAAGTCGCGTTTCGGTGGCACGCCATTCATCATGTTGTCTGAGTTGCCTTGGCGGATGCGATCCAAGGGCTCGCCCGTCACCACATGCACATACCAAGGCTGGGTGTTCATGCTGGAAGGAGCCCACTTGGCCACCTCGATGATTTCCTCGATGACCTCACGAGGAACGGGCTTGGGCAAATAGCCGCGAATGCTTTTACGGGCTTTGATGAGTTCGGAAAATTCCATGGGTGACTTTCAATGGATGTGCATCAATTCGGTGGCAGCGGTCACGAGGGCAATCCCTGCAAACAACCACAGCACTTGCATCGCGGTCGCCGGCGCAGACAAGCGTTTTTGCAATTGAGGAATCAGGTCTGCCAGCGCCACATAGACATAGCTGCTGCTGGCCACCACCAACAAAAAGGGCAACCAAGCCTCGTGGCCTTCGATCAAAAAATGACCCAGCAAGCCACCCAGCACGGTGACGCCACCGGCCATGCACAGCTTGAGCAAGGCACCCCGGCCTTGTCCAAAGCCGCGTTGCAACACGGCCAAGTCGCCCATGTGGTGTGGGATTTCATGGGCCAGCACAGCCACGGATGCGGCTGCACCCAAGCGGATGTCGGTCATGAACGCAGCAGCCACCAAAATGCCATCGCCAAAAGCATGCACGCTGTCACCGGCCAAGACCGCCCAGCTGCCGGCAAAGCCTTTGTCCGCGGCATGCGCATCATCCCCATGGTGATCGTGCGTGTGTCCATGGCTTTCTTGGCCATGGTCGTGGTCGTGGCCGTGTTCGTGGCCGTGATGCCACAACTCGGCTTTGTCCAACAAAAAGAAAAACACCAAGCCCAGCAACAAGGTCATGAACAGCACATGAGGCGTGATGTCTGACTCAAAAGCTTCGGGCAACAGGTGCATGAAGGCAGTGGCCAGCAATGCCCCCGCAGCCAAACTCAAGAGGTGTTGGGTGAAGCGCCCCAAAAGTGCGCGCGAAAAAACAGCGGCCAACAACACACTGCCTACGCCGGCGCCCAAAGTACCTGCAATGGTGGCCCAAAGCGTGATGTTCATGGCAACCTGCTTACTTGCATGCTTGCATACGGAGAAAAATCAAACCAGCCCCTGCTGCTTGAACCAAGCCAGCATCCGAGACCAACCGTCTTGGGCTGCCGCCTGGCGATAGCTTGGCCGGTAGTCGGCATGGAATGCATGCGGCGCATCTGGGTAGACCTGAAAAGCACTGGCTTGGGCGGGTGCGCTGCCTTGGCGCAATGCGTTTTTCATGGTCTCGATGTTGTCCACCGGTATGCCACTGTCAGCACCACCGTACAAGCCCAGCACTGGCGCGTGCATGGACGCGGCCAGATCGATCGGCTGGCGGGGTGTGACTGCAGAGCTTTGGCCCAGCAAGCGGCCATACCAGGCCACGCCGGCTTTGAGGGCGGGGTTGTGTGCAGCGTACAGCCAAGTGATGCGCCCACCCCAGCAAAAACCGGTGATCCCAAGTTTGCGGGTGTCACCGCCGTTTTTGGCTGCCCATGCCACACAGGCATCCAAGTCGTTCATCACCTGTGCATCGGGCACCTTGGAGACCACCTCGGTGATCAGCTTGCCGATTTCGCCGTAACTGCCGGGGTCACCTTGACGCACCATCAACTCGGGCGCGATCGCCAAGTAGCCCTGGTGGGCCAAACGGCGGGTCACATCGGCGATGTATTCGTGCACCCCGAAAATTTCAGACACCACCAACACCACAGGCAAGTTGGATTTGCCCGCTGGCGCACTTCGGTAGGCGGGCATTTGAAAGCCCGCTACGTCCACCATCACTTCGCCATGGACCAAACCCTCGCCCGAGGTTTTCACCGCGGTTTGTGCCATCACCGGCCAGGCAGCAGCGGCGTAGCCCACCCCCACTGCGGTTTTCAGCCAGGTGCGCCTGTCGGTGACAAATTTGGAGTTCATGCGTTCTTTCCGGGGTAAGTTGGAACAATTCCTTGCAAAACCTGGGGATTATGCGCTGAGCCGACCCAGGCCTGGGGCCGCGCTGGTGCAACAACCAGCCTAGTGGGCCTGGTCCCAGTTGGCACCCACGCCCACCTCGGCGAGCAAAGGCACTTTGAGGTCGGCCACGCTAGCCATCAAGCGCGGTACCTCGGTGGTCAACCAGCCCACCTCAGCCTCGGGCACCTCGAACACGAGTTCGTCATGGACCTGCATGATCATCCGCGTGCCCTTGTGCTGCGCGTCCAACACCTCTTGCACTTTGACCATGCTGAGCTTGATCAAGTCGGCGGCCGTGCCTTGCATGGGCGCGTTGATCGCCGCCCGCTCGGCACCCCCGCGGCGTGGGCCATTGGGTGAATTGATTTCAGGCAAATACAAACGCCTGCCAAACACGGTTTGCACATAGCCCTGGGCTTTGGCCTGGGCGCGGGTGTCGTCCATGTAACGCTTGACACCGGCAAAGCGTTGGAAATAACGCTCGATGTAGTTTTTGGCAGCGTTGTTGTCAATGCCCAAAGCCTTGGCCAAGCCAAAGGCACTCATGCCGTAAATCAATCCGAAGTTGATCACCTTGGCGTAACGCCTTTGCTCGCTGCTGACCGTCTCTGGGGTCAAACCAAAAATTTCGGCAGCCGTGGCTTTGTGCACATCCAAGCCATCATGGAACGCCTTGAGCAAGGCCGCGTCTTCACTGATGTGCGCCATGATGCGCAACTCGATTTGGCTGTAGTCGGCGCTGGCAATCATGAAACCGGCAGGCGCGACGAAGGCCTCGCGGACCTTGCGTCCCTCGGGCGTTCGGATCGGGATGTTTTGCAAATTCGGGTCATTGCTGGACAAGCGTCCGGTGACCGCCACCGCCTGCGCGTAATGCGTGTGCACGCGGCCCGTGCCAGGGTTGGCCAAGAGTGCAAGTTTGTCGGTGTAAGTGCCTTTGAGTTTGCTCAAAGAACGGTGCGCCAAAATTTTGGCGGGCAGCGGGTAGTCCTCGGCCAATTTCTCCAGCACTTCTTCATCGGTGCTGCGCGCGCCGGTAGCGGTTTTTTTGATGACCGGCAGACCCAATTTGTCGAAAAAGATGTCGCCGAGTTGCTTGGGGCTGGCCAGGTTGAAGGGTTGACCTGCGATCTCATAAGCGTCTTGCTCGAGTTGCATGATGCGCTGACCCAAGCTGTGGCTTTGCGCAGCCAAGGTCGGTGCGTCAATCAACACGCCGTTGCGTTCGATGCGAAACAGGGCTTCGCTGCTGTGGATCTCGAGTTGGTAAATGAAGTTGAGCTTGTCATCGGCTTGCAGCAGCGGCCACAAGCGCTGGTGCACGCCCAGGGTGAAGTCAGCGTCTTCGCAAGCGTAATGCGCGGCTTGCGTGACATCGACTTGCGCAAATGAAATTTGGTGAACACCTTTGCCGCACAAGTCTTCAAAGGACAGACCTTGGCGGCCCAAATGACGCAAAGCCAGGCTCTCCAGACCATGCGGCTTGTGCACTTCCAGCACATAGCTTTGCAACATGGTGTCGTGCACATAGCCCTGCACCTCGATGCCGTGGTTGGCCAACACATGGCGGTCATACTTGATGTGCTGACCCAGCTTGTGCTTGAGCGGGCTTTCCAACCAAGGCTTGAGTTTGTGCAAGACCTGATCGATTGGCAATTGCGCAGGCGCGTCCGCTGCGTTGTGACCGACTGGGATGTAAGCCGCCTCACCTGGGGCCACGCACAGGCTGATGCCCACGAGCTGCGCTTGCATCTCGACCAGCGAGGTGGTTTCCGTGTCCAATGCCACCAATTCGGCCTGGTCTAGCTTGGCCAGCCAACGGTCAAAACTCGCCCAGTCCAGCACGGTCTCGTAGGCCACTGCCAGCGTGACCGCCGGAGCGGGTTGGTCGAACAACACGCCCACCTCGTCGGCGCCACCTGCCGTCGGTGTCGCTTTGGGGGATGCTGCGCCGCCCGACAGACCGGTCACCAAGCCTTTGAAGCCATGCTGCTGGTAGAAATCCAAGAGGCCTGCTTCGTCTGGCACTTGCATCAACACGCCATCGAGGGCAGGCCAACCAGGCACATGGGTTTGCAAATCGCAATCGGTCTTCATGGTCACCAACCGACGACCTGTGGGCAACCAATCCACCGCTTGGCGCAGGTTCTCACCGGCCACCCCCTTGATCTCGTCCGACCGCGCCAGCAAGGCGTCGAGTGAGCCGTATTCGTTGAGCCATTTGGCCGCGGTTTTCGGCCCTACTTTGGCCACGCCTGGCACGTTGTCCACGGTGTCACCCACCAAGGTTTGGTAATCGATCATGAGCGAAGGCGGCACGCCAAACTCTTCGGTCACACCCGCCACATCTCGCTTTTTGCCATTCATGGTGTCGATGATGGTGATGCGCTCGTTGACCAACTGACTCAAGTCCTTGTCCCCGCTGGAGACCACCACTTGCATGCCTTGCTGGGCCGCCACATGCGCCAAGGTGGCGATCACGTCATCGGCTTCGACACCAGGTACATCCAGCAACGGCCAACCCAGCAAGCGAACCAAACGGTGAATGGGCTCGATTTGGCTGCGCAAATCGTCGGGCATGGGCGAGCGCGTGGCTTTGTAAGCCGGATAGATCTCGTCGCGAAAGGTCGGTCCTTTGGCGTCAAAAACGCACACGGCGTGTTGCGTGGGGTATTCGCGGCGCAAGCTTTGCAACATGTTGACCATGCCGCGGATCGCGCCCGTGGCCTGGCTGGTTGGGTCATTGCGGTCGGCACGCAAATCAGGCATGGCATGAAAGGCGCGGTATAAGTAGCTGGAACCGTCAACCAGCAACAGGGTGTGTGTGTCTTGCATGACGAGGATTGTGCCTACAATCTCGGCTTTCTTTGGCATTTGCTGTCTCACACCCCCATTCCATGGCCGTTTTCACAGAAGTTCCCGAACAGCTTGCCCGCGATTTGCTCACGCAATTGCGCATTGGGGAATTGGTGTCTTTGAAAGGCATCAGCAGCGGGATTGAAAACACCAATTATTTTCTGACCACCGACCAAGGCGAATACGTGCTGACGGTTTTCGAGCGCCTGAGCCATGCGCAATTGCCGTTTTATTTGTATCTGATGAAGCACCTGGCCGAGCAGGGCATCGCGGTGCCCGATCCGCAGTCCAACCATCAAGGTGATATTTTGTTGACCCTGCTGGACAAACCCGCTGCGGTGGTGAACCGCTTGATGGGCGAGTCCCAGCTGGCGCCGCAAGCCGTGCATTGCGCTGCCATGGGCAGCACCCTGGCGCAGATGCACTTGGCAGCGCATGGCTTTGAAAAGCAGCAACCGAATTTGCGTGGCTTGGCTTGGTGGAACGAAACCGTGCCGCAGATCCTGCCCTTTTTGAGCAACGCACAAACCCAGTTGCTGTCCCATGAATTGGCGTTTCAAAACCACGTCAGTGGACTGTCTGCCTACACCGCCATGCCGCGCGGCCCGGTGCATGCCGACGCGTTTCGCAACAATGTGATGTTTGTCGGTGACACCTTGAGCGGTGTGTTTGACTTTTATTTCGCAGGCGTAGACCACTGGTTGTTTGACCTGGGTGTGTGCATCAACGATTGGTGCATTGACCTGGACACCGGCGGCATGGACCCTGTGCGCCTGCAAGCCATGCTGGCAGCCTACCAAGCAGTGCGGCCCTTGCAGGCCGCTGAACGTCGGTTGTTTAACCCGATGCTGCGTGCTGCGGCATTGCGGTTTTGGATTTCACGCCTGTGGGATTTCCACTTGCCCCGAGAAGCCAGCATGCTGCAAGCACACGACCCAGACCACTTTGAAAGGGTGTTGCACAAACGTCTTTCAGACCCTGTCACACTCTAACCCCATGAAACTGCACATCGTTCCTGCCCGCACCGGGACCGCTTGGGTTCGCCAAGGCATCAAAACCTTTTGGCGACAACCTTTTGCGCTCAGCGGTTTGTTTTTTTTGTTCACCGGCTTGATTTCTTTGTCCTCTATGTTGTCTTACGTGGGGACGCTTCTGGGTTTGCTCATCCTGCCTGGACTGTCGCTGGGTTTGATGGCCGCTGCGCGAGAAGCGGACGTGGGCCGGTTTCCGATGCCGCGCATTCTCTTCATCGCTTTTTTGCAAGGTCGCGAAAAAAGCAAACGCATGCTCGGCATGGGTGTCGTCTACGGCTTGCTGTTCTTCGTGGTTTTATCGCTGTCAGCGGTTTTCGATGGCGGCGATTTTGCACGCATGTACCTGTTGGGTGGAACCCTGGATGACAGCCTTGTCTTGGATGAGGGTTTCCAAAATGCAGCGATCTTCTCCATGGTCATGTATTTCCCGTTGTCAGCGCTTTTTTGGCATGCCCCTGCCTTGGTTCACTGGCATGACCAACCGGTGGTCAAAAGCCTGTTCTTCAGCGCGATGGCATGCATCAGCAACTGGCGGGCTTTTGTGATGTTTGTCTTGACTTGGGTGGGTATTTTTGCTGCCACCAGTTTGCTGTTGAGCATGCTCAGCATCATCCTGGAAGATGGCCAACTGTCCATGGCGCTGATGCTGCCCGCCGTGATGCTGTTGGCGGCCATGTTTTTCACTTCCAGTTACTTCAGTTTTCGCGCCTGTTTTGTCAATGAAACCGTGCTGGATGACTAGACCTGCGTGAGTTTGGCCACTGACAAGGCCAGCCACTTGACCCCGTGGCGACTGAACTTGACTTGCGCGCGCGCATCGTCACCCACCCCCTCGAGAGACACCACCGTGCCTTCACCGAACTTGGTGTGAAACACCTGCAAGCCTGCACGCACCCAAGCGTTGGGGCCACTGGCTTGGGGTGCCGCGCGTTGCGGCACAGGTGGTGGTGTGCCGCCGTAAAAACCGGCACGTGCGCTGTCACTTTGGCCAAAACCTGACGGACGCGAACCCCAAGCTGACTGCGCCGGCACACCGGTTTTGGGCGTCAACCACTTCATGGTGTGCTCAGGCATCTCATCGAAAAATCGGCTCTTGATGTTGTAGCGGGTCTGGCCGTGCAACATGCGTGTTTGCGAATGGCTCAGGTACAAGCGCTTGCGAGCCCGCGTGATCGCGACATACATGAGGCGGCGCTCTTCCTCCAATCCATCGAAATCGCTCATGGCGTTTTCATGGGGGAACAAACCTTCTTCCAAACCAGTGATGAACACGCAGTCGAACTCCAACCCTTTGGCCGCATGCACCGTCATGAGTTGGATCGCGTCTTGTCCCGCTTGCGCTTGGTTGTCGCCGGACTCTAAGGCGGCATGGCTCAAAAAGGCAGCCAAAGGGGACAAGGTTTCTCCGGTTTCGGCATCGGCTTGTGTGCCCTGCCCCAGGGCAGCTTGCGCAGCGGCAAAGTCTGCTTGGCTTTGCACAGCTTCGTCCACAGGCAAGGCCACCGCATCTTTGCCAAAGCCTTCTTGGGTCACAAAACTCTCGGCCGCGTTCACCAACTCTTGCAAGTTCTCCACCCGGTCTGCGCCTTCGCGCTCGGCTTGGTAATGCTCAACCAACTGGCTGTGGTCGAGCACCAGTTCGATGATTTGCCGCAGCGTCTGACCTTGGGTTTGCTCACGCAGCACATCGAGCTTGGCGACAAACGCGGACAAATTGGCCCCGGCCTTGCCTGCGATCAGGCTGACCGCATCATGCAGCGCGCAGCCTTGGGCGCGGGCCGCGTCTTGCAATTGCTCGATGCTGCGCGCACCGATGCCACGCGGTGGGAAATTCACCACCCGCATGAAACTGGTGTCGTCGCGAGGGTTTTCCAACAAGCGCAGGTAGGCCAGCGCGTTTTTGATCTCGGCGCGCTCGAAAAAACGCAAGCCGCCATAGACACGGTATGGCATGGCGGCATTGAACAGCGCGGTTTCAATCACCCGGCTTTGCGCGTTGCTGCGGTAAAGCACGGCCACTTCACTGCGGCTGGTCACACCTTTTTCGCCATCGCCATCACGGCCGTCACGCAACAGTTGCTTGATTTCTTCCACCATCCAATTGGCCTCGGCCAAATCGCCAGTGGACTCCATCACCCGGACCGGCTCACCCGCGCCTTGGGTGGTGTGCAGGTTTTTGCCCAAACGGGTTTTGTTGTGTTGGATCAGCTCGTTGGCCGTGTCCAAGATATGGCTGTGGCTGCGGTAGTTTTGCTCGAGCTTGATTTGGTGCTTGACCTCAAATTCACGCACAAAGTCAGCCATGTTGCCCACCCGCGCACCGCGAAAAGCGTAAATGCTTTGGTCATCGTCGCCCACCGCCAAGACCGCGCTGTGTGCCCCGGTGAGCAGCTTGATCCAAGCATATTGCAACCGGTTGGTGTCTTGAAACTCGTCAATCAAGATGTGTTGAAAACGGTGTTGGTAATGCTCGCGCAGGGCGTCGTTGTCGCGCAGCAATTCATAGCTGCGCAGCATCAACTCGCCAAAGTCCACCACGCCTTCGCGCTGGCATTGGTCTTCGTAGAGCTGGTAGATCTCTACCTTCTGACGCGTCTCAGGGTCACGCACCGGCACGTCCTTGGGTCGCTGGCCTTCTTCTTTGCAGCCCGCGATGAACCATTGCAGTTGTTTGGGCGGGAAACGCTCGTCATCGATGTGGTGCTGTTTGACCAAGCGCTTGACGGCTGAAAGCTGGTCTTGCGTGTCCAGGATTTGAAACGACTGCGGCAAATTCGCCAGCTTCCAGTGCGCCCGCAAAAACCGATTGCACAAGCCGTGAAAGGTGCCGATCCACATGCCACGCACATTGACAGGCAGCATCGCACCCAAGCGGGTCAGCATTTCTTTGGCGGCCTTGTTGGTGAAAGTCACCGCCATCAAGCCGCCTGGG
>CAMDCZ010000023.1 GCA_945890735.1 Bordetella parapertussis | reverse complement strand
CCGCCGCCAGAAGTCGTCCAAGCTACTGTCCCCGGCGGCGAACCCATCGCCGACACCATCTCCATCGACGACTTCGCCAAAGTCGATTTGCGCATCGCCCTGATCGTCAACTGCGAAGCCGTGGAGGGCAGCACCAAGCTTTTGCGGTTGACCCTGGACGTGGGTGAGGGCCGTACCCGCAATGTGTTCAGCGGCATTGCCAGCGTCTACAAACCCGAAGACCTGGTCGGCCAGCTCACCGTCATGGTGGCCAACCTGGCCCCGCGCAAGATGAAATTCGGCGTCTCCGAGGGCATGGTCTTGGCTGCTTCTCATGCGGACGAGAAAGCCCAGCCCGGCATCCACGTGCTCAAACCTTGGCCAGGGGCAACACCTGGCATGCGGATCCATTGATGAACTGGGCTGCGGTTTTGCTCGCAGCCGGCGCGGGTTCGCGCATGGGCCACCGGCCCAAGTCCTTGTTGTTGCTCGATGGCGAGCCCTTGATTCGCCGGCAAGCTCAAGCCCTGCTGGGTGCCGGTGTGCAGCAACTGGTGGTCGTGCTCGGGCATTACGCCGACCCTATCGCGCAACCCCTGCAAGGCTTGCCCCTCGCCCTGATACACAACCCCCAACCCGACGACGGCTTGGTGTCTTCCCAGCGCTTGGGCTTGCAAGCCCTGCCCGAGGGCTTGGACGGCGTGGTGATGGCCCTGGCCGACCAGCCGCTGATCGAAACCGCCGATGTCTTGCAACTCATGCAGCATTTTGCCCAGCGTGCACCTGGCACAGACATGGTGTTTCCCAAGGTCAAGGGACAACCAGGCAACCCCGTGATGCTCAGCAACCAGGCCCGCCTGGCCATCTTGGCAGGTGACGCGGAATTTGGCTGCAAGGAATGGCGACAAGCCCACCCCCAGCATGTGAAAGCGTTCCCCAGCGACAACCTGCATTTCGTGACCGACATGGACCACCTCGAAGACGTGGCGGCTTTTGAGCAAAGCACGGGCCGTCGCCTGACATGGCCGACGGCCTGGATGCCAGAATGAACCTGACTGGGTAGAATGCGGCTCCCCTAAGAGGACCCCTGACATGTCACTGTTTGCACGACCCGAATACACCTCTGAAGCTCAAACATTCATCCAGCAACTCAAGGCCCAAAAGCCCACGCTGGAAGCCGAGCAGCGTCAAGGGCGTTCCTTGCTGTGGGACAAGTCGGTCGATCGGCAAGCACAGGCCGAATACCAGGCCGCGCGGGTGGCTCAACAACCCTATGTTTACCTGAGCTCGTCTGCCAAGTGAGCACGCCTGAGGCGACCTGGCAAGGCGGCAACACCGACCTGCCCCACATGCCCACGGTGATCGACCATGTGGCGGTGGCGCGTTTGTATGGCGAGCCTTTGTTCGCGATGCCCCAGGACCTCTACATCCCGCCAGATGCGCTGCAGATCTTTTTAGAAGCCTTTGAGGGCCCCCTTGACTTGCTGCTCTACCTGATCCGCAAGCAAAACTTCAACATCCTCGACATCCCCATGGCTGGCCTGACCCGCCAGTACCTGAGCTATGTCGAGGAAATCCGCAAAACCAATCTCGAACTTGCCGCCGAATACCTTTTGATGGCAGCCATGCTGATCGAAATCAAGTCACGCATGCTGCTGCCACCCAAAAAAGTGGCCGAAGGCATGGAGCCTGAAGACCCGCGTGCAGCGCTGGTTCGCCGTTTGCTCGAATACGAGCAACTCAAACTGGCGGCTGCCCGTTTGAACGAGGCCCCGCAGCAAGGCCGCGACTTTTTACGCGCACAGGTCTACATCGAGCAATCCATCCAACCGCGCTTCCCCCATGTCGAGGCCTTGGAGTTGCAACAAGCCTGGGCCGACATTCTTCGCCGCGCCAAGCTGGTGCAGCACCACAAAATCAGCCGCCAAGAGCTCTCGGTGCGCGAGCACATGAGCATCGTGCTGAAAAAACTGCAGCGCCAACGCTTTGTCGAGTTCCAGGACCTGTTCGACCCCAGTTTGGGCGTGCCCGTGATGCTGGTGACCTTCATTGCGCTGCTCGAACTCGCCAAAGAAACCCTGGTGGACATCACCCAGGCCGAAGCCTACGCACCGATTTATGTGCGCCTGGCTTATGCGCCCACCACTTGACGCTTGAGGGAAGAAACCCAATGACTGCCTCCACAGCTGGTACCCCCTACGGCACCCTGCCGCCGGCCTCCGACATGTCATCGCGCAAGCCGATCAGCCTGCCGCGCTTGAACGACATGCGTGCACGTGGTGAAAAAATCGCCATGCTCACCGCCTATGACGCGACTTTCGCGGCCGTGGCCGATGCCGCCGGGGTCGAATGTATTTTGGTCGGCGACTCGCTGGGCATGGTTTGCCAGGGCTTGCACAGCACCACCGGCGTGAGTTTGGAGACCATGCGCTACCACACCGAAAGCGTGGTGCGCGGGTTGCGCCGGGTGCAAGGCACCGCCTGGGTGATTGGTGACCTGCCTTTTGGCACCTACCACGAGTCGCCCGAACAAGCCTTGCGCAGCGCCATGGTGCTGATGCAAGCGGGTGCGCACATGGTCAAGCTCGAAGGCGGCGACTGGACCACTGAAACCGTTGCCTTTTTGGTCAAACGCGGGGTGCCCGTCTGTGCCCACTTGGGATTGACACCCCAAACCGTGCATGCCTTGGGTGGTTACCGGGTGCAAGGGCGTGAGCCCGCTTCGGCGGCTCAGCTGAAAAAAGATGCGCTGGCCTTGCAAGATGCGGGCGCCAGCATGCTGGTGCTGGAAATGGTGCCTGCGGACCTGTCGACCAGCCTCACCCAGGCTTTGCCCACCTGCCACACCATCGGTATTGGCGCGGGCAACGGCACCGCCGGCCAAGTCCTGGTGCTGCACGACATGCTCGGTATCAACCTGGGCAAAACCGCCAAATTTGTTCGCAATTTCATGACCGAGACGGACAGTGTGCAGTCTGCGCTGGCGCGTTATGTGACCGCGGTCAAAGACGGCAGCTTCCCAGACAACGCTTTGCACGCCTGGTAACCCATGTTCATCGCTCGCACCGTGCACGAGTTGCGCCAGCAGCTCGCATCCGCTGACCAACCCGCTTTTGTGCCGACCATGGGCAATTTGCACGAAGGCCACTTGGCCCTGCTGCGCCACGCCAAAAACTTGGGTGACCAAACCGTGGCCAGCATCTTCGTCAACCGCTTGCAGTTTTTGCCGCACGAAGACTTTGACAGCTACCCGCGCACTTTCGAGAGCGATTGCGCGCAGCTCGAAGCTTTAGGCTGCGATGTGCTTTTTGCGCCCACCGAGTCTGAGCTCTACCCCCAAGCGCAAACCTTCAAGGTGCAACCCGACCCAGCCCTTGCAGACATCTTGGAGGGTGAGTTCCGCCCTGGGTTTTTCACTGGCGTGTGTACCGTGGTGTTGAAGCTCTTCGGTTGTGTCTTCGGTGGCGGCAAAGGGGTAGCGGTGTTTGGCCAAAAAGACTACCAACAACAACTGGTCTTGCGCCACATGGTGCGACAGTTTGCTTTGCCGATCGAGATCGTCACCGTGCCCACCTCCCGCGCACCAGACGGCTTGGCACTGAGTTCGCGCAACATGTATTTGTCGGCCAGCGAGCGGGCGCAAGCGGTGCAACTGTCTGCCGCGCTCAAAGACTTGGCCTTGGCGGCCAAGGGCGGGTCACACGCTGGGTCGCTGAAAGGTCATTGGGACATGACCGCGTTGGAATCCCAAGCCATGGCAGGCTTGCGCGCCTTGGGCTGGCAACCGGACTACCTGACGGTGCGCCGTCAATCGGATTTAGCCCCGATGGATGCAGGCAGCCGTGAGCCGCTGGTGGCTTTGGGTGCGGCCAGATTGGGCACCACCCGTTTGATTGACAACTGGTTGACCTGAGCGCGCTTATTCGCCCTTGGCACCACGCCCCATCAAGGTCGCCACGGCTTCTGACGGCGAGGTTTGCCCTTGCAACACCGCCACCACGCCTTGTGCGATCGGCATGTCCACGCCCAGGTGCTGGGCGCGTTGCACCACGGTGTGGGCGCTGTAAACCCCTTCGGCCACATGTCCCAAAGACCTCAAAACCTGGTCCAAAGATTTGCCTTGGGCCAGCGCCAAACCCACTTGGCGGTTGCGGCTCAAGTCACCAGTGGCGGTCAACACCAAGTCGCCCAAACCACTCAAACCCATGAATGTTTCGGCTTTGGCGCCCATGGCCAGGCCCAAACGGGTGATCTCAGCCAAGCCACGGGTGATCAAGGCGGCACGGGCGTTCAAACCCAAGTTCAGGCCATCACACAAGCCGGTGGCAATCGCCATCACGTTTTTCACCGCACCGCCGACTTCCACGCCCACGATGTCCTCGTTGGCATAGACCCGCAGGTTGTCGCCATGGAACGCCTGCACCAAGGCGTCTCGCACAGCGGCGTGGGTGCTGGCAGCCACCAAAGCGGCGGGTTGGCGTGCCGCCACTTCTTGCGCAAAGCTGGGGCCGCTCAGCATGCCCGCTTGCATCTGTGGGGCGATTTGCTGTTGCACCTCATGGGCCAGCAAACCATAGCTGGCGTTGGGATTGGCGATTGAGGGCAGCACCGCCTCGAAACCCTTGCACAGCCAAGCCACAGGTCTTTGCGCCAGCAAGGGTGCGCAGGCCAGCAACATGTCACGCAAGGCCGCCATGGGGACCGCGACCACCACCAGGTCTGCCTGCGCCACACACGCCGCTAACGGGGCATGGCTCAGGTGCAAATGGTCTGGGAGGGGTTGCCCTGGCAAGTAACGCTGGTTGACATGTCGCATCTGCATGTCTTCCACCATGGTGGCACTGCGGGCCCACAACGTGACTTGGTGGCGTGCACTGGCCTGGATGGCCAACGCCGTCCCCCAAGCACCGGCACCAAGGATGAGCAGCTTCACTGGATTTGCTGCTCGGCTTTCATTTGCTGCTGCTGGTCGTACATGGCTTGGAAATTGATTTCCGCCATGTGCACCGGTGGGAAACCCGCGCGCTGAATCACGTCAGCCACGTTACCGCGCAAATACGGGTAGACGATTTGGGGGCAAGCGATGCCTTGGATCGGCTCCAGCTGGCCCTCGGGCATGTTGCGGATCTCAAAAATCCCGGCTTGCTTGGCTTCCACCAAGAACATGGTTTGGTCTTTGATGGAGGTCGTCACGGTGGCAGTCACGATCACTTCATACAAACCGTCGCCGATTTTTTCAGCGCCGATGCCGATTTGGATGTCCACCGATGGGGTTTCTTGGGACAACAAAATGGCGGGGGAATGGGGCTGCTCCAAAGACAGGTCTTTGAGGTAGACACGCTGAATGTGGAACACGGGTTCGAGGTTGTCGGCCATGGGGCTTCCTGAAAGAAAAAACCCGCTGAGCAACCATGCCAAAGCGGGTGAGGTTAAGGTTGAGAGAGATTATCTCAGTTTGGATGCAGCAGGGGCAGGAGACCGCCACGGCTGTCGAGTGCCATCAAATCGTCGCAGCCACCGACATGGGTGTCGCCAATGAAAATTTGGGGCACGGTGCGCCTGCCAGTCATGGCCATCATGCGGTCGCGCTCTTCGGGGAGCAGGTCGATGCGCACCTCTTCAATGTGCTCGACACCACGCGCTTTCAAGAGCTGCTTGGCCCGAACGCAGTAGGGGCAGACCGCGGTGGTGAACATTTTGACAAGTGACATGGCTGTGGGTGGCTGGGTAGGTTGAGAGTTCGTCAGGCTTTTTCGAGTGGCAGATTGGCTTCTTGCCAAATCTTCAAGCCCCCGCCCAGGCTGTGCGCCTGCTCAAAGCCTTGTGCCTTGGCAATGCCCAGCGCGCGTCCTGAGCGCATGCCGGTGGCGCAAACCAGAATCAGTGGGCGTTTTTTGTCAGTGATGGTTTTGCTCAAATCGTCTTTCAACCTGTCCACTGGCACATGACGCGCGCCAATCAGGTGCCCAGTGGCGAATTCTTCGGCGGAGCGGACATCAACGATATTGGCCTTTTCACGGTTGATCATCAGCACAGCTTGGGTGGGTGTGACACCAGCCGAGCCCATGTTTTGCAGGTTGGGCAGCATCAAAGCCACGCCTGATGACAGGGCAATAAATATCAACATCCAGTTTTCAATGACAAAATCCACACGACCACCTTGGGAACATACGATGTGGTCATTTTAGAATCCTTTTAACTGTCCATTGCCTGCAAGGTCAATTCACCCCATGTACAAGCTCGTTTTGATTCGCCACGGCGAATCCGTTTGGAACCTCGAAAATCGCTTTACCGGCTGGACCGATGTCGAACTCACACCCACTGGGGTGGCCCAAGCCAGGGCTGCGGGCGAGTTGCTCCAGGCCCACGGCTTTGAATTTGACCTGGGCTACACCAGCTTGCTCAAAAGGGCCATTCACACCATGTGGCAAGTGCTCGATGGCATGGACCGCAGCTGGTTGCCGGTGGTTCACCACTGGCGCTTGAACGAGCGTCACTATGGCGCATTGCAAGGATTGAACAAGGCCGAAACCACCGAAAAATTTGGCGAAGCCCAGGTGCTGGCTTGGCGGCGCAGCTATGACGTCCCACCGCCGTCACTGACTGCAGGCGACCCCCGCAGCGAGCGCCAAGACCTGCGCTACGCCAAGCTCAAACCCGAGCAAATCCCCCTGACAGAGTGCCTGAAAGACACGGTCGAGCGGGTCATGCCTTTTTGGGAAGAGTCGATCGCGCCCGCACTGCGCAGTGGCAAACGCATTCTCATCAGTGCCCATGGCAACTCGATCCGCGCCCTGGTGAAGTACCTCGATGGCATCTCCGACCAGGACATCGTGGGCTTGAACATACCCAATGGACTGCCTTTGGTCTACGAATTAGACCCCCAGCTGCGTCCCATCCGGCACTACTACTTGCACGAACAACCCCTGGCAAAGAATCCAGCCTGAGCAGGGGCCATGCCATGAGGGGCATGCATGTCCGCGGCTTACCCGGTAGACTATCCCGCTAGATCGCCACAGACAGCGACATTCCATTTTTCAAGGTGCTTATGGGCCAGAAACTCAAAATTGCAGGTTGGTTGACTGTCGGTGCACTCACCGGCGCTTTGACCACGTTCTCCCTCCAAACCGTGGCGCGTGCCAACATGGCGCCTTTGCCCCTGGAGGAACTCCAGCAATTGGCGGCGGTGTTCAGCATGGTCAAGTCGGACTATGTGGAGCCTGTGGACGAGAAAAAGCTGATCAACGATGCGATCTCTGGCATGGTTTCCAGCCTGGACCCGCATTCACAGTATTTCGATAAAAAATCCTTCAAAGAATTCCGCGAAGGAACCACCGGCAAATTTGTGGGTGTGGGCATCGAAATCTCCCAAGAGGACGGTTTGGTCAAAGTGGTCTCCCCGATTGAAGGCTCACCCGCTGACCGTGCTGGCTTGAAGCCAGGCGACCTGATCACCAAGGTTGATGACACCTCGGTCAAAGGCTTGACGCTCAATGAAGCGGTCAAGCGCATGCGTGGCGAACCCAAAACCAAGGTGCTGCTCACCATCTACCGCAAAGATGAAAACCGCACATTCCCGGTCACCATCATCCGTGAAGAGATCAAGACCGTCAGTGTCAAGAGCAAGATGATCGAAAACGGCTATGGCTGGATTCGGGTGAGCCAGTTCCAAGAGCGGACCGTGGACGACATGACCCGCAAGCTTGAAGACCTTTACAAGCAAGACCCCAAGATGAAGGGCCTGGTGCTCGACCTGCGCAACGACCCGGGCGGTTTGCTGGACGCGGCCGTGGCCATCTCTGCCGTGTTTTTGCCTGACAACGTGACCGTGGTCTCCACCAACGGCCAATTGGAGGAGAGCAAATTCACCTTCAAAGCAGCGCCTGAGTTTTACTTGCGCCGTGGTGGCCAAGACAGCGTGGCTGCATTGGACAAAAACACCAAAGGCGTGTTCAAAAAAATACCCTTGGTCGTGCTGGTCAATGAGGGCTCAGCCTCAGCCAGTGAGATCGTGGCCGGCGCCTTGCAAGACCACAAACGCGCCACCCTCATGGGCAGCCAAACCTTTGGCAAGGGCTCGGTTCAAACCGTGCGTCAACTCGGCGCTGACACCGCTTTGAAAATCACCACGGCACGCTACTACACCCCCAGCGGTCGCTCGATCCAAGCCAAAGGGATCGTGCCCGAATTGTTGGTGGATGACACGGCCGAAGGCAGCCCCTATGCGGCATTGCGCACCCGTGAAGCTGATCTGGAGAAACACCTCAACAGTGGACAAGGCGCCGAAGAGAAAGACCTGGCCCGTGAAAAGGCCCGCGAAGAGGCCCTCAAGCGATTGGAAGAAGAGTCCAAAAAGCCTGTGGCTGAGCGCAAATCACCTGAGTTCGGCAGTGCAGATGACTTCCAGTTACAGCAAGCCTTGAACCACCTGAAAAACCTGCCGGTCAAGGTCAGCAAAACCCAGGCAGAGCGCCCCGCCGAAAACAAGGAACAGTAAGGCGTGAATGACGCCCAACTGCTGCGCTACTCGCGTCATATCCTGCTCAATGAGTTGGGCGATGAGGGGCAAGACAAGCTGTTGGCCAGCCATGCCCTGGTCTTGGGTGCTGGGGGTTTAGGCTGCGCGGCTGCGCTGTATCTCGCCTCCTCGGGCATCGGCACCATCACCCTGGTTGACCACGATACCGTCGATCTCACCAACCTGCAGCGTCAAATCGCCCACACCACTGAACGCATCGGCCAACCCAAGGTACTGTCGGCGCGCACAGCCATGCTCGCCCTCAACCCAGACTGCCATGTGGAGACCGTGGGTGAACGCGCTGATGCGGCTTTGCTGAGCCAACTCGTAGGTTCAGCTCAGGTGGTTTTGGATTGCAGCGACAACTTTCAAACCCGGCAAGCGGTGAATGCAGCCTGTGTTCGCCATGGTGTCCCCTTGGTCAGCGGCGCAGTCATTCGGTTGGATGGCCAGCTCACCACCTACGATGTGCGAGACCCGCAATCACCTTGTTATGCCTGTGTTTTCCCCGCTGACCAGGCGCCGGAAGAGGTCAGTTGTTCCACCATGGGCGTGTTGGCACCCTTGGTGGGGGTGATCGGCAGTTTGCAAGCTGCTGAAGCCCTCAAGCTGTTGGCCGGATTGGGCACCTCGCTGGCAGGGCGATTACAGATGATGGACGGGCGTGATTTGAGCTGGACTGAAATGCGACTGCAACGTCAAGCGGATTGCCCGGTCTGTGCTGCGCGCGCCAATCGGTAGTGACCCACCACATGTCTTTGGCCTGATTCGTTGGCCAGACTTTCGTCTTTCACCCACACGAAGCCAGTGTTGGCCATCACTTGGATGCTGGCCAGGTTGCGGCGGTCGACGCGGCATACCAGCTGTGCGTGAGGCGCCAGTGCAAACGCCGCATGGGTCAGTGCCTTGACGGCCTCGCTCGTGCGACCCTGCCCCTGAAAATCACGACGACACCAGTAGCCCAACTCCCAGGTATGCGTCGCCTGGTCCATGTGATGGAAACCGACACTGCCCACCACCTGACCACTGGCTTTGTCCATCATGAGCAGCGGCCAACTCACGCCCATGGCCCATGCAGCGAATGCCGTTTGGCAGTAGTCTTCTGAGACCCGCGGACTTTGTGGGTTTTGCGCCCAGGGCAATGAATCAGGCCATTGACGCAACTGCGCCAAACTGTCCACCACCGCTTCATACAGTGCCTCACCATCGCCAGGATAAGGGCAGCGCAACCACATGCGTGGCGTCTCCAACTGGCTGCTTGTGGTCAGGTCAGTCATGCGCCCACGATCCAACCCTCCAGCGGGTCCATGTGGGTTGGCAGGCCATACAAAGGCAGGCCTGATTGGTGCTGTTGGTCGGCCCTTGCCGCTTGCAACATGCACAAGACCGCGTCGATGCTGTCACCGCTGGCGTCTGCAATCAAGGCATCTTGTTGGGCCGTGGTCATTTTCAAACGCACGGGCAGTTGCTCATGCCCCCAGACCATCGCATGCAACAGGTCCTTGCGGGCGATCAAGCGGTCAGCGGTTTGTTTGGCCGGGGTGTCACTCTTGTAGCTGCGTGTCCCCAAGACGCGCTTGGCCCACATGCCAGGGTAAGCCTCGAGCGCAACCCGTTGGGTGTCACCGTCATGCAAGCCAGGGAGATGCACGCCCGCTTCAATCAGCAAAGGCACGCCCGTGTGCAACATGAACGCGACGGGGGGATTCACCCATTTCATCGAGGGACTGGAGCCGGCTGGAAGGTCGGTGGCGCGGTGCGCAAATTTCCCACCCACGGGCCGCGCATGGCAAAACGCCGCGAACTGGTCCCGGATTTGTGTGCGCGACAGGCTGGCGTAATGCTGGATACAAGCCAGCCAATCGGTGGGCCAACCCAACTGCTGCACCAACTCGCGGGGCAAGCCAAAGGGCAGATCGAAACCGCCAACCCAAGCGCGTTTGCTGCTGAGCGTTTGCCGGAAACCATCGAGTGACTCACAGCGTTGCAAATGACCCAATGTGACCCGGTTGTGCTGCCAAGCCCCCCACGCCATGACGATGGATTTGCGCTTGGAAGGACTGCTGCTGAAATCGCAACCCAGCAACTCACGCATGGCCTGCATGGAAAAGTGCTCAGGGCTTTTGAGGAATCAAGGCCAAAAACTCGCGGCGCAAATCGGGGTCGTTCAAAAAAGCCCCCCGCATGACCGAGTTGATCATGCGGCTGTCCATGTCTTTGACACCCCGCCACGCCATGCAGTAGTGGGTTGCTTCCATCACCAGCGCCAAGCCGTCTGGACGGGTTTTGGCTTGAATCAAGTCAGCCAACTGAACCACCGCTTCTTCTTGGATCTGTGGCCGTCCCATCACCCATTCAGCCAAGCGTGCATACTTGGACAAGCCAATCACGTTGGTGGCCTTGTTGGGCAAAATACCGATCCAAATTTTGCCAATGACAGGGCAAAAGTGGTGGCTGCAAGCACTGCGCACAGTGATTGGCCCAACAATCATCAATTCATTGAGGCGTTCTGCATTGGGGAATTCGGTGATCTCTGGGGCTTGCACATAGCGGCCGCGAAACACTTCTTGCAAATACAACTTGGCCACACGACGGGCAGTGTCTGTGGTGTTGTGATCGTTGTCGGTATCGATGACCAAACTGTCCAACACAGATTGCATCTTGCCTTCGACCTCTTCCAGCAAAGCCTCCAGCTCACCGGGTTGTAAAAATTCGGCGATGTTGTCATTGGCATGAAACCTTTTACGCGCTGCCAAGACACGCTCTCGAATCTTCACGGAAACCGGGACACCTTGATCGGCATTGGAGGGGGACATGTCGTTCACGCGTTTGAGGGCAAAGATGGCATGCTAACAGCCCCTGTCAGCGTGGGACTGACCACTGGCCAAATCCCGATGCATCAAAGGTCAATGGGCGTATCGCGCTTTGACTGCCTGCGGCTTCAAGCGATGTTGGTCGGCATCCCAGCCGCCTCCAGCAAGCTGTGTACGCGTTGTGTCAATTGCTGTTTGTCAAACGGCTTGAGCAACACGTCATTCATGCCAGCCTTGATGCATCGAATATGGTCATCCGTGCTGATGTTGGCTGTCAAACCAAGCACTGGGATGTGCCGATTGATTCGGTCCACCGATTGGCGCAATACACGGGTGGCTTCGATGCCATCCATCTCTGGCATCAGCATGTCCATGAGCACAAGGTCAAAGGGCTGCGTATCCAGCATGGCCAATGCTTTTCGGCCATTGTCTGCTTGCAACACATGGGCCTGCGGCCACTCTGCGCGGATGACTTGGGTCACCAACAACCTGTTGACTGGGTTGTCATCCACCACCAAGACCTGGATGGCCGTGTGGGAGGGCACCTGCGCGGAGGATGACGGCTCTGCAAGCAAGCGCGGGTGTCGCCCCTTCACCGCATCCCATTGAAGTGGCAGTGACAGTCGGATGCTTGCACCCAATGGATGAGATCGGTTGGAGGCCGACAACTCACCGCCCATCAAACAGACCAGGGCATGGGCCATGCGTAAGCCTGCACGAGCGGATGCATCTGGATCTTGCTTGGCATTGATCAGTTGCAACGCACCCCGATCATTGAAAACCGCCATGTCTTGTTCTGTGAAACCCAAGCCAGAATCATCCAACAACACCAGTACATGTTGCTGCGTGAGTTGCAAAGTCAGGTGCACATGTCCTTGGTAAGTTCTCTGCAAAGCGTGTTCCAGCAAGTACATCAAGATCAAGCGCAAGCGAGGGCCATCAAGCACGACGAGGGGAATCGGCTCGCTGGGCAATTGACATACAAAATCAATTTGCATGCTGCGCACCCGCTGGGCAAACATATGGAATGTTTGCTGCACCAGTGGAATGAGATCGACTGGCTCTTTGCTGATTTTCAAGCGGCCATCCATGAGCAAGGTGTAGTCCATGATCCCGTTGATGATGGACAGCAGATGCTGTGAAGTGGTTTCGATGTGTGAAATGACTGAGGCTGCATTCGCATCGTTTGCGGCTTCAGCTTGCAACAAATGGGAAAAGCCTATGACGGCGTTCATTGGTGTTCGCATTTCATGGCTCAGCCGAGAAATGAATTTTTTTTTGCTGTTTTTAGCTCGCTGCAACTCTTGTTTTTTCTGATGAATAAGCTTGTTTTGAAATTTGAGTACATCCATCGATTTTTGGT
Source organism: Bordetella parapertussis (assembly GCA_945890735.1). Classification (GTDB taxonomy): domain Bacteria; phylum Pseudomonadota; class Gammaproteobacteria; order Burkholderiales; family Burkholderiaceae_C; genus Limnohabitans. The sequence continues at coordinate 21,013 of CAMDCZ010000023.1, read as the reverse complement.
ACATCTTGGTGTAGTACCAAGGCAATGACAGCATGCACAAACACAGGCACACCCGCTGGAGCAGGGTCCAAGTGAAATATTCACCCGCGCTGTGGTCGATGGCGGCAATGGCGCCCGTTTGAAGCCCCCATCCGAACCCCGCAAACACCATCAAACTCACGCTCATCCAAAACAAACCAGCACGGATGGAAATCAGCCTCAAAGGCATCATGGGCAACAAAATCAACCAAGCCAGCTGAGCCGACAAGATGCCGCCCGTCTGCCAAGCGATACCCATGGCGCAGAAGGTGCAAATGGCACAGGTCATGTGCACCACATACCGCTTTCTCATGCCCGTCAGGAACAGCAGGGGCGACATGGCCAGCGCAGCACTGCCTGTCAATCCAATCCATGTGACTGAGTCGCTAGACGCCACAAATGACAGCACACCAATCAACAGGCTGATGGCCCAAGGAAACAGGAAGATTTGAATGCGCTCTTGCCTGTACAAGGTTTGGAGTGTGGGGTGATCCTCGCCATGTGCCGCGTCTTTGGCAGCCACCCACTCCATCTCACTCGATGACATACGAATGCCCATTGCTTCAATCACCTCCGTTGGGGCTCAACCCAAGGGCTTGTTGCTCTTGCAATGCGCGCGAAATCACTTTGTGGACATGCTCGGGGTCCAGGGGTTTGACGATGACGTCATGCATGCCTGCATCCAGGCAACGCAGTCGGTCTTTGGGATGTGTGCTGGCAGTCAAGCCAATGACCCATGGTGCGGTGGTGTGAGGTGCGGCTTGGCGCAATTGTCGACACGTGCTGGGCCCGTCCATCTCTGGCATCCATACATCCATCAACACCAGGTCGACAGGGTGTTTCATCACATGCGCGATGGCCTCTTGCCCGCTGGCTGCGCAAGCCAATTCAGCATGCGGCATCAGTCGCCTGAGTGTTTGCATGGTGACCAACATGCTGACCGCTTGGTCATCCACCACCAGCAATTTGCAAGCCTGCATTGCTGACAAGGTGGGCTTTGCCTCGTGAAGCTCTGACGCCCATCGGTATGCGCTGATGGGCAGCTTGACCCAAAAATGGCTGCCTTGATTGGCATCACTTTCAAAGCCGATGGTGCCCCCAAACAAGCGCGTCAATTCCAATGCATTTGGCAAGCCCAAACCTATGCCACCAAAGGCTGGGTTGATGGGGCCATCGGCCTGCTCAAAGCGCTTGAATATATGCGCCTTGACTTCTTCTGAAATGCCGATACCCGTGTCAAAGATATCGATTTGCAATTGTTGCTGGGCGTAGCTGAATGCCAGCTTGACCTGCCCTTGGTGCGTGAATTTTTGGGCATTGCTGAGCAAGATGCCGATGATCTGGCGCAAACGGTGTGGATCACACCACAGCCATTCAGGGATGGACGGATCGACCACCACTTTGAACTGCACGCTGTCTTTGACAGTCCAATGGGCCCATTTCTCTTCCATCATTTGGCGCAACGACACCGGCTTGAAAGTCAACTTGAGTTTGCCTTCGATCAACTGCGCATGGTCCAAGATGCTGTTGGTGAGTTCCAGCAATTGTTGAATAGAGCTGCGTATGTGTTGCACCGTGTCAGTCAGGCCAGGTTTGTACTTCGCCATGTCGGCCAACACATCGCTGTAACCCAAGATGGCATTCATGGGCCCTCGCAAGTCTTCACTCACATGGGTAATGAAGCTGTCCTTGTAAGCCTCGGTTAACTCGAGGTGCTTCTTGACTGCCTTCATTCGCTTCATGCTGGCATCAATGCGAGCACTTTTCTGCCGGTACTGCCAGTCATGAACCCAATGAATCAGCATCACGCATAACTGCGCGCCCACCAAATGCAAGGTCGCCCACAGGCCAGAAGTCTGACGCAGCTCGTCTGCAGTTGCAACCTCTTGAAAATCGGTGAGTTGTCCAGTCAGGCCCAATATCGTCATGACGAACAAGACCCATAGCAAGGTGGCTTGTTGACTCAATACAAACAACGCGAGGTTGGGGATGATGGCCAGCCAGAGCAAGGTGGGTGAATAAATGCCGCCGCTTTGCATAGCCAAGGCAAACCCACTCAACAAGGCAACGGCTAACAAACTGTGCGTCAACCAAGCCAGGCTGACAGGCAGGAAACTCAGCATCAGCAGTGCAGAAAACGCCACCCATCCGCTGAAATAGGTATGTCCGGGTTCGTTGTTGGCGCCCAGGGCATACAGGCCTGTGAGCAAGACCCCCAAGACCAAAGCCAACTGAATGAAACGCCTTTTGTCGGCCTCTGTGACTTCAGTGCGCCGCCTGAAAATGGAATTCAAAATGATATTCATGCGGGAATCTTATTCCCGCAAAGTATTCTTTTAAACCCATATCAATCAAAAATACACACATCGGAGCTACTTAATGTCGCCATAAATCGATATTAAGTATTCTTTAAATGGCATTTCAGTTCAGCCGATGTGTACTTTATTGTGGATTTTCAGTTTCAAGCACTGGCGTTCTGGGCGTCCAGGTTGCGCAGGCGGATGTGCAGTTCTCGCAACTGCTTTTCATCCACCAAGGATGGCGCTTGCGTCAATAAACACTGTGCACGCTGGGTCTTGGGGAAGGCAATCACGTCACGGATGGAGTCGGCACCGGTCATCAAGGTCACGATACGGTCCAAACCAAAAGCCAAACCGCCGTGCGGTGGCGCGCCATATTGCAGGGCATCCAACAAGAAGCCGAATTTCACCTGGGCTTCTTCGGGGGTGATATTGAGCGCATCAAACACTTTTTGCTGCACATCGGCGCGGTGGATTCGCACCGAACCGCCACCAATTTCCCAACCATTGAGCACCATGTCATAGCCCTTGGCGATGCACTTCTCGGGCGCGGTGACCATCCAGTCTTCGTGACCGTCTTTGGGGGCTGTGAAAGGATGGTGAACTGCGTTGTAACGCTTGGCTTCCTCGTCGTACTCGAACATCGGGAAATCCACCACCCACAAGGGGGCCCAGCGGTTTTCCAGCAAGCCTTGCTTCTTGCCAAATTCGCTGTGTCCGATTTTCAAACGCAAGGCACCGATCGCATCGTTCACCACCTTGGCTTTGTCTGCGCCGAAGAACAACAAGTCGCCATCTTGGGCGCCGGCGCGCTTCAAAATCTCGGCAATGGCCTGGTCGTGCAGGTTTTTCACAATCGGCGACTGCAAACCGTCGCGGCCCTTGGCCACTTCGTTGACCTTGATCCAGGCCAAGCCTTTGGCGCCATAAATTTTCACAAATTCGGTGTAGCCGTCGATCTCACCTCGGCTCATCTCGCCGCCTTGTGGCACGCGCAAGGCAACCACGCGTCCGCCTGGCGTGGTGGCAGGTGCGCTGAACACCTTGAAGTCCACATCGGCCATGACATCGGTGAGCTCGGTGAATTCGAGCCGCACGCGCAGGTCAGGCTTGTCAGAACCAAAGCGATGCATGGCCTCTGAGTAAGCCATGATCGGAAAATCCCCCAATTCGATGTTGAGCACATTCGAGAACACGCCCTTGATCATGTCTTGGAACATGGCGCGAATTTCTTCCTCGCCTAAGAAAGAGGTTTCGATATCGATTTGCGTGAATTCGGGCTGCCGGTCAGCACGCAGATCTTCATCGCGGAAACATTTGGTGATTTGGTAATAGCGGTCAAAGCCAGCGACCATCAACAACTGCTTGAACAGTTGTGGCGACTGGGGCAGTGCGAAGAAATGACCGTCATGGACCCGGCTGGGCACCAGGTAGTCACGCGCACCCTCGGGTGTGCTCTTGGTGAGCATGGGCGTCTCAATGTCGACAAACCCGTTGTCATCCAAGAAGCGGCGCACCGCCATCGCCACTTTGTAGCGCAGCATCAGGTTCTTCTGCATGTAGGGGCGGCGCAAATCCAAGACACGGTGGGTCAAGCGTGTGGTCTCTGACAAATTGTCATCATCCAATTGAAAAGGCGGCGTCACCGAGGGGTTCAACACCACCAACTCATGGCACAGCACTTCGATTTTGCCGCTCTTCAGTTGGTCGTTGACGGTGCCTTCAGGACGCAAACGCACCAAACCTTTGATCTGGATACAAAACTCGTTGCGCAACTCTTCGGCTTGTTTGAACATCTCAGGGCGGTCTGGGTCGCAGACCACCTGCACATAACCTTCCCGGTCACGCAAGTCCACGAAAATCACGCCGCCATGGTCGCGACGACGATTGACCCAACCACACAAAGTCACTTGTTGTCCTTGAATGGATTCGGTAACCAAACCGCAGTAATGTGATCTCATGGCCATGATGCTGATTCTTTCTTGATTGCTGTAGGTGTATCGGGACCACTGGTGCATCGGCACCAGCTTTCAATGCGGTGTTTTGTCTGCTTGGATTTCGCCTGGGGATACGGCCCCCATGGAAATCACATAGGTCAGGGCTTCGTCCACCGTCATCTCTAGTTCAATGACATCTTGACTGGGAACGAGCAGAAAAAACCCACTGGTGGGGTTAGGGGTAGTAGGCACATAAACACTCATGAAACCTTCACCCAGGTGGTGGGCCACTTCACCGGTTGGTGTTCCCGTTTGAAAAGCAATGGTCCATGCACCAGCGCGGGGATACTGGATCAACACAGCACGGCGAAAAGCATTGCCATTGCTGGAGAACAAAGTGTCTGACACTTTTTTGACACTGGTGTAGATGGATTTGACAATGGGTATGTGGGTGAACAACTTATCCCATTGTTTGACCAACCAATTGCCAACCACATTCGACGCCAATGCGCCCGTGAGGACCAACACCAGCACAACCAGCACCACACCCAACCCACGCACACTTTGAAGGTGGCCAAAGCTGTCACTGAAAGACTGAGGCAAAAAACTGGCTAAGCCAGAAAGCACATTGGCAAAAATACCATCCATGGCGCCAACCAACCAGCTCAACACCCACAATGTGATGGCCAAAGGCAGCCAGACAAGCAGTCCAGCCAAGATGTATTTTTTGAGATTCATGGGCTGGTGGCTCAGTGGCAAGCGCAAGAAGGGGCACAAGCGCTGGAGGCGCTTGCTGCAGGTGCATCGGTGGCCACTGCAGCGCCACCACTGTCGGCTGCAGGCGCGTCAGCGGGCGTGGCGGCAGGGCTGCTGCCGCCCTTGAAGTCAGTCGCATACCAACCGGAGCCCTTGAGCTGGAATCCTGCGGCTGTGAGTTGCTTGCTGAAAGTAGGCTTGCCGCATGAGGGGCAAGTGTTCAAAGGCGGGTCTGAAATTTTTTGAAGATGATCTTTCGCGAAGCCGCAAGATCCGCACTTATAGGCATAAATTGGCATGGTGTTTTCGCTGGTGATGAAGATCGTTTGTAGCCCGAGATTGTAAGCTTTTTCTCTCTACAAGCCGAATTTCCAAAGTTCGTCAGCATCTGTCCCTATACTACGCGGCTGGCGCGCTTTCAAGCGTTCTTGACCCTGCTTCATCACCATTTGTTTTATGGAGTTTTTGCCATCATGAATAAACGTCTTTTACTGGTTGTCGTGGCTTGTTTGGCAGTTGCTGCCTGCGGTAAGAAAGAAGAGCCCCAAGCCCAAGCACCCGCACCAGCTGCCGCCGTCAACACTGAAGAAAAAGTACTTAATGTGTACAACTGGCCTGATTACGTCGCCCAAGACATGATCGCCAACTTCGAAGCAGAAACCGGTATCAAGGTCAATTACCAAACCTTTGAAAACAACGAAGCGCTGCAAGCCAAATTGGTTGCTGGTAACTCTGGTTATGACATCGTGGTGCCAGGGTCTGTGTTCGTCAAAGCACAGATCGAAGCAGGTTTGCTGAAAAAACTCGATAAGTCACAAATCCCCAACTACCAAAACCTCGATCCTGAATTGATGCAAAAGCTCGTTGGCGTGGATGCAGACAATGCACACGTGCTGCCATGGGCTTGGAGCTTCACCACCGTTGGCATCAACAAAGCCAAAGTGGCCAAAGCCTTGGGCAACACCCCCATGCCTGACAACGCCTGGGATCTGGTGTTCAACCCCACTTACACGGCGAAACTCAAATCTTGCGGTATTGCGTTCCTCGATTCACCCACCGAAGTGTTGCCACCTGCCCTGCATTACATAGGCAAAAACGCATACTCGGATGACCCAGCTGACCACAAAGCAGCAGGTGACATGCTGGCGAAAGTGCGCAAAGACATTCGTTTGTTCTCCAGCACGATGATCGATGATTTGGCAGGTGGCAAGGCTTGTGTGGCTTTGGGCTGGGCAGGTGACATCAACATCGCAGCCAAACGTGCTGCTGAAAACAAAAGCGGCCAAGAAATCGAAGCCTTGCTGCCCAGCACAGGCGGTTTGATTTTCTTTGACACGCTGGCCGTGCCTGCGGATGCCAAGCATCCCAACAACGCCATGGCCTTCATCAACTACTTCTTGAAGCCAGAAGTATCAGCGGCGCTGACCAATGAATTGGGCTACCCGACTGCCAACAAAGCCAGCTTGGCCAATGTGGATCCTGTCACCGCTCAAAACAAAGCGGTTTTCCCAGACGAAGCCAACTTGAAATTGATGGTTGCCCCGGCAGCACTGGGTAATGCTGCTCGTGAATCCATGACGGCGGTTTACACCAACTTCAAAAAGGGCAAGTGAAGACGCCAGGCGAGCGCCTGATGCTCACGTGCTCGCCGTCTTCATGCTGATTTCACTGCTGCCTTGAAGACTTTTCCTCTTGGTCTGAATCAACTGGTTCTCCAGCGCGGGCGCAGGCTCGTGCTGGGCGTTCCTTGGTTTTGGCTGTTGCTTTTCTTCGCTGTCCCTTTTTTGATTTTGTTGCGCATCAGCGTGACCGACATGGGCGAGGGGCTAGACCCTTTTGCACCGCTGGTGCAGATGGATGCAGGTCGCGCCACCTTGCATCTGAAATTCGCCAACTACCTGTCTTTGCTCATTGACCCTGAATCGGGTTGGGGTCAGACCCTCTACATCGAGTCCTATGTGTTGTCTGTCAAGTACGCTTTTTGGACAACGGTTTTATGCTTGTTTTTTGGCTACCCATTCGCCTACTTTTTAGCCCGCAGCGCCCCCGCGGTCAGACCCCTCCTGCTGTTGATGGTGATGCTGCCGTTTTGGACCTCTTTTTTGCTGCGTGTTTATGCCTGGAAAGGCATCCTGGCGGACCAGGGACTGATCAACCATTTGCTGATGTGGCTTGGTCTGATTCAAGAGCCTGTGCAATTGCTCTATAACGACGTGTCTATGTTGGTGGGCATGACCTATGTCTACCTGCCTTTCATGGTTTTGCCGCTGTATGCCAACTTGGTCAAACTCGACGACCGTTTGCTTGAAGCCGCTCAAGACCTGGGGGCAACCCCTTGGAAAAGCTTTTGGATGATCACGGTTCCTTTGAGCCGTTCGGGCATCGTGGCCGGTTCCATCCTTGTCTTCATTCCTTGTTTAGGTGAATTCGTGATTCCCTCCCTGCTCGGGGGCGCAGAGAACCTGATGATTGGGCGGGTTGTATGGGATGAAATGTTCAGCAGCAACAACTGGCCCCGCGCAAGTGCTTTGTCGGTGGTCATGATCGTGGGTATCGTGGTGCCCTTGGCTTGGTACAACCAGCGTTTGGCGCGCAAAGTAGAGCAGGAATCATCCTGATGCACACACAAGGCTGGCGCAAATACATAGGTCGCTTTTGGCTGGCAGGGGTGTTTGGGTTTTTTTACCTTCCCCTGCTTTTTCTGGTCACCTTCTCTTTCAACAGCACACGCCAAGACAGCGTGTTCACGGGGTTTTCTCTGCGCTGGTATCAAGCATTGCTCAATGACAGCCGATTGGTCGATGGCTTTTTCTTGTCTTTCAACGTTGCCTTGCTGAGCGCTACGCTGGCCACGGTTTTGGCGACCTTGGCCGCCTTTGCCTTGGTGCGTTTTGGTCAATTCAAAGGGCGTACCTTGTTCAATGCCATGCTCAGCTCCCCGTTGGTCATGCCTGAAGTGATCATTGGTCTGTCGCTGCTCCTGCTGTTTGTTGGCATGGAGCGGATGATGGGTTGGCCTGAACGTGGCGCATTAACCATCATTTTGGGGCATGCCTTGCTCGGCATGGCATATGCCTGTGTCGTGATTCAATCCCGTTTGAAAGAGATGGACCGCTCGATTGAAGAAGCTGCTTTGGATTTGGGATGCAAACCTTACCAAGTTTTTTTCTTGGTCACCCTGCCCAACATGTCACAAGCACTGGTGGCAGCTTGGCTGCTGACCTTTACCTTGTCATTTGACGATGTGGTCATTTCGGAGTTCTTGGCTGGCCCAGGTGTCACCACATTGCCACAGGTCATTTTCAGCTACGCCAGGCGTGGTGTGAATCCGTCTATTTATGCTGCAGCGACCTTGCTGATGGTGGTCGTTACCCTGGCTGTTGTGATGTATGGCATCCATACCGCCAGACAGCAAAGACGCGCGGCTGTCCGGCCTGAGGACTGATCAACCGCCCAAGGTGAAAACACTCATCACCGCTGTGATCACAATACCCGCCACAAAACCCAAGGACACCAGCAAGATAGTTTGCAGTGTTTGATTGGTTTTGCGCTGGGCGTGCAACAAGGACAGCAGTTGCTTGCGTTCATCTTCATGGTCACGCTGCAAAAAGGAATGCACCAAGCGCGGTAACTCTGGCAACATTTTGGCCAGCCGAGGGGCTTCCAATTGGAGTTGATTCCACAAGCGTTGCGGACCAACTTGCTCAAGCATCCATTTCTCCAAAAACGGCTTGGCAGTGCTCCACAAATCCAAATCCGGGTCGAGTTCACGACCCAAGCCCTCGATGTTGAGCAGGGTCTTTTGCAGCAAGACCAACTGCGGCTGAATTTCAACCTGGAATCGGCGAGAAGTTTGAAACAGACGCATCAAAACCATGCCCAGAGAAATTTCTTTCAAAGGTCGGTCAAAGTAAGGCTCGCAGACCGATCGGATGGCAGACTCCAATTCATCCACTCGAGTATTGACAGGCACCCAGCCAGACTCGATATGCAATTGCGCCACCCGCTTGTAATCGCGGCGAAAAAAAGCTGTGAAGTTCTGCGCCAAATATTCTTTGTCAAACTCGGTCAGCGTACCCACGATGCCAAAATCGAGCGAGACATATTGGCCAAAAGTTGCTGGCGCCACACTGACTTGGATATTGCCAGGGTGCATGTCTGCATGGAAAAACCCATCTCTGAACACCTGTGTGAAGAAAATGGTGACGCCATCACGGGCCAGCTTGGGGATGTCAACACCCGCATTTCTCAAACCTTCAATCTGGCTGATGGGCAGACCATGCATCCGCTCCATGACAATGACTTCCTGATGGCAATACTCCCAGACCATTTCAGGAATCAACACCAGGTTGAGGCCTTCCATGTTTCGACGCAACTGGGTGGCATTGGAGGCCTCACGCACCAAATCCAGTTCGTCGTGCAAGTATTTGTCAAACTCGGCCACCACCTCGCGTGGCTTGAGCCTTTTCCCATCAGTAGACAGGCGGTCAAGCCACAGTGCCATGGTGTGCATCAATTCCAAGTCTTTGTTGATGACCTTGAGCATCCCAGGTCTGAGTACCTTGATGGCAACCTCGCGTTCCATGCCCTGTGCATTGCGCAGCTTTGCAAAATGAACTTGGGCGATGGAGGCACTGGCAACTGGGGTGCGCTCAAACTCACTGAAGATGTCATCCACTGCACGGCCAAATGCACGCTCAATCGTGGCCACAGCAATGTCCGATGCAAACGGTGGCACTTGGTCTTGCAACTTGGCCAGTTCATCGGCAATGTCATTGGGCAGCAAATCTCTGCGCGTGGACAAGACCTGTCCAAGCTTGACGAAAATAGGACCCAGGTGTTCCAGCGCTTGACGCAATCTTTGACCGCGAGGCGCATCCAAATTTCGACCCAAAGTGATCAGGCGGGTGAGTGTTTTCAGCCAAGGCTGTTTGAAACTCGACAGCAAGAGCTCATCCAGCCCGAACCGCAAGACGATCCAAACGATAAAGACACCCCGGTAGATGCGGGTCATTTGCGGCTTAACCCGTTCAATACTTGCAAGAACCGCTTGGCAACGCCAACCATCTGGTGGGCCATGGCGTCTCCCAAGATACGTGACAAGTCTTCTTCGATGTCCCAACGCACATGGTCGACCAACCAGTTGATCTCAGCGGCCAAGATCACATCACCCTCGATTCGCATGGCGGGCTTGATGCCTTGCCGCAAGCCATGCACAAGCGCCAGTGGTGAGTCTTCTTGAATGTGCAATGTCAAGTCAGCAGGCGGCTCGGCCAGTGAACGCGTCAACAAACCTGCTGGTGTGACTTGCCAATGCAATTGGTGAGAGCGCCAGTACAAACCTATTCGGCGACCCTGCTGCCGACGCAACCGCTCCACAGCTGCAGGCTCTTGCGATAAAACATGGTTGAGCACAATCACCAGTTTGTCCTGCAACTCATTGAGCAACCATGCAGGCGGCTTTTGTTGCATCACAAAGTGACTGAATTGGGCAGAGAGTTCTGCAAGAGGTGGTGCGGTTGCCATGAATCTGCTGCCCAAAATGGTTTGGCCCTGAAAGAGCGGGAATCTGGAATTATTGCAATGCTTGCACACCCGCAACCAGCCAGCCTGTTTGGCCTTCTTTGGGTCGCGTCATGTTCCAAACTTCACGGAAAGGGCTGGGTCCGGCATGCATTTCTTCGCGAATCATGCCTGAGAACTCCACGCTTGCCATGTAACCTTGGCCTAAATCTTCAATGCCCAGCAACTGCGCTTCCAGCATCACCACTTCAGTGGTGTTCGGACCTTCAACCAACTGGGCACGCTCGGCCAGCTGGGATTGAATTTCCAGCAACATGCTGTCGGTCATCATGGCGCGAAGCGCAGGGATATCCGCCCGGTCCCAAGCCGCTTGCAAGGAGATGAAATTGTGTTTCGCGGCGCTGACAAAGCCGGGCACATCAAAGTCTGACGGGATATGCCAGTTGCTGCCGTGACCCAGCAAGGCAGAGCCGATTCGAGTGTTGTAAGTGGATGACGCAGCGCTGCTTTCAAACTGGGTGGTGTTGCTCTCCCACGGGCGCGCTGAGGCGTCATTGCCGATTTTCGAGGGGTTGTACTGTCGCATCTGATCGGGGTTTTGAGCACTGCCAGCGCCAGCAAAGGCATGCGTGTTTTGGCTGACACGCCGGCGCATGAACATGCCCACCGCCACCATGAGCACCATCGCAATCAAACCAAACATGAGGAACTCACCAAACTCAGCCCCTAAGCCCAGCGAATGGGCTAACCATGCCAGCCCCAACCCTGCAGCCAGACCGCCCAGCATGGCGCCCCAAGGTCGCCGTGGCGAAGCAGCTGCTGCAGCTGCAGTTGCAGATGGCGTTGTGGCAGCCGTTGAATTTGGTGAGGGAGATGTGGTTGGGCGGGTGCCCTCGCGTTGCGACACGTTGTTGGACTGCTTGCCAAAGGATTTACCGCCGCCCATGCGCCGGGCCGCATCGGCATGCAAGCTGGTGAGGGACAAAAGGCACACCAAAACAAAGCTGGCTATTTTCATAAGACGCTGACTCCACAACAAAAACAACACTTCATCACTGACACTTGATGCCCACATGCAAAGCCACCACCCCCAAGGAAAGATTGTGCACATCGACATGCGCAAAGCCATTGGTCTGCATCAATGCCTTCAAACTTTGCTGATCAGGATGCATTCGGATGGATTCAGCCAAATACCTGTAACTGGCATCATCGTTGGCCACCATTTTGCCCAGTCGGGGCAGGACTTGAAAGGAATACCAGTCATAGACCTTGCTTAACGGCGGGGCAACTTTGGAAAATTCCAACACCAGCAACTTGCCCCCTGGTTTGAGCACCCTCGCCATCTCACGCAAAGCACGGTCTTTGTGGGTCATGTTGCGCAGACCAAATGCCACACAAACCAGGTCGAAGCGCTGGTCTGTGAATGGCAATTGCTCAGCATCACACACGGAGGTGGGCAGCAACAAGCCCTGGTCTGTGAGCCTGTCGCGCCCTTGTCGCAACATGGCCAAGTTGATGTCGGTATGCACCACACAACCAGTGGAACCGACTTGTTTGGCAAAAGCTTGGGCCATGTCACCCGTACCACCGGCAATATCCAAGACCTGTTGCCCGGCCTGCAGGTTGGCCACCATCACGGTATAGGCCTTCCATGCCCGGTGCATGCCCATGGACATCAGGTCATTCATGATGTCGTACTTGGAAGCAACCGAGTCAAACACACCGCGGACCCGGCGTGCTTTGTCTTGCTCGTCAACGGTTTTAAAACCAAAATCCGTGGTTGCCATGTTCGCCTTTCAGGATTGACAAGCCGAGCCACCACGCTCGGCCATGGGCGCATCGCGATCGACACCTGCATCTTGCAAGCGTTGTTGGTACTGCACCCACAGGGCTTGTTCATTCAAGCCAAGCTGGTAGAGGTAGTCCCAGGAAAAAATACCACTGTTGTGGCCATCGCTGAAGTTGGGTTGCACGCCGTAATTGCCAACCGGTTCCAAAGACAAGATACCCACATGCCGTTTGCCTGTTTGCAGCACCTCTTGACCCGGGCCATGGCCTTGTACTTCTGCAGAGGGGCTGTACACCCGCAACAGCTCAAAGGGCAGGCGAAATTGGCTGCCGTTGTTGAAAGCGATCTCCAAAACCTTGGATGCGTTGTGCAACACGATGTCCGTGGGCACAGGGGTATGGGCTTGTAATCCTGCCATGGCGCCTACACCAATACCCGTTCGATGCCACCGTTGTTGGCTTTGTGAACATAGTCAGACATCCAGTCTTCTCCCAATATGTGTTTGGCCATTTCGACCACGATGTAATCAGCTTCGAGCAAACCGTTTTGCAAATCATCTTGGAAGCGATTCAGGCCCATCATGCAACTTGGACAAGAGGTCAACACCTTGACATTGGCTTTGTCCTCTACCCAACCTTTGTCACGCAACTCGGCTTCGCCTGCGCGGATTTCTTGCTCTTTGCGAAAACGTACTTGGGTCGAAATGTCGGGTCGTGCATAAGCCAAACCACCGCTTTCACCGCAGCAGCGCTTGCTCTCGAGCACTTGCTCGCCCAGCAACGCTTTGACGGTTTTCATTGGCGCTTGTTGCTTCATGGGGCTGTGACAGGGGTCGTGATAGAGGTAGGCTTGCCCACCGGGCAAAGTGATGTTTTTGCTCAACAAGTATTCGTGGATGTCGACGATCTTGCAGTCGGGGAAAATTTTATCGAACTCGTAGCCTTGCAGCTGATCAAAGCAAGTGCCGCAACTCACCACCACGGTTTTGATGTCCAAATAATTCAAGGTGTTGGCCACGCGGTGAAACAACACGCGGTTGTCAGTGATGATTTGGTTGGCTTTGTCTTGTTGTCCCGCGCCACGCTGGGGATAGCCGCAACACAAATAGCCGGGTGGCAACACGGTTTGCACACCCGCATGCCACAACATGGCTTGGGTGGCCAAGCCCACCTGACTGAACAAGCGCTCTGAGCCACAGCCGGGGAAATAAAAGACAGCCTCTGCGTCTGACGAGGTTTGCAAAGGGTTGCGGATGATCGGCACATAGTCCCGGTCTTCGATGTCCAGCAAAGCCCTGGCAGTTTTGTTGGGCAAGCCTTTGGGCATTTTTTTATTCACAAAATGGATGACTTGTGCCTTCAGGCTGGCCGCACCCACGGAGGCAGGCGGCTGGGCAGTTTGGGCCCGAGCCAAGACGCTGAACAAGCCGTTGGCCACCCGCTGGGCTTGCATACCCACACGGGTGATGCCGTGCGCCAAGTTGATCGCTTGCGGGTTGACCGTGCCCACCATCCAGGACTGAAAACGCGATGCGGGGCGGAAACTTTGCTGACCCATTTTGCGCAACAGGTTGCGCATGTTCATGGTCACGTCGCCAAAGTCGATCTTGACGGGGCAAGGCGCAGCACATTTATGGCAGACCGTGCAATGGTCGGACACATCTTCAAATTCGGCCCAGTGCCGAATGGACACGCCACGACGGGTTTGCTCCTCGTACAAAAAGGCTTCGATCAACAAGGAGGTGGCCAAAATTTTGTCGCGAGGGCTGTAGAGCAAATTGGCGCCTGGCACATGGGTGGCGCACACCGGTTTGCATTTGCCACACCGCAAGCAGTCTTTGATCGAGTCAGCAATCGCACCAATGTCCGACTGCTGCATGATGAGCGATTCATGGCCCATCAAGCCGAAACTGGGGGTGTAGGCCAAGCGCAGGTCGGCGTTGCGCAACAACTTGCCTTTGTTGAATCTGCCATCGGGATCGACGCGGGCTTTGTAGTCCGCGAAAGGCTGCAGTTCTTGCGGGGTCAGGTATTCGAGCTTGGTGATGCCAATGCCATGTTCGCCTGAAATCACGCCATCCAAGGAGCGCGCCAAGGCCATGATGCGGTCTACCGCTTCATGCGCAGTGCGCAGCATCTCGTAGTCGTCGCTGTTGACCGGCAGATTGGTGTGCACATTGCCGTCACCAGCGTGCATATGCAAAGCCGCCCAAACACGACCTTTGAGGACACGCTGATGCACCGCGTCAAACTCTTTGCGCAAAGGCGCGAATGCCGCACCACTGAACAAATCGTGCAAAGGTGCGCGCAGTTGGGTTTTCCAGCTGGCCCGCAGCTCATGGTTTTGCAGGGCCAGCAAAAGCGAAGCCACGTTGTCCAACCAGGACTGCCACAAGGTTTGCACCTCTTGGATCAGCAGCAGGGCTTGAGCTGTGCGCTCTTGCAACAACTCGGGCGAAGGTGTGTCGGTGTCGTCATCCGCAGAACCCAAGGGCAAAGCCCCAGCCGTCAGCAGTTTCGTCAGGGCATCACACAGCGCCAGTTTGTTGCGCAGGGACAGTTCAATGTTGATGCGCTCAATGCCATCGGTGTACTCGGCCATGCGTGGCAAAGGAATGACCACGTCTTCATTGATCTTGAAAGCATTGGTGTGACGGCTGATGGCTGCTGTGCGTTTGCGGTCAAGCCAAAACTTTTTACGCGCCTCGGGGCTCACCGCCACGAAGCCTTCGCCGGTGCGGGCATTGGCCAAACGCACCACCTCAGACGTGACGCGCGCCACCTGATCCGCATCGTCACCAGCGATGTCGCCAAACAACACCATCTTGGGCAGGCCGCCACGTTTGGATTTGGTGGTGTAGCCCACCGCCTTGAGATAACGGTTGTCCAAGTGCTCCAAACCCGCCAGCACCGTGCCGCTTTGCTGCGCGACGGAGAACATGTAATTTTTGATGTCAACAATGCTGGGAACGGCCTGGTTGGCGGGCCCGAAAAACTCCAGGCACACCGTGCGTGTGTGGCTGGGCATGCGGTGCAAGATCCAGCGGGCACTGGTGATCAAACCATCACAACCCTCTTTTTGGATGCCTGGCAAACCACTCAGAAATTTATCGGTGACATCCTTGCCCAAACCTGCTTTGCGAAAGCTGTGGCCGGGAATGTCCAGGCGGTCAGTGCGCAATGGTGTGACGCCATCGGCCTCGAAATAGCGCAACTCAAAGCTGGCCATCTCAGCGTCATGGATCTTGCCCAGGTTGTGGTTGAGGCGCACCACCTCGAGCCATTGGGCATCGGGGGTGACCATGCGCCAACTGGCCAAATTGTCCAACGCCGTGCCCCACAAGACCGCCTTTTTGCCACCCGCATTCATGGCAATGTTGCCGCCAATGCAGGAAGCCTCTGCGGAGGTGGGATCGACCGCGAACACCAAGCCAGCGCTTTCGGCCAGGTCAGCCACACGCTGTGTCACCACGCCAGCCTCTGTGGTCACGGTAGGCACGGCTTGGCTCAAGCCAGGCAACACGATCGATTCGACCTGGCCAATCGCTTGCAATTTTTCCGTGTTGATCACCACGCTTTGCCATGTCAGAGGAATCGCGCCGCCGGTGTAGCCGGTGCCGCCACCGCGCGGAACGATGGTCAAGCTGAGCTCTGTGCAAGCCTTGACCAGCCGCGCCATTTCAGCTTCGGTGTCGGGCGCAAGCACCACGAAAGGGTATTCCACCCGCCAGTCGGTGGCATCGGTGACATGCGAGACGCGACTCATCGCATCGAACTTGATGTTGTCTGCGTGGGTGCATTGACGCAGCACCCGCTTGGCGCGCTTGCGCAATTGGCTGACCACGTCAAATTGGCTGGCAAATGCTTGAACCGCCTGTTGGGCTTGTGCGATCAGGGCGGCGACCAGGTGGTCACGCTCACCCTCACCTCCCAGGCGGCGGGTGTTGACCTCGTTCAAACGGTGGTGCAAGGCTTCCACCAGCAGGGCACGGCGTTTGGGGTTGTCCAGCAAATCGTCTTGCAAATAGGGGTTGCGCTGCACCACCCAGATGTCTCCCAGGACTTCATAGAGCATCCGGGCCGAGCGACCTGTGCGTCTTTCATCACGCAAAGCTTCCAAGGTCTGCCAGGCCTGGGCCCCCAGCAAGCGAATCACGATCTCGCGGTCTGAAAAAGAAGTGTAGTTATAGGGAATTTCGCGCAAGCGAGGGCCGTCTTGGACAGCCTTCGTCAATGGGCTTAGAGGCGTTGGCGCATTCATAAATAGGTGCGCCATGTTAACTCAGCGGTCATTCAAGGGCGGGACTTGCGGGTTAATAACCACTGGCTGCTGGCACTTGCCAACACCATGCAGGCATAAGTCATCATCTTGCCATCCTGACCAAACCACAACAAGCCCAGCAGCAACACCAAAGCGCCAGTGAAGATGTTCAGGACAAGTCTTCTGCGCCACCCCTGCCAAGCATTGGCACCGCGCCAAACCAGGGGATAGATGAGGGTAATCCATGCGCCCACGGCAACCGCAGGGGCCAGAAAATTCAAAACGTGCACAATAAGCGACAAACCATCCATGCTTGAAATTTTATAATCTCGCCTATGTCAGTATGGGCGCTCGGTCTCAACCATACCACCGCACCACTTGATCTGCGGGGTCGCTTTGC
This sequence comes from Bordetella parapertussis, assembly GCA_945890735.1. GTDB lineage: Bacteria > Pseudomonadota > Gammaproteobacteria > Burkholderiales > Burkholderiaceae_C > Limnohabitans. The sequence goes on along the minus strand of CAMDCZ010000023.1, from coordinate 4,030 downwards.
TTTTGCTGTCGACCAAATGGGGCCAGTGCTGGCAGGTCTGCGCAACAGCTTGGGTACCCAAACCGAAGCCACCATCCTCTCTACTTGCAACCGCACCGAGATTTACTGCGCTTCACAAGAAATTTCTTTGCCCAAAACCATGGGCTGGTTGGCCGAATCCGGTGGCGTGAGTCCGGAGGTGTTGCACGGCCATGTCTACACCATGCTCGACGATGAAGCTGCACGCCATGCTTTCCGTGTGGCCAGTGGCTTGGATTCGATGGTGTTGGGCGAACCCCAAATCTTGGGTCAAATGAAAGACGCTGTCAGGGTTGCCCGTGAAGCCGGCGCGTTGGGCTCGACTTTGCACCAAATGTTCCAGCGTTCGTTTGCCGTGGCCAAGCAAGTGCGCAGCTCGACCGAAATTGGCGCGCACAGCATCAGCATGTCAGCCGCTTCTGTCCGACTGGCTGCGCAATTGTTCGAGGACCTCAGCCAAATCCATGTCTTGTTTGTCGGCGCGGGCGAAATGATCGAGTTGTGCGCCACCCACTTTGCGGCCAAAACCCCCATGACCATGACCGTGGCCAACCGCACCCAAGAGCGAGGTGAGCATCTGGCCCAGCAATTTGGCGCACAAGTCATGCGCCTGGCCGACCTGCCCGACCGCTTGCACGAGTTCGATGCGGTCATCAGCTGCACGGCCAGCACCTTGCCCTTGATCGGGCTCGGCGCGGTGGAACGCGCCCTCAAAAACCGACGCAACCGGCCCATGTTCATGGTCGATTTGGCTGTTCCCCGTGACATCGAGCCCGAGGTCAAGTCCTTGCGCGATGTCTATCTCTATACCGTGGATGATTTATCGCTGGTGGTTCAAACCGGGCAGGCCAGCCGTCAAGCTGCTGTGGCTGAGGCCGAGGTCATCATTGACGCGGGTGTGCAAAGCTTTGTGCATTGGCTGGACCAACGCTCAGACGTGCCTTTGATTCAACAACTCAACCATCAAGCCGAGGCTTGGCGTCAAGCCGAGTTGCAACGCGCCCAAAAAATGCTGGCCAAAGGCGAGCCCATCGAAGCCGTGCTCGAAGCCATGGCCAAGGGCCTCACCCAAAAGATGCTCCACGGCGCCATGTCTGAGCTGCATGCAGACGACGCACACACGCGCAAGGAAGCGCGCAGCGCGATCGAACATTTCTTTTTGCGCGCCAGCCGTTAGCTGAGCCGCCCCCCTTATGAAACCTTTCATGCGCGCTCAGCTTGAGCGCTCGGTGCAACGTTTGTCCGAGCTGGATTTTCTGCTGTCCCGCGAAGACATCATGCAAGACATGACACAGTTCATGGCCTTGTCGCGCGAACACGCCGAGGTGGTGGCCTTGGTCCATCCCTACCAAGAGTGGCTGCAACAAAGCCAAGACATGGTGGCGGCGCAAACCATGTTGCAAGACCCGGACCCAGAGGTTCAAGCCATGGCACAAGAAGAAATCGAGCGTGGACAAACCAAGCTCGAGGCTTTGGCGGCGCAGTTGCAACGCATGTTGCTGCCCAAAGACCCGGACGACGCACGCAACGCGTTTTTGGAAATCCGCGCTGGCACCGGCGGCGATGAATCCGCTTTGTTTGCGGGCGACTTGCTGCGCATGTACACCCGCTATTGCGCCAACCAAAGCTGGCGGGTGGAAGTCATCAGCGAGTCTGCCAGCGAATTGGGTGGCTACAAAGAGGTGGTGATCCGCATCGAAGGCGCAGGCGTTTATGGCGCATTGAAGTTCGAGTCGGGCGGCCACCGGGTGCAGCGCGTGCCTGCCACCGAGACCCAAGGGCGCATCCACACCAGCGCATGCACCGTGGCTGTATTGGCCGAGCCTGATGAAGCGCAAGCCATCCAGATCAACCCGGCCGATTTGCGCATCGACACCTTCCGCGCCAGCGGTGCAGGTGGTCAGCACATCAACAAAACCGACTCGGCGGTGCGCATCACCCACTTGCCCACCGGCATCGTGGCCGAGTGCCAAGACGGGCGCAGCCAACACAGCAACAAAGCACAAGCGCTGCGGGTGTTGACCGCCCGCATCCAAGAAAAAGACCGCGCCCAGCGAGCCGCCAAAGACGCGGCCGAGCGCAAAAGCCTGATCGGCAGCGGCGACCGATCCGACCGCATCCGCACCTACAACTTCCCGCAAGGCCGCTTCACCGACCACCGCATCAACCTCACGCTCTACAAACTCTTGGCCATCATGGAAGGTGATCTGGGCGATGTGGTCGAAGCGCTGCAAGCCTTTGAAGCCGCCGAGCAATTGGCGGCTTTGGAAGGTCAAACGTGAACATGGCGCAAGCCTTGCAACAGGCCAAAGCGCAGGGCTTGGATCACCTCGAAGCGCAAACCTTGCTCTTGCATGCGCTCGGGCGCGACCTGCATGACCGCGCATGGCTGCTGCTGCACGACACCGACTTCCTGGACGCCGAACAACTGACCCGTTTCAACGACCTGGTGCAACGCCTGCTTCAGCATGAACCGATGGGCTACCTGACCGGCTGGCAAGACTTCCACGGCTTGCGCTTGGCCGTGGATGCCCGGGTTTTGGTGCCCCGCCCCGACACAGAAACCTTGGTGGATTGGGCGCTTGAGATCGGGCCGCCAAACGCCCAAGTGGTAGACCTGGGCACGGGCAGCGGTGCGATCGCCCTGGCCTTGAAACACGCTCGCCCAGATTGGCACGTCTGCGCGTTTGATACCAGTCCAGACGCCTTGGCCGTGGCACAGCACAACGCCCTTCGATTGCGGCTGGCCGTGCACTTTGCACAAAGCAACTGGTTAAGCACTGCCCAAGGCCTGTTTGACCTGATCGTGTCCAACCCGCCTTACATCGCCGAGGATGACTCCCACCTGCCAGGTTTGGTGGCTGAACCCAGGCAAGCCCTGGTCAGCGGCGCGGATGGTTTGACAGACATCCGCGTCATCATCACCCACGCCCCGCCACATCTGAAGCCCGGCGCTTGGCTGCTCTTAGAGCATGGGCATGACCAAGCACCCGCCGTCCAAGCCCTGCTCAGGCAGGCTGGGTTTGCAAAGGTGCAAAGCCGCAATGACCTCGCGGGCATCCAACGCTGCACCGGTGGTCAGTGGCCAGAAGTGAAATAATCCCCTCTGTTCAGGGCAAACAAGCCTTGTTTATTTTTGGAGCAACAAATGACTGACGTGCATCAACGCATCGACCAATTGGTCAAAGACAACGACATCGTGCTGTTCATGAAAGGCAATGCCAGCTTCCCTCAGTGCGGGTTTTCTGGGCGTGCGGTCCAGTTGCTCAAGGCCAGTGGTGTCGACACCAAAACCTTGACCACGGTCAATGTGTTGGATGATGCAGAAATTCGCCAAGGCATCAAGGAATACAGCAACTGGCCCACCATTCCGCAGCTCTACGTCAAAGGCGAGTTCATTGGCGGCTCGGACATCATGACCGAGATGTACGAAACCGGCGAACTGCCCAAACTCTTTGGCGCCTGAAACTCAGGGCTGCCAGCGCCGCTGTGCAGCCAATACGGCTTGGGGATAAGCCAACTGGCCACGGCTACCGTTGTAGCGCCCCAAGGCCATCAGCAGGTTTCCCTTCTCCAACGCCAGGTAGTGGCGCAAGATCACGCAGCCAAAGCGCATATTGGTTTGCCACTGGAACAGCACCGAGGCATCCTCCGCCCCTAACTGCCTGGACCAAAACGGCATCACTTGCATCACGCCACGCGCACCTGCACTGCTGATGGCGAATTTTCTGAAACCACTTTCCACCTCGATCAAACCCATGACCAGCGAGGGTTCGAGCGCGGCGCGTCGGCTCTCATACCAAACGGTTTGCAAAAACGCCAGCTGCAATTCGGGCGAAGCCAATTCTGGCAAGCGCCATTGGCCTTGTTTGTTTCTGAGCTTGCGCGAGAGCAATGCTTGGCTGTGCGCCAGCCATTGCAGATAGGCCAGTTCATCCTGGGGCGTCGGCAAATAGGGTTGGGGGGTTGGCAAGTCGGCCACGGCAGAGGACATGGCGATGCGCACCGAATC
>CAMDCZ010000022.1 GCA_945890735.1 Bordetella parapertussis | reverse complement strand
TTCACTGGTAGATGATGTCCAGTGCGAGTGTTTTGGTGAAGGCCCCTGGATAGAGTTCTATACCCGCCTGTCTTTTGTAAAACTGCACGGTCAAAGCCATTTTGTCGCTTGGATTGGCTTGAGGCGTTGTTTGTGTCGACAACAGCGTGCCCAAAGGGTAATTTTTCTGGACAGAAGGTCTCACATGGTATTTGCCTACCGTGACGTTGGGGCCCCAGTCGCCAGTCAAGTAAATCCCGACACTGCTTGTCGAACCTGAAAACACGTTGCCCATGATCAAGTCTACCTTTCCGGTATTGACGGAGTTGTATTCGGTGGATTGCAAGTTAAAGCGAATATCCCATTTGGTGTTTTCAGAGCCAAACGTGCATGGGCTTCCATCTTGGTTCTTCAGGCTGAAAATAACCGTCTTGGGTTGCCCGAACAATCCATAACTGGCAAGCGGCATGCTGCTTGTTGTGAAATTTCCTAAATTGACTGTCTTGACCCCGCTGCTGGTCGAAGCCCCGTCACCCATGTCCAGCAAACACGTGGTGTAGACAGGCGGCAAAACCGGGTTGATGGCAGCAGACTTGGGGTAGTTCTCTAAGACTGAACCCCAATTGTCATTTTGATCTTTATAGATATGGGCTCCCAGCCAGGAATAGCTGCTCGTTGGAAAAACCATGCTTTGAATGGTTTGCGAATTTCGCTTGAAGGTGTAGGTGATGGAATAGGACACATCACATGTCGCTGCATGTGGAATGTTCCCATCGTTATCCCAGGATTGAAGGATGAGGCCGTTGGTGCCTTGGGTGTTGCCGCTGCAATTGGACCGGTTGAAAACCAAGTTGGAGCTCGTCACGCTCAGTCCGGTAGACAAGCCGTTGTTGTAAATCGCGCCACTGGGAAGAGCTGTCGACTCCAGCGCGAAACGAAGCAGAGACGCACCTTTGATCCGGCCAAAATTCCCGTTTGGAAATTGGCAACCAGGAAAGATGACGCTGAAAGTGGTGGTTGCCACGACATCTCCATTGACTGCATTTTTAGGAATAGACAGGTCTTGGAAAAAAGTGTTGATCTGATTCACCACTGGTGTTTTTCTGTCTTTGGCATAGGCAGTTTCGCAAGCAGCTTGAACCAGACCTGCATGCCACAAGCCTGACAGCAGGCAACACTTCAACACCAGTTGGCTTATTGACCCCAAGACCGGGTTCACCTGCCCTTTGAAAATCGCTAAAACGTCAATCATCCTCGGTACCTTTCAAACCCTGACATGGGTATGACGAATGCAGTTGAAAAGCATAAAACAGATACATTATAGTTAGTTTGTGCGCCATCATCCTGATTCACTTGGTCGTCAGGTTGCGAGTCATTGGGCCGGGCAACCATGGCGCATGGGGTCTGGACAGCACGTTATGCGTATTAAATAATTAAAATCATCAAAATTTACAATATCAAAATCGGAAATTTGATGAAAAAACAACTGATAAATAAGAAAAATTAGGTATCAATAAAAAGAAATGGACAAATTGAAATTGAGTGCTTTAGGATTCTCAATTGCATCCAAAGAACCATTTGGTAGCAATTCTGGAAAATACACTTCTTCAACTTCAGGAGCATTTCAACATGAACAGACCACTCGCCCCAACCAAAGTCTTTGCAGCCATCAGCATCGTTGGCCTTTTGGCTTTTCACGCCCAGTCCAATGCCCAAGCGGCAAAAGACCAAGGCACATTGAATATCAATGGTCAAATTTCAGCATCTACCTGCACCTTGGACATGGGTGACACTGGTTCAACCGGTTCAGGCAGCAAAACGCTGAATTTAGGTACTTACGCAGTCACAGTTGCAAATGCGACGGGTCTCGTAGCGGGCAGCATATTTGGCAACGCTCAAACGGTGATCTTCAAAGTCACCAATGCCGACGGTACGTCATGCACTTTGGGAGGAGGCAATACCAAATGGGACATTGGAATCAACGTGCCCTCCACGCAGTACACCACAGTAAGCGGTCAAACCCTGTTGTTGAGCGGTGGAACCACTACCTCTGTGGCTCAAAACGTGGGTGTTCTGATCAAAACTTCTGTGGGAACAGAACTTGCACCTGTCACAGTGGGTGGAACTGCTCTGGATTTGTCCAAAGGGGCGGTCGGTTACGGCACCCTGTTGTCAGGAAACACAAGCGCACCTGCTGTAGATGCTAAAGGCAACATTGCATTGACCGCGCAATTCGCCAAAACATCCGCGACTGCAGCCACTGCAGGCGCATTCTCAGCCTCCATCCCTTTGACCGTTTGGTACAAGTGACACCCCAATAGGATGGATTCAACCCAAAGGCGGAAAGGCGGCTTTCCCCTTTGGGTGCTTGCGGCACAACTGCCTGAATGACGGTCAATGCGAAAGACACCACAACCCATGAAACGACAAAACATGCTTTGGCTTTGCTTGCTGATGGTGTGTCCCGCCTTGTGGGCGCAAAACACGCCACCGCTGGCGTCCTTGGAAATCGGTGGTGTGATCACGCAAAGCGCCTGTGCCTTGTCGCCGTTGACTGCCAATCCTGACAACACATACGTGGTCAATCTCCCGGAGATGCAAACCACCGTGCTGATCAATGCCGCGTACAGCCCGATCACCACCGTGCAGCTTCGATTCAATGTGGATCAAGCATTGATCAGCTGCCTCAACGCGACTGCTTCGCAATTGGTATTCGACACCGGCATGGCAGCCACAGTGACACAAAGCGGTTTGCTGAAAAACAGTGCATCGCAAAGACCCGCTCAAAACATGTTTGTTCAGCTGGGTTTGATCGGTCAAGATGGTGTGTTCAAGCCCCTGGATTTGAACCAGCCAGAGACTTTGAACAAAGCATTGAACGATGCATTCAGTCAAGCAACAGGCAAGCCGATGTTGAATCTAGGCGTCCGCTATGTCGCCGCACGCGTGCTGGCCGATCAAAGCCCAATCTTGGCAAGCCTGCAACCCGGACAAGGGGATGTAACTGCCGGCAATATTTCTGTGTACCTGCCGTTTATTTTGAAAATCAACTGACCGCTGAGAAAAAGATGACGCCGTGGCACAACGAGCTGTGAAAAACGCGCTTGAAAATGAACAAGTCTGTAGGAAACTGACAAGCCAAATTTGAAATGGAAAGCATCCAAAAAACAATGCAAGGAGAAATCAAAACCCCTTTAGTCTGACGACATGCAAGTGCAGGTAATGCTTATGCAGTTCTTGTTGCCAAAAGCCCGTTTCGATTCAATAGATACCCATCGGATGCCAGATGGGCATTGGGAATCAAAGGGCTTTCATCATGAACCAAAAAAACCGAAACCTGTTGTGGATCAAAGTTGTTCTCTCCGTCGTGACAGCGGTCAGTGTGCCAAATGCGCTGGCATTCAAAGGGGTCATTGAAATACATGGCATTTTGAAATCACCGGGTTGTCAAATAGGACTGCAAAGTTTGCAAACCTTGAAAGACCAAGCCCAATTGAGAGGAAGTGACTGCGGTCTGACAACAGCCACTGGCAATCCAATGTCGTCAGTCTCCATCGCCCAAGTCATCGAAGAAACACCCGATGTCAGCCAAGGCGTGACATCGCCGAATCGACTGATCACCCTTCAATACAGGTGAGGGTTGGGTTGTCGGGGTTGTTTCAGGTGGGGCAGTTTTTTTCAACACGAATCGACCATGAAACACAACGCCCTGACCAACTCCCCCCCATTTTCTTTGTTGCAAAGATGGACCCGCAACTTAGGGATAGGGATTGCTTGTTTTTGCGCCTCTGGCCTGGCGCAAGCAGACATCTACATAGAAACCACGCGGGTGGTTTATCCGGAATCGCGACGCGAGGTGTCGTTCAAGATCATCAATAACGCCAAAGATAAAGCCTCTTTTGTACAGATGTGGCTGGATGATGGCAATGCAGACGCTTTGCCGGAAGATGTGGTCACCCCCTTTAACTTGTCACCACCCATTGCCCAGCTCAAACCAGCAGCCACTCAAGTGGTTCGGTTGGTATACACCGGGGAGCCACTGCCTGCGGACCGTGAAAGCATTTTTTACTTCAACATGTTGGAGTTGCCGCCCAAATCCAAAGAAGAAAACAAACTCAGCTTTGCTGTGCGCACACGCATCAAAGTCTTTTTCAGGCCCAAGGCCTTGCGAGGCGATCCTGTTTCACAGATGGACAAGGTCACATGGAAACTGGTCAAACAAGGCAATTCACTGGTGGCTGAAGGAAACAATCCAACCCCCTACCACCTGTCATTTTTCAGTGTCACGCCTGGCACAAAGGATGGACTTGACAAGCCTGTGGATGGTGGGATGTTGCCGCCGATGGGGAAAACAAGCGTTCCATTGGGAGGGGCCGATCAATGGGCTGGAAAAATACCCAACCAATTGAAAGTTGAATTCATCAATGATTTTGGGGGTGCCTCTCCCATGACCTTTGAGATGGCCACTGCACCCTAGTCCGAGCATCCCATGATTGGTATGACTTACCACAGGAGTGAGTGTGTTCGCCGCAAGCGCATAAACACGCAGCTGCTTTTCGCGTGTTTGCTTTGGCCCGCGCATTGCTTGGTTCAGACCAGCTTTGCCAATGAAACGAATACGCCCACCCCAGAACCGGCCGCGATGGCTTGGATGCAAGTCAGTTCAGATGTCGAATCTGGCAAGGGCAGTGGAACACTTCGGCTGGAGGGCTTTGCCATCAAAGGTCAAAAAGTAGAGCTTGTCCAAAATGGCGTGGTGTTTTATGAACAGCGGTTGAGCCAGGGTGAATTTCGGGTGACTGATATCCAGCCCTTGCAAAAAGCGCACAGCGTCAACGTGCGATGGATAACGCCCAATTCAAAGGATCTCACGCTTGCCATTGCTTCAGACAAAAGCGAGCAAAAAAAAATGTCGATCAATCCAATCGACATCATGGCACCCACACCATTGAACAGCGAAACCACTTGGCAACCCAAAGACAGTGCAGGCACAGACGAGGAGTTGGAGTTCGAGATAGATTTTTTGCGAGGCAGGGCCTTTCGCAGCATGGATTCAAAGTCGCTTCAAAAGCTTGGCCAAACAAGGCCGGGAAAGATAGACGTGAACGTGTATCGCAACAATGCGCCGGTGACAAATACCAACTTGTTGTTCACCGAACCTGTTGCCGGTGGCGAAGCACGACCTTGCCTGAATTCGCAGTTGTTCATGCAATTGGGCGTCAAGCCTGATGCCATCAGTGCAGCAGGTCAGCAATTACTCGAACAAGGCAAGCTTGAGCCCCAGCCAAAGACAGGGTCTCTTTCAGCTGCCGACAAAGCATGTTTGTACATGGAAGACTGGGTGGTGGATGCAACGGCCAAATACAATTCAGGTGAATTGCGGGTCGATTTGAGCATCCCGCAGGCATTCTTAGCCAAGGATGCCACTTGGGCTGTGCCACCGGGCATGCTCACCCGTGGCGAGAACGCGGGATTCATCAACTACAACTTGAACCATTACGCCACACAGGGCGAGAACTCGAATTTCCTCTACTTGAACTCTGGCTTCAATATCCAGGGTTGGCAAGTGCGGCAAAGCAGTTACCTCAGTCGAAGCAGTAACGGCCTTGGCATGACTGCTCAGCAATATGGCGCAGGACAGCTTTACGTTAGCCGACCTTTGATCGATTGGAAATCCAAGTTGTCAGCAGGTGAAATCAACAGCCAAAGCCCCATCATCGGAGCTGTCCCAATGCTGGGCATTCAATTGGCCTCTGAAGAGGGATTGATGAGCATGGAGGAGCGCTTCTACAGGCCCAAAGTCCGTGGGGTGGCGCGAACCAATGCCCTTGTTCAAGTCTCCCAAAACGGGGCGGTTTTTTTCGAACAAACCATGCCGCCAGGCCCTTTTGAGTTGACTGACCTCAACCCGCCGTCTGCCGTTGGCAACTTGACAGTTCAAATCAAAGAAGCCGATGGCAGGATTGAGACATTCGCGGTTCCCTACACTCAAACCGCAGGCAAACTCAATCCAGGCTCGTCTATTTACAGCCTGTCTGTTGGGAAATACCGAACAAACAGCGCGCAGGTGGCGATACCCGTGGTGCAAGCTTCTTTGCGTTATGGACTGAACAACCATGTCACGCCCAGCCTGGAGTTGTTGGTGGCCTCAAACTATGTGAGTGCAGGCCTGGAAATGGCATTCAACAGCACATGGGGTTCGACGGGCGTGCGGCGAACGCAATCGCAAGGCAGGGGTGTTGGAACCATTCAAGCATCTGGCTCCCTCACAAGCGTCAACTACAGCGCGCCCGCATGGGGACCGCTGCAGTTCTACGGCGGTTTTAACCATCAATCATTGGGATATGTCGCACCCATTTCAGCGCTCACGACGGCCAACCTCGACCCTTACAACCCGGATAACCTGAAAACCAGCGCTTATGCCAGCCTGGGCATCGGTTTTGAGCGCATGGGCAGTGTGGGCCTCAGTGTCGTTAACCAAAACACCTGGGCAAACGACCAATACAACTATCAATACCAACTGAACTATGGAACCAATGTTGGAAAGGTTTCTTTATCCGCATACCTTTCCAAAAGCACCAATGCCAATGGTTCACCTGACATCCAAAGCATTGGGCTGTCTGCTTCTGTGCCCCTGGATATGTTTGGCAGTCCCGTCAGCGTTAGAGCCGGTTACAACCAATACGGATCAAGCCCGGCAACGCAATCCATCAGTGCTTCAGGTGGCTTTTTGGAAGACCACCACGCCAACTACAACCTGACGCGCACCCAAAACGGCTCCGTCGGTTATTCAAGCGCATCTTTAGGCTATCAGCATCCGTGGGGCAGTCTGGGCGCGAGCCTGTCCGCCAGCAACGCCAATGCGTCACTTCAAGCGGGATTGAGCGCCAACGGTGGTTTGGTCTTGCACCAGGGAGGGCTGATCTTGGCGCCAACACTGGGGCATACCTTTGCCATTGTGGAAGTCCCCAAAGGTGAAGGAGCCGGTGTCATGGGCAGTCGTGCCCGCATCAATAGCGCCGGTTATGGCGTCGTGCCCTACTTGTCGCCCTATTTCCTCAATGATGTTCAAGTCACTTTGGAAGGTGCTTCCCCTGATTTGGAAGTGGACAGTGCCAGCCAAAAAATCGCGCCAGTCGAGGGGTCCATTGTTCGGCTGAAATTCAACGCCACGAGCGGCAGACCCCTGCTTTTGCAACTGACTGCCAGCAATGGTGCTCGGATACCCATAGGCGCGACGGTGACTGACAGCAAAGGCAACGAGGTGGGGACCGTTGGGCAAGGTGGTCGTGCATTGGTGAGGGTTCAAACATCCAAAGACACACTCAGCGTTCAATGGGGAGACGAAGCAGGAGAAACTTGTCAAACGACATACCAGCTTGACGAAAAGCTGGTGGCAAACGTCAGCGGGTTTATTTCTCTGAAGCTCCGCTGTGACACAGGGGCGGATTTGAAGACAGCTGAAGGCAATCCCAAGTGATCCAGTGAGTCACCACTGACCCGCCCCTCAAGCCTTAACATCTACCCATGAACTGGCTAGACACTGTTAAATGGGATGCACAAGGCTTGGTGCCCGTCATCGCTCAAGAGCAAAGCAGCAAAGACGTGCTGATGTTCGCCTGGATGAACCGCGAAGCGCTGCAAAAAACCGCCGAGCTCGGACGTGCGGTCTACTTCAGCCGCTCGCGAAGCAAGCTCTGGTTCAAGGGTGAGGAGTCGGGGCATGTGCAAACCGTGCACGACATCCGACTCGATTGCGACAACGACGTCATCTTGCTCACCGTCACCCAAGGCGGTCACGACCCCAGCATCGCTTGCCACACCGGGCGCCACAGCTGCTTTTTCCAACGATGGCAAACCAGTCCCGATGGCGGTCAGTGGCTGAGTGTCGAGCCCGTGCTGCAAGACCCCGCCACCATTTACAAGGCCCACCCATGAGTTCCAACGACACCCTGATCCGCCTGGCCGCGGTCATTGAAAGCCGCAAAATCGAACATGGTGGCGACCCGGACAAAAGCTATGTCGCCCGCTTGCTGCACAAAGGCCCCGACGCGTTTTTGAAAAAAATCGGTGAAGAAGCCACCGAAACCGTGATGGCCGCCAAAGACCTTGACCATGGCGGACAGCCCCAGCACCTGGTCAACGAGATGGCCGACTTGTGGTTTCACTGCTTGGTGGCTTTGGCGCACTACCAACTCAGCCCTGAGGATGTGCTGCAAGAGTTGTCACGCCGCGAGGGTTTGGGCGGTTTAGAAGAAAAAGCCCTGCGCAAAGCACAAGCCCGTGAGTTGGGCGAAGATTAAGCCCCCACGACTGCCAAACGGACTGTTCACCATGCATACTGACCCGAATTGCATCTTTTGCAAGATCATCGCTGGGAAGATCCCCAGTAGAAAAGTCTATGAAGATGATGAGATTTTTGCGTTTCACGACATCCATCCCTGGGCGCCTGTGCACTTTTTGATGATTCCCAAGATGCACATCCCATCGCTGGCGCAAGCCACCCCCGAGCACGCGGCCTTGCTGGGACGAATGATGGTGTTGGCGCCCCAACTCGCACTTCAAGAAGGTGTTAACCCCTATCCCAAGGGTGGTTTCAGGCTGGTGACCAACACAGGCGAAGAGGGTGGTCAAGAGGTTCACCACATGCATTGGCATGTCATGGGCGGCCCGCGCCCTTGGTTGCGCGGCTAAGACTAGAATTCCAACAGTTTATTCAGGAGCATCCCATGGGATCATTTTCTATTTGGCATTGGTTAATCGTTTTGCTGATCGTCGTCATGGTCTTTGGCACCAAGAAGCTCAAAAACCTGGGCGGTGACTTGGGCGGCGCGGTCAAAGGCTTCAAAGACGGCATGAAAGATGGTTCTGCTGGACCAGACGACAAAGCCGATGCCCCAGCGCAACAAGTGGCTGCCTCAGCAAGTACCGCTGACAAATCGGCGATCGATGTCGAAGCCAAAACCAAGTCTTGATCAATGTTTGATCTAGAGGTATCGAAACTGGCCCTGATTGGCGCAGTCGCGCTGGTGGTGATTGGTCCAGAGAAGATGCCGCGGGTGGCTCGCACCATTGGCACTTTGCTGGGCAAGGCGCAGCGCTATGTCTCTGACGTCAAAAACGAGGTCAATCGCACCATGGAAATGGAAGACCTCCAAAAAATGAAAGAGACCATGGACAACGCCATGACAGATGTGCAGTCCAGCGTGCTCAACGCCACCACCAAGCTCAATCAAGGTGTCCACAGTATCGGTCTCGATGGGCAGTCTGACAACACAGACAATGCCACGAACCCCACACCTTGGGAAAGCTCGCAAGACAATTACAAGCATCCCCAAAAAAATTGGCGCCTCAAGCGCTCTGCCATGCCCCATTGGTACAAAGCCAGGCAGGGTGTGCGAACCCGGGCTTTGTCTGGTGCCGCCCGCGTCGCTCGGTACCGTCCGCAAGCCAGCGGATCCAACAACATTTAAGCCGTCATGTCTGATACTGGTGAAACCGAAAAAGACAGCTTGGCTGGTTCTGAACAACCCTTTATCCAGCACCTGAAAGAGTTACGCGATCGCTTGGTCAAGGCCACGATTGCCGTGGCCGTTGTATGTGCGGTGTTGGGCATCTATCCGGGGCCTGGGCAACTCTATGACTTTTTGGCCGAGCCCTTGGTGGCACAACTGCCTCAGGGCACCACCTTGATTGCAACGTCAGTCATCTCGCCGTTCTTGGTGCCTTTGAAAATCCTGTTGATGACTGGTTTTTTGATTGCCTTGCCAGTCGTGCTCTACCAGGTGTGGGCATTTGTCGCGCCCGGTCTCTATATGCATGAAAAAAAGCTTGTGCTGCCGTTGGTGGTCTCAAGCACCTTGTTGTTTTTCATTGGCGTGGCTTTTTGTTATTACTTTGTCTTTGGGCAAGTTTTTCAATTCATTCAAAGTTTCGCACCCAAAAGCATCACAGCAGCGCCAGATATCGAGGCCTATTTGGGCTTTGTGATCAACATGTTCATTGCGTTTGGCTTGGCGTTTGAGGTGCCCATCGTGGTGATCGTGTTGGCACGCATGGGCTTGGTCTCGATTGAAAAGCTCAAAGACTTTCGCTCCTATTTCATTGTGCTGGCTTTCATCATTGCCGCCATCGTCACGCCACCTGATGTGGTCTCTCAACTTGCATTGGCCATTCCCATGGTTATTTTGTACGAGGTGGGGATTTGGGCTGCACAGCTATTCTTGAAACACACCAAAGCGCCTGAAGACGCGCCCTGAAACATGAGACGTTTGTGGCTCTTGTTTTCCCAAACGGTCACCGTGCTGGTGGCCGTCTGGTTCGTTCTCATCACCCTCAAACCCGAATGGATCCGTCATTCCAACGGATGGGGCACGCAGTTGCACGTGCTTGAAGTGGCTGATGATGCGGCCTCGACTGCGGGTGTGGGCAGTTTGCGCGGCGCAGCCCTCAAGGCTTCTCCATCGGTGGTGAGCATCAACACCACCCGGCAGTCGGATGCGCCCGACCGTGCCAAAGACCCTTGGTTTCGTTATTTCTTTGGTGACCAAGACGAGTCTTCGCCGCAAATGGGTTTGGGCAGTGGCGTGATTGTCAGTCCAGAGGGCTTTGTGTTGACCAACAACCATGTGGTTGAAGGTGCAGATGAAATCAATGTGGCTCTCAACGATGGGCGTCGCACCCAAGCCAAACTGGTGGGCACCGACCCTGAAACGGACTTGGCTGTGCTGCAAATCAAGCTCGACCAATTGCCCGTGATGGTCATGAGCAAGTCCGACCAAACCCAGGTGGGGGACATTGTGTTGGCGATTGGCAACCCCTTTGGTGTGGGGCAGACCGTGACCAGTGGGATTGTCTCGGCGCTTGGGCGCAACCAATTGGGCATCAATACCTTTGAAAACTTCATCCAAACAGATGCCGCGATCAACCCCGGCAACTCAGGCGGGGCATTGGTCGATGTCCAGGGTAATTTGCTCGGCATCAACACCGCCATTTATTCCCGCTCTGGTGGCAGCATGGGCATCGGTTTTGCCATTCCGGTCAGCACCGCACGCCAAGTGCTCGAAGGCATTGTCAAAGAAGGGCAAGTGGTCCGGGGTTGGATCGGTGTGGAACCCACTGAAATCACCACCGAATTGGCCAAAACCTTCAATGTGCGCGTTGACAGCGGAGTCATCATCACCGGGGTGTTGCAGGCGGGCCCCGCCTACAAAGCCGGGATTCGCCCAGGCGATGTGGTGATGGCGGTTGAAGGCAAATCCGTGAAATCCGTCTCCGAATTGCTGGCGCTGGTGTCTTCACTCAAGCCCGGCTCGGTGGCCAGCCTCCAGGTCTTGCGCGAAAGTCAAGAAATGGTGTTGCGTGTCACGCCTGCCCAGCGGCCCAAAGTCAAAACCACAGCCCGTTGACATGACCGAGCGCCACCAACTTGTATCGCTGTGCGACCAATTGCTGCAACCTGCGCAGTTCAAGGACTACTGTCCCAACGGTTTGCAAGTCGAAGGGCGCGCCAAGGTCGGCAAAATCATCTCGGGCGTGACAGCCAGCAAGGCTTTCATCGAGGCGGCGATCCTCAAAGGCGGCGACACCTTGTTGGTGCACCATGGTTTGTTTTGGCGTGGCCAAGATGGATCGGTCACCGGTTGGCTCAAACAGCGTCTGGCTTTGCTGATGTTCCATGACATCAATTTGCTCGCTTACCACCTGCCCTTGGATGCACACACGGGTTTGGGTAACAACGCGCAATTGGGACTGCGCATGGGTTGGGAGACCCTGGGTCAATTTGGAGAACAGAAGTTGGGCTGGTTGGGACAACCGCCTTTGGCTGACCAAGCGCCCATGGCGTTTGCGCAGGTGCTGGAGGCTCGGTTGGGTCGCGCCCCGGTCTCGGTGGTGCCTGATCCGGAGCGTCCTTTCAAGCGAATTGCCTGGTGCACTGGGGGTGCGCAGTCATGGTTTGAGTCCGCGATTGCGGCTGGCGCCGATGCATTTGTCACCGGGGAAATCTCTGAACCCCAAGCCCATTTGGCCCATGAAACTGGCGTGGCTTTTTTCGCTTGTGGCCACCATGCGACCGAGCGTTATGGCGCACCAGCGCTGGCGTCGTATGTGGCCGCCGAGTTGGGTGTCACCCACGAGTTCATCGACATCGACAACCCCGCTTGAGTGTGGCGACCATGACCGTCCCGACCGCTGCGCTGCCCTTGGCTTTGACCATGGGCGACCCTGCGGGCATCGGTCCGGAAATCATTTTGAAAGCATTTTCACAAGCACCGCAGCAAATGCGTGGTTGTTGCGTGGTGGGCGACTTGTTCACGATGCAGCACCATCGCGCCTTGCTGAGCGCCTGTGTCGATGCAAGACTGGCATGTGTGGCTGTGCAGGATGTGCAAGCTGCCTGGTCTGTCCCAGCGCACCACGTGCCTGTGTTGCAAATCGAGACCCCGGCCAAAGAAGTTGTCCTGGGGCAAGTCAGTGCAGCGGCGGGACGGATGGCTGCCAACGCGGTCATTTGGGCCGCACGGGCTGCATTGAAAGGTGAGGTGTCAGCGCTGGTGACCGCACCCTGGCACAAAAAAGCACTTTCCCTGGCAGGCCTAGAACACCCTGGTCACACTGAGATGTTGCAAGCTTTGGCGGCTCAACATATGGGTGTGGAGGTGTCTGCCTTGCCAGTGCGCATGATGCTCAGCAGCCCTGGGCTGAGCACGGTTTTGGTGAGCATTCACGTGCCACTGAGGCAAGCGATAGAAGCAGTGACCACTGCCAATGTCTTGCAAACCCTGCAAATCACCCACCAGGCTTGGCAAACACTGCACGGTCGTCCACCGCGAATGGCGGTGGCGGGTCTCAATCCCCATGCCGGCGAAGAGGGATTGTTTGGTCATGAAGAGCGCGACCACATTGCACCCGCGATTGCATTGGCACGCGCACAAGGCATGCTGGTCAGCGGGCCATTTGCG
Source organism: Bordetella parapertussis (assembly GCA_945890735.1). GTDB lineage: Bacteria > Pseudomonadota > Gammaproteobacteria > Burkholderiales > Burkholderiaceae_C > Limnohabitans. Next base: position 21,426 of record CAMDCZ010000022.1, on the reverse strand, counting down.
CCAGACACGGTGTTCATGCACGCCCACAGCCCAGAAGGTCGACAAGCGATCGATCTGGTGGTTGCCATGTACCACGACCAAGGCTTGATTCCTGTGAAGTTTCTGGGTTTGGCACATGGGGTCAACCAGACCTTGGGGCTGCCTTTTGTGCGAACCAGTCCTGACCATGGCACCGCCTTTGATATTGCCGGCAAAGGTTTGGCCGATCCAAGCAGCTTGATGGCGGCGGTCAGGGTAGCCCGTGGCGAGTCCCTGGCAGCCGATGAATGAGTTCTTAAGCATTGGTTTCCTTGTCCATCCTGGCAGCTCCAAGGGTTCCAGGGGAAACTGGACCTGTGCCGCTGGCTGCCAAAAACGCTCGGTTAGAATCGAAAGCTATCCAAAATTCGCATTGATTTGATACATAGAGGTCTTTCATGAGTGACACCACTGTGGACACCGACAAGCGCACCTGGCTGATTGCCTCTGGTTGCGCCGGTGCAGTAGGCGGCGCTGCCGTAGCAGTTCCCTTTATCAGCGCTTTCAGCCCCTCTGAGCGTGCCAAAGCAGCCGGCGCTGCTGTCGAGGTCGATATCTCTGCCCTCAAGCCAGGTGAAAAGCTCACTGTTGAATGGCGCGGTAAACCGGTTTGGATCATGCGCCGAACGCCAGAGCAAATCGAAACATTGACCAAAGTCGAGTCGCAGCTCGCTGACCCTGAATCCAAGCGCAACCCGGCAGAGTTAACTCCTGAATATGCGCGCAACCAGGCCCGCTCCATCAAGCCTGAAATCTTTGTTGGAGTAGGTATCTGCACCCATTTGGGTTGCTCACCCAGTGACAAATTTCAAACTGGCCCACAGCCTTCTTTGCCTGACGACTGGCAAGGCGGCTTTTTTTGTCCGTGCCACGGATCCACTTTTGACATGGCTGGACGGGTTTACAAAAACAAGCCTGCACCAGACAACCTCGAAGTGCCACCCCACATGTACCTCTCCGAGTCACGCCTGTTGATTGGCGAAGATAAAAAAGCTTAAAGGCGCACACCTACCATGGCTGAATTCAAAGACATTTCTCCCGATGCGCCTGTCGCTGACAAGGCCCTGAACTGGGTAGACAACCGGTTCCCTTTGTCAAAGCTCTTTAAAGAGCACATGAGCGAGTACTACGCACCCAAAAATTTCAACTTTTTCTATTTCTTTGGCGTGCTCTCCTTGCTGGTGCTGGTCATCCAGATAGTCACCGGTATTTTTTTGGTGATGCACTACAAACCTGATGCTGACTTGGCTTTCGCGTCCGTCGAATACATCATGCGTGATGTGCCTTGGGGTTGGTTGATCCGATACATGCATTCCACAGGCGCTTCTGCTTTCTTCGTGGTTGTTTACCTGCACATGTTCCGCGGTTTGATCTACGGCTCATACCGCAAGCCGCGTGAGCTGGTCTGGCTTTTTGGATGTGCGATATTTTTAGCACTCATGGGCGAAGCTTTCATGGGGTATTTGCTGCCTTGGGGACAAATGTCTTATTGGGGCGCCCAGGTGATCGTGAACTTGTTCGCAGCCATTCCTTTGATTGGCCCTGACCTGGCTTTGCTGATCCGTGGTGATTACGTCGTCGGGGATGCCACTTTGAATCGCTTCTTCAGTTTCCACGTGATCGCTGTGCCCTTGGTGCTTTTGGGCTTGGTGGTCGCCCACATCATCGCACTGCATGAAGTTGGTTCAAACAACCCAGACGGTGTGGAAATCAAAGAAAAGAAAGATGCCAATGGAAGACCGTTGGACGGCATTCCATTCCACCCCTACTACTCCGTTCACGACCTGATGGGCGTGATTGGTTTTCTGTTGGTGTTTTGCGCGATCATTTTCTTTGCGCCTGAGTTCGGTGGTTATTTCCTGGAATACAACAACTTCATTCCTGCTGACCCACTGAAAACGCCATTGCACATCGCGCCTGTGTGGTATTTCACGCCCTACTACTCTATGTTGCGTGCCATCACGACCGAAATGATGTATGCCTTGATTCTTTGTGTTTTGGCTGCCGGTTATTTGGGTGCCACCCGTGCCAAGATCAGCAACATCCTCAAAGCCGCCGTGGTGGGAGCCGCCGTTGCTTTGGTCATCATGATGTTGAGCATTGACGCCAAGTTCTGGGGTGTGGTTGTGATGGGCGGAGCGGTCATCATCCTGTTTTTCTTGCCCTGGTTGGACAACTGTGCAGTCAAGTCGATTCGTTATCGCCCTGATTGGCACAAATACCTCTACGTCATCTTCGTGATCAATTTCTTTGTCTTGGGTTACCTGGGCATTCAACCACCATCGTCGATGGGCGAGCGCGTGTCGCAATTGGGTACCCTGTTCTACTTCGGCTTCTTCCTGCTGATGCCATGGTGGAGTCGTTTGGGGCAAACCAAGCCTGTCCCTGACCGCGTGAATTTCACAGCACACTGAAAAGCTTGGAGAAATTAACCATGAAAAAACTCATCCTCAGTGTGGTCTTGGCCTTTGCTGCTTCTTTTTCTTCACATGCTGCCACCGATGGCATTGCATGGGACAAAGCCCCTGATCGGCTCAACGACTTGGGCGCATTGCAAAACGGCGCCAAGCTTTTCGTGAATTACTGCCTGAACTGCCACGCCGCCTCCTACATGCGCTTTAACCGCCTGACCGATATCGGGCTGACCGAGCAGCAAATCAAAGACAACTTGCTGTTCACCACCGACAAGGTGGGAGAAACCATGCGCGTTGCTATGAATCCCAAGCAGGCCAAAGACTGGTTCGGTGGCAATCCGCCTGACTTGACGATGATTGCGCGTTCAAGGTCTGGTGCGGGTGGTTCGGGTGCTGACTATCTCTACACCTATTTGCGCACTTATTACAGAGACGACACCAAGGTCACGGGTTGGAACAACTTGGCCTTCCCCAATGTGGGCATGCCCCATGTGCTTTGGGAATTGCAAGGCCAGCGTTCGCCGGTGTTTGAAGAGATTCAGTCCCATGGTCACGCGGTTCAGGTTCTCAAAGGCTGGACCCAATTGACGCCTGGCAAACTCACCTCGGCCGAGTATGACTCTGAGATTGCTGATTTGGTCAACTACATGCAATGGATGTCAGATCCCACCCAAGGTACCCGAGTTCGTGTGGGCGTTTGGGTTATGTTGTACTTGCTGGTGTTCTTTGTGATTGCCTGGCGTTTGAATGCTGCTTACTGGAAAGACATTCGCTGAGTTCATTTTGCTGCTGCAACCCACCTGGTTGCGTGCTTTCAATGGGCCATGACTGGCCCATTCATGTTTTTGTTTTTCAGGAGCCACACCCATGATGGTCTTGTATTCAGGCACTGTTTGCCCTTTTTCCCACCGCTGTCGTTTTGTTTTGTTTGAAAAAGGCATGGATTTTGAAATCCGAGATGTGGATCTCTACAACAAGCCTGAGGACATCAGTGTCATGAATCCGTATGGCCAGGTGCCGATTTTGGTTGAGCGCGATCTGATTTTGTATGAGTCCAACATCATCAACGAGTACATCGATGAGCGATTTCCTCACCCTCAATTGATGCCCGGTGACCCAGTTGACCGTGCACGAGTCCGTTTGTTCTTGTTGAATTTTGAAAAAGAACTGTTCACCCATGTGATCACCTTGGAATCGCGCACACAAAAGGCCAATGAAAAAGCGGTCGAAAAAGCACGTTCGCATATCCGTGACCGCTTGACCCAGCTTGCCCCCGTGTTCTTGAAAAACAAGTTCATGCTGGGTGATAACTTCTCCATGTTGGATGTTGCCATCGCACCCCTGTTGTGGCGCTTGGATCACTATGGCATCGAGTTGTCCAAAAATGCGGCGCCTTTGCTGAAATATGCCGAGCGGATTTTTTCACGTCCCGCTTACATTGAAGCATTGACCCCGTCTGAAAAGGTCATGCGCAAGTAAGCTTTCGCCATGATCAACATCACCCAGTCTTCTTCCACGCGGCCCTATTTGGTGCGTGCTCTGCATGAGTGGTGCGCTGACAATGGCTTCACGCCCTATGTCGCCGTATCGGTGGATGACTCGGTGAAAGTGCCACGTGAATATGTGAATAACGGTGAGATCGTTCTCAACATCAGTTTTGATGCCACCAGTCATTTGCAGTTGACCAATGATTTGATTGTTTTCAAAGCACGTTTTGGTGGGGTGGCACGGGAAATCTCTGTCCCGATGGCCAGAGTCATTGCGATCTATGCCAAAGAAAATGGACAAGGCATGGCCTTTCCTGCGCCGGTGGACCTTGAACCACCGACCGCGACCGCACAGCCCTCTGCGCCAAACCCGCCACAGACACCTGCACCATCGGGTGGCGGCGTTGGCCGCCCCCAGCTCAAGCGGGTGAAATAATTCACCAACATGTCCCCTGGCATTCGTTAGAATGCAAGCCATGCCGATTTAGCTCAGTTGGTAGAGCAACCGCCTTGTAAGCGGTAGGTCATCAGTTCGAATCCGATAATCGGCACCATCTCACCAACCAGCACCTCCCAAAGAGGGCTGGTTTTTTTTCGATCATGTGATCTCAAACTGGTCTGGGTTTTTACCTTTGAAGCCCGCGTAAAAGGCCTTGATGTGCGCCATGTCAGCTTCCAAATGGCCGGTGGGTACAAAGGCCGGACCCAGGCCGCTGTGTTTGGTTGCAAAGTCCATGTAGCCCAAAACAATGGGTACGCGGGCACCCAAAGCGATGAAGTAAAAGCCGGTTTTCCAATGCGTTGACTTGCTGCGCGTGCCCTCCGGCGGCACAACCAAATGGAGATCGGAGGGCGCATGCTGCAAAGTCTGAATAGAAGCATCCACCAAGTTGCTCGATTGGGACCGGTCGACAGGGATGCCGCCCAGCCAACGCATCAGGTGGTCAAAAGGAAAACGAAACAATTGTTGTTTGCCCATCCACTGGATATTGAGCTTCATGGCAAAAGCCACCATCAAGGTAAAGGGAAAGTCCCAGTTGCTGGTGTGCGGTGCGGCAATGACGACACTTTGTGGGGTATTGGCCGGCATGGAACCTGTCAGTGTCCAACCAAGCTGCTTGAGGATGCGCACTGACAACCATTGCAGCAAGGGCGTGAGTAGCGGTGTGGTGAAAACAGTGATTCGCATACAGCAGCGATGTGTGGTTATCGGCAGACCATAACACTTCATCCGAGCCGATGGCTCAACGGGTGCTCATCACTTTGATACGTATTTGATTGACAGGCAAACCCTTGGCGCGAAGGTGCGCAGTGATCGAAGGCAGCAATTGGCGCAGTTTGGCGCCGGCGGCATTGTGTTGCACCAGCAGGCACCAGCCGTCTTCATCGATAGGCCCGGCTTTGATTTGAGGGCCCAAACCAGCGGGCAAGACCGATTGAATGGCATCGAGGTAGTGCACGGAACGGCGATGAACATCCAGCAGGCTGGCCAAAGAAGCCGACTGGGTGATGGCGGTCATGACGGGCGTCCCGGGCGGGTGCTGGTGTGGTGGTCGGCTCATGGGGAATTATGAACCGTGTGGACGGTTAAAATCACAAGCTTCAACAAAGGAATGTGCGCCCATGGCATGCCCCTCGGCAGTGTGTGGACGCAAAGCTTGCATGGCCTTCAATCTTCTGACCCAACTTTTCGGTAGCCGCAATGACCGGCTGTTGAAGCAATACCGCAAAACCCTCGAGCGCATCAATGCCTTAGAGACCAGCCTGACTTCCCTCAGCGAGGAGGCTTTGCGCGCCAAGACAGATGAATTCAAGCAACGCTTTCAAGCTGGTGAAAGCTTGGACGCATTGTTGCCAGAAGCCTTTGCCGTGGTGCGCGAGGGCTCCAAACGAGTCATGAAAATGCGGCACTTCGACGTGCAGATGGTGGGTGGCATCGCATTGCACCAAGGCAAGATCGCCGAGATGCGCACCGGGGAGGGTAAAACCTTGACCGCCACCTTGGCGGTATACCTCAACGCGCTGAGCGGACGCGGTGTGCATGTGGTCACGGTCAACGATTACTTGGCCAACCGCGACGCCCAGTGGATGGGTCGCCTCTACAACTACCTTGGTTTGAGTGTTGGCATCAACTTGTCGCAACTCACGCGCGAAGAAAAACAAGCGGCCTATCAATCTGACATCACCTACGGCACCAACAACGAATACGGTTTCGATTATTTGCGCGACAACATGGTTTATGAAGCCTCCGAGCGTGTGCAAAGGGCTCTGAATTACGCCATCGTTGACGAGGTGGACTCCATCTTGATCGACGAGGCCCGCACGCCTTTGATCATCAGCGGCCAAGCAGAAGACCACACGGAAACCTACCTTGCCATGAACAAGGTGGTTCCTCACCTGACTCGCCAAGAAGGCGAAATGGATTTGCGCACTGGCGAGGGTGTCATCACCCCTGGCGACTTCACCTTGGATGAAAAATCCCACCAAGTGTTCCTGACCGAATTGGGGCATGAGAAGGCCGAGAAAATCCTGGCGGATTTGGGTATGTTGCCTGCAGGCGCCTCACTCTATGACCCATCACACATCAGCTTGGTTCACCACCTGTATGCGGCATTGCGCGCCCACCATCTGTATCACCGTGACCAGCACTACGTGAACCAAGGCGGCGAAATCGTGATCGTTGACGAGTTCACTGGCCGTTTGATGTCAGGCCGCCGTTGGAGCGATGGCTTGCACCAAGCGGTTGAAGCCAAAGAGGGTGTGGCGATCCAGGCCGAAAACCAGACCATGGCGTCGATCACATTCCAAAATTATTTCCGCTTGTACGAAAAACTCGGGGGCATGACCGGCACAGCAGACACAGAAGCCTATGAGTTCCAAGAAATTTACGGCTTGGAAACCGTGCTGATTCCCCCCAATAAACCCAGCAAGCGCGATGACCAACTCGACCGGGTTTACAAAACGGCTGACGAGAAATACAAAGCTGCGATCGATGACATCCGTGAATGCCATGAGCGTGGCCAACCTGTGTTGGTGGGTACCACCTCGATCGAATTGTCCGAACTGTTGGCCGACATGTTGGGCAAGGCCAATTTGCCCTATGAAGTGCTCAACGCCAAGCAACATGCGCGTGAAGCCGACATCGTGGCACAAGCCGGTGCACCCAAGGCCATCACCATTGCCACCAACATGGCTGGTCGCGGTACCGACATCGTGCTGGGGGGCAACATCGAAAAGAGCGTGACGGCAGTGGAGTCCGACGAGCAATTGAGCGAGTCGGACAAACAGAGCAAGGTGGCTGCGTTGCGTGACCAATGGGCCAAAGACCATGCCTTCGTGAAATCGGTCGGCGGCTTGCGCATCATCGCAACCGAACGCCACGAATCGCGCCGGATTGACAACCAGTTGCGTGGCCGATCGGGCCGACAAGGTGACCCTGGCTCTTCACGTTTTTACCTGAGCTTGGATGATTCGCTCATGCGCATCTTTGCAGGTGAGCGTGTGAAAGCGATCATGGAACGCCTGAAAATGCCAGAGGGTGAGGCGATTGAAGCTGGCATGGTCACCCGCAGCATCGAGAGTGCACAACGCAAAGTCGAATCACGCAACTTTGACATCCGCAAGCAATTGCTGGAATACGACGATGTGTCAAACGATCAGCGTCAAGTGATTTACCAGCAGCGCAATGATATTTTGGATGCCTCCAATTTAAACGCTCAGATTGCCAATTTGCGCGAAGGCTGCTTTGCGGATTTGGTCAGGCAGTTTGTGCCACACGAATCGGTCGAAGAGCAATGGGACATTCCTGGCCTGCAAAATGTGTTGCTCAATGAATGGCATCTCGAGATTGCGCTGGTCAACATGGTGCAGCAAGCGCAAGCCATCAGCGACCAAGACATTGAAGACATCGTCATTCAAGCTGCCCACAAGCACTTTGAGGACAAATTGGCATTGGTCGGCGTTGAGTCGTTCACCCCATTCATGCGTGGCGTGTTGTTGCAAAACATTGACAGCCATTGGCGCGAACATCTGTCGTCGCTGGACTATTTGCGCCAAGGTATTCACTTGCGCGGCTATGCCCAAAAGCAGCCCAAGCAAGAATACAAGCGCGAAGCATTCGAGCTTTTTGGCCAGTTGTTGGATGTGGTGAAAAACGAAGTCACCCGTATTTTGATGACGGTGCAAATCGAAACCACCTCACAAGTGGCGGCGGCTGCCCAGGCGATTGAAGCCCGAGCGGATGCGGTGACCAACCTGACCTACACCGCACCCGATGAAACAGGGCAAGCCCAGGTCATCTCTGGTGAGCAACGCTTGGCTTCCAATGTTCCCGCTGTGGGGCGCAACGAGCCCTGCCCGTGCGGCAGTGGCAAAAAGTACAAGCATTGCCACGGAAAGTTGGCTTAAACCATGGCTGTGAATTTGCATGTCGCCCAGGCCCATGAATTGCATGCGGTCAAAGGGGTGCGTATCGGCATCACCGAAGCGGGGGTGCGTAAAGCCAACCGCAAAGACTTGACTGTTTTTGAATTGGCACCTGGCACAAGCGTGGGTGCTGTGTTCACCCAAAACCGGTTTTGTGCAGCACCGGTTCAAATGTGTCGCTCGCATCTGGCGGCCTCTCAAGGCATACGCGCACTGGTGATCAATACCGGGGTGGCCAATGCAGGCACTGGCGAGTCTGGTTTACAACACGCCAACGCAGTGTGTGCTGCACTGGCCAACTTGTGCCACATTGCGCCCGAGCAGGTATTGCCTTTTTCCACTGGCGTGATCATGGAGCCGTTGCCTTACCAACGCATCGTCGATGGTTTGCCCAAGGCCTTGGCGGCCAGCAGCGAGGACAACTGGGTCCATGCCGCGCAAGCCATCATGACGACCGACACCTTGCCCAAAGCGGTGAGTCGCCAAATCCAGATCGATGGCCAAACGGTCAACATCACTGGCATTGCCAAGGGTGCAGGCATGATCCGCCCCAACATGGCTACCATGCTGGGTTTTTTGGCCACCGATGCTGCTGTCGCCCCTGAACTGATGAGTCCGCTCGCCACCGAGTTGGCAGAGGCGTCTTTCAACCGCATATCGATCGATGGTGACACTTCCACCAATGATTCCTTTGTGGTCATGGCCACTGGTCAATCAGGCTTGCCGGTGTTGAACAACTGGGACAGCGCCTCCGCACAATCCCTCAAAGCAGCCCTCACGGACGTGGCGAGATTGCTCGCGCAAGCCATCGTGCGTGACGGCGAGGGTGCCACCAAGTTCATCACAGTCAAGATCGAAGGTGGCCGAACGGCTGCTGAATGTCGGCAAGTGGCGTATGCGATTGCCCATTCACCCCTGGTCAAAACCGCTTTTTTTGCCAGCGACCCCAACCTGGGTCGGATTTTGGCAGCGGTTGGCTACGCCGGTATTGACGACCTCGATCAAAGCTTGATTGAGCTGTACTTGGACGATGTGCATGTGGCCACCCAAGGAGGCCGTCACCCGGCTTACCAAGAAGCCGACGGACAGCGGGTGATGAAGCAAGACGAAATCACCATCCGCGTGGTGTTGGGCAGAGGCCCAGCGCACGACCAGGTGTGGACCTGCGACCTCAGCCACGACTACGTGACCATCAACGCAGACTACAGAAGTTGACATGTCGATCAACGACGCTTTAGAGCGAATGCTCCACCGTGCTGAAGTATTGATGGCGCGCATCGAAGCGGTGCTGCCGCAAGCTTTGCATGCGCCCGATTGGCAAGCCAGCGTGGCTTTTCGTTATCGCAAGCGCAGCAACGGCCATGGCGTTTTGGAGCCGGTGAAGCATGTTGGCAGCATGGCTTTGGCTGATTTGCAGGAAATCGACCTCCAAAAAGAAAAAATCCAACGCAACACCCTGCAATTCCTCCAAGGCTTGCCTGCCAACAATGTGCTGCTCACCGGCGCTCGGGGCACAGGTAAATCATCCTTGGTGAAAGCGTGTTTGAACACCTACGCAGCCCAAGGCTTGCGGTTGATCGAAGTCGACAAGCAAGACATGACCGATTTGCCCGACATCATCGATGTGGTGTCTGCGCGGCCTGAAAAATTCATCGTTTTTTGCGACGACCTGAGTTTTGACGAGGGCGAGCCTGGCTACAAAGCCTTGAAATCCATCCTCGATGGCACCGTGGCGGCCACCACGCCCAATGTCTTGATCTATGCCACCAGCAACCGACGCCACCTGTTGCCCGAGTACATGAAGGACAACCTGAGCTATCAGCACACCGAAGACGGTGAAGTGCATCCGGGTGAAGTGATCGAAGAAAAAATCTCCCTCTCCGAGCGATTTGGTTTGTGGGTGAGTTTTTACCCATTCAGCCAAGAAGCATATTTGCAGATCGTCAACCAATGGCTGGTCTCGCTGGGCGTGCCTTTGGCAGACTGTGAGAAAGCGCACCCCGAGGCCTTGGTTTGGGCCTTGGAGCGAGGCTCACGCAGCGGACGCGTGGCCTACCAATTCGCCAGAGACTTGGCTGGGCGACTGGGTCATTGAGCCCATGACCCAAGGCGCGTCTTTCCCGCCGGTTCGAGTTGCCGATCCACAGTTGCCCCGCGAGGGCGGGGCGGACCGGGCTTTGACCTTGGTGGCCGTGGGCGTGCTGTTCCAGCCCGATGGTCGCTTTTTGCTCACCACCCGACCCCCCGGCAAAGCCTATGCCGGCTATTGGGAATTTCCCGGCGGCAAGTTGGAACCTGGTGAAACCGTGGCTCAAGCCCTGCAGCGCGAGTTGCATGAAGAGCTTGGCATCTCCATTCATGCCCCCATCCCTTGGAAAACCGAGCGCATCGACTATCCCCATGCCTTGGTGGATTTGCACTTTTGCAAAGTCATGCAATGGTCTGGCGAATTGCAGATGAAAGAAGGTCAGCAGTTCAGTTGGCAGCGATTGCCTGTGGCGGTATCGCCATTGTTGCCGGGCACAGTACCGGTCTTAGATTGGTTGGCTTAGGCGCAAAGCTCGATTTCAAATTCGGCATTGCCCACCGCGGCTTGGGGTTTGGCTTCCCAAGACTGGTGAATCAAGCGTACCCAAACCATCATGCGGTTGCCACTGATCTCTGGCACCAAACCCAGTGATGGGTCGATGAAGACACGCATCATTTGAAAGCGGCCCTGCGGCAGGGCTTGTTGAAATTGACCCTGTGTGGCCATCACGCGCTGAGGGGAACCGCTTTCGCGCAATAACCGCATCAACAACCCAACGCTGTCGTTGAGCGCTTTGAGGGGCTCAGACCATTTCAAAATGTCTTGGCGACGCTGGTCTGGGTCGCGTTGTTGCCAAGCGTGGTAGCTGGGTAAGTCAAAAGCGCAGGTACCGCCTGGCACGGCCACCCGGTTGCGCAAGCTGCTGAGGAAGTCGCTGTCGGTCACGCAATGGCTGAGGCGTCCACCAAAGGTATTGAAGCCTTGCAGGCACTGATCGATGCGTTTGAGCAAATCATCCAACACGTCCTCTGACACCGAGGGGTTGCCACGGTAACTCAAAAATTGCTGCTTGTGTCGTTCGAGTTCTTTGAGGATGTCTGATTTCAAATCCGAACGCCCTCCCACTTCCACAATTTCAAACAAAGTGGTCAGTGCGAAATGGTGATCGATCTCTGACGTGCGCAGCAGCAAATGTTCGAATCGCCCAAGCAGGTATTCCAACCGCAAATAAGTGCGAATACGCTCATTGAATGGGTGTTCGTAGAGAATCACGGACAGTGCTGGCCTGGTGGTTTGAATGACAACCGAAATGATAACCGCTGAAGAGACCGGTTCCAAAGGCCAAATCTTATCAAGCCAGCATGATTCCCAGCGCCTGCGCTTGCAGATGGGCCAAGTCGTCTTCGTCATTGAAAACCACCACATCTGCAGCAGCCAAACGCTCTGAGCGCTTGGCTTGGTTTGCCATGATTTGGCGAACATCGGCTTCGCTCATGTGATTGCGAGCCATGACCCGCCTGACTTGCGTTTGTTCACTGCAGTCGACCACGATGACCTTGTCCAGCAGACCACGCCAGCGCAAAGATTCAACCAATAAGGGGATGTCAAGCAGTACCATGGTATGACCCTGTTGTGCCGCGGTATCCATCGCTTGGTTGATGGATTGCTGAATCAGGGGGTGAAGCAGGCTTTGCAGTGCCAGTTTGGCTTCGGGGTTGGTGAACACATGTTGGCGCATGCGGTCACGGTCCAAAGCGCCTTGCGCGTTGATGAAGGCATCACCAAATTGCTGCCTGATCGGCTCAATGCCAGCGCCTTGAGGCGCGGTGACTTGGTGGGAAATAGCATCGGCGTCAACCAAGGGGATGCCACGCGCCACCAACATCCGACCCAATGTGGTTTTACCGCTGCCAATGCCGCCGGTTAAACCGATGCGATGAAAACTGGGTGAGGCCATGCTGAAAGTCTATATGAAACACGCTCACATCAATTGCCCCAATTGAAAAACGGGCAGGTACAAAGCCACCACCAAACCACCGACCACACCGCCCAAGACAACCAGCATCAAGGGCTCTAGCAGTTGCAGCATGGACTGGGTCTGCTGTTCGACCTGTTGCTCAAGGTCCTGTGCAGCACGTGCCAGCAGGTGCGCCAAGGCACCTGACTCCTCTCCAATGGCGACCATTTGCACCAGCATCACGGGAAATAAACTCTGCTCAATACCGGAGCCGGGGTACAAGGGGTAGACCGATTGCATGGCTTGGGCCAAACTGCGACCTTGCGAGACGCTGTGGCGGACTGCCAGGGTGGTGAGGCTGAATGCGCGGTTATGGCAGACCCCAGCCGTGACCTCCAGGGCATCCAACAAAGGCACACTGGCATTGACCAAGGTTGACAGGCACCGGGTCCAAGCCGCCAATGTACTTATGCAGATGAACGCCCCCCAAACAGGAATGCGCAACACGTGAATGGCCCCTTTCAATTGCCACTGAAGCTGTCTTTGGTAGACGTGCCGAACAGACCAAGCACACAGCACACTGCATGAAACAACCGCAGGACCATGGTTCACCATGGCTTGGCTCAGCTGCAACACCCACAAGGTTGCCGTTGGAAGCTCGCTTTGAAAAGACCCAAAAATGCCTTCAAAAACAGGCACAACCCATACCAAGATCACCGTGATGACCAATACGGCGATGGTCAGTACCGCTGCGGGGTAGACCATGGCTGATTTGACCTGCTGTCGCAAGGCATGTTGCTTTTCCAAGTGTGCACCCAAGCGTTGCAACACCAGGTCGAGGTTGCCAGAGAGTTCGCCAGCAGCGACCAATTGGCAAAAAAAGGCGTCAAAAACCTTGGCTTGGGACAATGCCTGTTGAAATGAATGGCCATTGGATACCGACATGCGCAAAGTGTTGACCAGCGTTTGCACAGGTTGGCTCGGTGCGCTGATGGCCATGGTTTCCAGGGCTTGCAGCAATGGAATGCCTGCGCCCAGCAAAGTAGCCAACTGGTGGGTAAAGCCAGTCAGTTGCTTCAATGAGATATCAGCCATCCGTGACGCTCATGATTTCTTCCAAGGAAGTCTCCCCTTGACGCACCTTGGACAGCCCAGATTCGCGCAATGTTTGCACCCCTTCACTGGCAGCTTGAGCGGCTATCCGATGCAAGGGCGATTTCTCCAAAATCAGGGCTTGCATGGCCTCTGTGATCGGCATGACTTGATGGATGGCAAGTCGCCCCGAAAAACCGTCTTGGCATGCGGAGCACCCGACAGGGCGAAATCGACCTTGCCCAGGCACAGCTGTCTTGCATTCGGCACACAAGCGCCTGACCAGGCGCTGTGCCGTGACCAAGGAAATGCTGCTGGCCAAATTGAATCCGGCGATGCCCATCTGGTTCAGGCGGACCAAAGTACTGGGCGCATCATTGGTGTGAAGTGTCGACAACACGAGGTGACCGGTTTGGGATGCTTTGACCGCCATGTCCGCTGTCTCGGCGTCCCGTATCTCACCCAACATCAGCACATCGGGGTCTTGGCGGAGCAATGACCGCAAGGCCGCCGCAAAATTCAAACCCAGCTTGTCATTCACATTGACTTGGTTGATGCCCGGCAGCATGATCTCAGCGGGATCTTCGACCGTGGCGATATTGATCCTCGGGGAATTCAGATGCGCCAAGCAGGTGTACAAGGTCACGGTTTTGCCTGAGCCCGTCGGGCCAGTGATCAAGACCATGCCGTGGGGCCGGTTGATGGCATGGACCAGCTTCGTTTGCGCGGCTGGTTCTAAGCCGAGGGCGTCAAAGTTCAAGGTTTGGGTTTTGAAATCCAAAATCCGCAAAACCGCTTTTTCACCATGCAGGGTGGGCAGGGTGCTGACACGCAAGTCAACCAGCCGTTTTTCCAGGGAAAATTGCATCCGCCCATCTTGCGGCAGTCTTTTCTCGGCAATGTCCAACTTGGACAGCACTTTGATACGCGAGAGGATGCGGTCTCTCATGGTCGCAGGCGGTGCTGTCACTTCATGCAGTAATCCGTCGATTCGCATGCGGATGCGCAGCAACGATTCGTAGGGTTCTAGGTGAATGTCTGACGCCCGAGACTGGAGTGCATGCCGCAGCAATTGGCTCAGCCAGTCAACCACCTGCTGGTCTTGTTGCTGTGGGTCTTGGGTTGGATGGAGCGTGCTCATGTCCCCAATGTAGGGACCACTGTGTGGGCACAGCGTTACTTCAACTCACTGTTAAATGAAGCGCCACTCAAGGACTGTGTGAGAGTTTCAGCGATTCGATCACCATGGAGAGTTTGTGAAAGTACTTGTGACCAGCATCGGTCAATGTCATGAATTTGGTGCGTTTATTGCTGCCTTCAAAGGTGGCGCAAACCAAATTGGCGCGAATCAACAAGTCCAGTTTTCGGTGCAAGGTGGCCGGCGAGGCCACGTGCCGCAAGCGCATCACCAGTGACACCGTCAAGGGTTGTTTGTTTTGTTCGGCCAAAGCGATCTCTTCAAGCACCTGTTTACAAATTGGATCATTCAGCACGGCCTCATTGGCCACGCTGATTGTTTTGACTTGTTGTAAAAAATCCAGGTAATAGTTTGAACGCATAGACCATCCTGCAAGGCTGTGTAATGGAGACAATGTCAAGCGCCATTATTTCATTTGGAATAGACAAAACTGTTTGTATTTGCTTATTTATTCAATAAATGACTGAAATATAGGAAATATGTTGAATATTTGTCTTGAACACGGAATTCCCTGATTTTGTTGTTCACACCCGGCACCATGGGGATATGGGCCCCAAGCCAGCAGGTTTCGTCGCTGAAGTACAGGGAAGGCATGCCATGAAGGAGTGGTTAAAATCCTTGGGTCATCACCCAGTCCGCATTCGCGCGAGGAAACCATGAAACGCTTGTTGTTAGTCTCCATTTTGTTGTCATTGCAGTCGTTGGCTTTTGCCCATTGCGCAGGTCCTGTGCCTTGTGAAATGAAATACGTGGACGTGGCCTTTTTGAAGACCAAGCGCACAGGTGCCGATGTGGAAAAAGCCAAAGCGATGCGTGAAGAGGGCGAAAAACTCTTCAAAGCAGGCAAGGAAGATGAAGCCTTGAAGTTGCTTCAAGAAACCAAAAAGTTTTTATTGGAAGGATCCTGATGGGTCGACCGCCATGGCGGCTATCGGACCTCAGATCGCACCCACAGAAAGTCAGTACACATGCGCAAACAGGTTTTTTTAACTGTGATCATGGCGCTTGGCATTTCACAAGCCATGGCTGGCGACTTGGCGGAATGCTCCAAACTGGAAGACCCAGACAAAAAACACCATTGTTTGGGCAGTTACGCAGGCAGTGCGACGTATTGCGACAAAATCAAAAATGGCGAACTCAAGCGCGACTGTTTGTTCAAGGTGGTGCGCGTTCAGCGTGACGTCACCTACAAGCCTCCCAAACCCAAGCCAGCGCCACCACCCGAAGAGTGACTTCAGCTTTGACGGGTCAGGAGTTGTTCGGCGACTTCTTGTAAAGCCAATTTGTAGTCACTGGCTGGCAAGTTGACCAACTGGTTCAAGGCCACCTGCGCCTCTGCCGAGGCGGCTTCCCGGGTGAACTGCATGGCGCCAGTTTCACGCACGATCTGCGCGATGTCATGCAAGGCAGCCACCTCGCCTTGTTCAATCGCGTGTTTGATCAAGGCGCACTGTGCCGCGTTGCCCCGTTGCATGGCGATGATCAGAGGAAGCGTGGCTTTGCCCTCGCGCAAATCATCACCCAGGTTTTTACCCATGACAGTGGCGTCGCCGTCGTAGTCCAGTACATCGTCAATCACCTGAAAAGCTGTGCCCAAAGCCTGGCCGTAATGGGCGCACGCCGCTTCGAGGACCGGGTCAGCCTTGGTCAAAATGGCAGGTAAACGGGTGCTGGCCTCGAACAATTTGGCGGTTTTGCTGCGAATCACGCGCAAATACGATTCGGTGTCCAAGGAGGCATCGTGCATGTTCATGAGTTGCAGCACCTCGCCTTCGGCAATCACGTTGGTGGCCTCAGCGACCGTGTCCAGGATGCGGATGTCTTGGCACTCCACCATCATTTGGAAGGCGCGAGAATACAAAAAGTCGCCTACCAAGACGCTGGCAGGGTTGCCGAACATGGCGTTGGCGGTGGGGCGGCCGCGCCTCAGGTTGGAATCGTCGACCACGTCGTCATGGAGCAGGGTGGCGGTGTGGATGAATTCAATCACCGCAGCCAATTTGTGGTGGTCGGCGCCTTTGTAGCCCAAGGCCCCAGCCATCAGCAGCAACAGCACCGGACGTAAGCGCTTGCCCCCGGCCAAAATGATGTGCTGCGCGACTTGACCCACCAGTGGGACACCAGAAGACAGGCGGGCGGTGATCAAACCGTCAACCGCCAGCATGTCCATGCCAATCAGGCCAGGGTAGGCCTTGGAGGGTTTAGCTTCAGTGGTGTCCAAGGTGACTTTCCATGTTTATCTCGGAATTATAGGGAGGGCTGGCTGGGAGGAAGGGTTTGAACGCCCATTTCCGCCATAACGTGCTAAAATATTTGGCTCTGCTGAAATCCGTTGGCAGAGCAATGAAGAGTCTATCTTTCAGAGGTTCGTATGTACGCAGTCATAAAAACCGGTGGCAAGCAGTATCGCGTGTCAGCCGGCGAAAAAATCAAAGTAGAACAGATCGCTGCGGACGTTGGCCAAGAAATCGTGATTGACCAGGTGTTGGCTGTCGGAAACGGCGCTGATCTCAAGGTTGGCACACCCTTGGTGTCCGGTGCATCTGTCAAGGCCATGGTTGTGGCCCACGGCAAGCACGACAAAGTGCGCATTTTCAAAATGCGCCGTCGCAAGCATTACCAAAAACGTCAAGGCCATCGTCAACAGTTCACTGAACTGCAGATTGCCTCTATCCAAGGCTAAGGAGCAAGCACCATGGCACAGAAAAAAGGCGGCGGTTCCACGCGAAACGGCCGCGATTCCCAACCCAAAATGCTCGGCGTCAAAGCCTTTGGCGGCGAGCACATCACAGCTGGCGCGATCATCGTCCGCCAACGTGGCACCAAGTTCCACCCTGGCACCAATGTCGGTATTGGCAAAGACCACACCTTGTTCGCTTTGGTGGAAGGACATGTTTCCTTCTCCATCAAAGGCGCTTTGAACAAGCATTTGGTCAACGTGACACCACTCTGATCCAGCGTTCAAACTCAGCGAAAGCCCCGCTCGTCGGGGCTTTTCTCTTTAAGATACCCCCATGAAATTCGTAGATGAAGCGTATATCGACGTGATCGCCGGCGACGGCGGGAACGGCTGTGTCTCGTTTCGTCACGAAAAATACAAAGAATTTGGCGGCCCCAACGGCGGCGATGGTGGTCGGGGCGGCCATGTCTTTGCCGTGGCCGATGCCAGCCTGAACACCTTGGTGGACTTTCGGTTCTCCAAACGCCATGAGGCCAAACGCGGTCAACACGGCATGGGCTCGGACATGTTTGGCGCAGCCGGTGACGACATCATCCTCAAGATGCCGGTGGGCACCATGCTGATTGACGCTGACACCAATGACGTGCTGTTCGAGTTGCTCACCCCCGGCGAGGTCATCATGATCGCCAAAGGCGGTGACGGTGGGTTTGGCAACATGCGCTTCAAAAGCTCGATCAACCGCGCCCCCCGACAAAAAACCCCCGGCTGGCCCGGTGACCGCAAAAACCTCAAGCTCGAGCTCAAGGTCTTGGCCGATGTTGGCCTCTTGGGCATGCCCAACGCAGGCAAGTCCACGCTGATCAGCGCGATCTCCAACGCCCGGCCCAAGATCGCCGATTACCCGTTCACCACCTTGCACCCGAATTTGGGTGTGGTGCGCGTCGCGGCCGAGCAAAGCTTTGTCGTGGCCGATCTGCCCGGCCTGATCGAAGGTGCTGCTGAAGGCGCAGGCCTGGGACACCAGTTTTTGCGCCATTTGCAGCGCACCCGCTTGCTGTTGCACATGGTCGATTTGGCGCCGTTTGACGACGCCGTCGACCCTGTGGCGCAGGCCAAAGCCATCGTGCTCGAATTGAAAAAATACGACCCTGAGCTGTATGCCAAGCCCCGTTGGCTGGTGCTCAACAAACTCGACATGGTGCCAGCCGATGAACGCGCTGCACGGGTCAAAGATTTCGTCAAGCGCTTCAAGTACAAAGGCCCGGTGTTTGAAATCTCTGCCCTCAACCGCGAAGGCTGTGAAGGCTTGGTGCGGGCGGTATTCGACCACTTGCAAGCGCAATTCAAGTCCACCCAGGTGGAGGAAGCGCCCGATCCCCGCTTCGCAGCTTTGCCAGTTGGCACCGATTCTCCCTGAGCAAGCCGATGGCAGACCATACCCGCATCCTGCAAGACGCCCGCCGCTTGGTGGTCAAGGTGGGTTCAAGCCTGGTCACCAACGAAGGCCGCGGCCTGGACGAACAGGCCATTGGCGAGTGGTGTCGCCAAATCGCGCTGCTGATGCGTGCAGAGCCCAAAAGAGAAGTCATCATGGTCTCCAGCGGTGCCATCGCCGAGGGCATGAAACGCTTGGGCTGGACCACAAGGCCCCATGAAATCCATGAACTGCAGGCTGCAGCCGCGGTGGGCCAGATGGGTTTGGCGCAGATGTACGAAAGCAAATTGCGCGAACATGGTTTGGGCAGCGCCCAGGTGCTGTTGACACATGCCGATTTGGCCGACCGAGAGCGCTACTTGAATGCCCGCTCGACCTTGAACACCTTGCTCGCCCATGGGGTGTTGCCGGTGATCAACGAAAACGACACCGTTGTCAACGATGAAATCAAGTTTGGCGACAACGACACCCTGGGCGCCTTGGTGGCCAACCTGGTTGAGGCCGATGCCCTGGTGATCTTGACCGATCAAAAGGGTTTGTTCAGCGCCGACCCACGCAAAGACCCCCAAGCCCACCTGATTCCCATTGGACAAGCTGGTGACCCCGAGCTCGAGTTGATGGCCGGGGGCGCAGGTTCGAGCATTGGCCGCGGCGGTATGTTGACCAAAATCTTGGCGGCCAAACGGGCTGCTGGCTCAGGGGCGAGCACCGTGATCGCCTGGGGCCGCGAACCCGATGCCTTGTTGCGCTTGGCGGCGGGCGAGAGCATCGGCACTTTGTTGGTCGCGCCGACGCAAAAACAGCAAGCTCGCAAACAATGGATGGCTGACCACCTGCAATTGCGCGGCGCCATCACCATCGATGCCGGTGCGGTAGTCAAGGTGCTGCAAGAGGGCAAAAGCCTGTTGCCTATTGGCATGCACAGCGTCAAAGGCGATTTTTCGCGCGGTGATGTGATCGCGGTGTGCGACGAGCAAGGCCAAGAGTTGGCCCGTGGTTTGGCCAATTACGCCAGCGCAGAAATGCGCTTGTTGTGCAAAAAAGCCTCGACCGACATTGAAAAGCTGTTGGGCTATGTGGCCGAAGCAGAGATGGTGCACCGCGACAACCTGGTGTTGATGCGCACACTGGCCGACTAGCCTTGGCTCACTGGTCGGGGGTGTCGCTGCCGCCGTGTTCGTCGGGCTGGGACAGTTGGTGTGGGCTGTTCAAGCTGCGAGGCCCTTGTCGCAAAAACCGGGTTTTGTGTTCTTGGCGGGGCAGGTAACGTGCAAGCTCGGTCAGCGCCATTTCGTAGACCCCCCGCTTGAACTCCACCACCGATTCCAGGGGAACCCAATAGTTGTTCCAACGCCAAGCGTCGAATTCGGGATGGGTGCTGGCGCGCAGGTTCAAGGCATGGTCAGCCGCGACCATTTGTAACAAAAACCAGATTTGCTTTTGTCCTTTGTAGTGGCCACGAGCATCCTTGCGGATGTAGCGGTCTGGCACCTCATAGCGCAACCAATCACGGGTCCGAGCCACGATGCGCACATGCTCCGCCTGAAGCCCGACCTCTTCTTGCAATTCCCGGTACATCGCCTGCTCGGGCGTTTCGCCGCGGTCGATACCGCCTTGCGGGAACTGCCAACTGTGGGTTCGGATGCGCTTGCCCCAAAAAACCTGGTTCTTTTGGTTGAGCAAAATGATGCCGACGTTGGGCCGAAAGCCGTCCCGGTCAAGCATAATCAAACCTCAAAATTTCAACTGCAACCATTATGCACAGCATCGGGCTGGCATCAAGAGGTCAGACCTACGTTTTTCCATCGCTCCTGGCAGCCATTTCCGCGCATGAAAGCCTCACAATTTCTCATTTCCACCCTCAAAGAAGCCCCTGCTGACGCTGAAGTGGCCAGTCATCAATTGATGATGCGTGCAGGCATGATCAAAAAGCTGGGGGCTGGTATTTACACCTACATGCCCATGGGCTTGCGGGTGATCCGCAAAGTCGAAGCGATCGTGCGGGAAGAAATGAACCGTGCGCTGGCGATTGAGCTGACCATGCCCGTGGTGCAACCCGCCGAGCTGTGGCAAGAGACCGGCCGTTTCGAGAAGATGGGCCCCGAGTTGCTGCGCATTCGTGACCGCCATGGTCGAGATTTCGTGGTGCAACCCACCAGCGAAGAAGTGGTGACTGACATCGCTCGCCAAGAATTGCGCAGCTACAAGCAGCTGCCGAAAAATTTCTACCAAATCCAAACCAAGTTCCGCGACGAACGCCGGCCCCGTTTTGGCCTCATGCGCGGGCGCGAATTCATCATGAAAGACGCCTACAGCTTTGACCGCACCGGCGAAGCCGCCAAGGCCAGCTACCAAGGCATGGCCCAGGCCTACCGACGCATCTTTGACCGCTTTGGCTTGCAGTACCGCGCTGTGGCCGCAGACAGCGGCGCGATTGGTGGCGACTTGAGCGAAGAATTTCAGGTGATGGCCGCCACGGGTGAGGACGCCATCGTGTATTGCCCCAGCAGCGATTACGCGGCCAACATGGAGAAAGCCCAAGCCTTGCCGCCTCAGCAAGCCCGGCCTGCCGCTGGCCAAGCCCTGGCCAAAACGCCCACGCCCGGCAAAAGCACCTGCGCGGATGTCGCGGTGCTGTTGGGCTTGCCGCTCAACCAAACCGTCAAATCGCTGGTCTTGGCCACCGACACC